>JAFGXA010000024.1 GCA_016936855.1 Gammaproteobacteria bacterium | reverse complement strand
CAACTAAAACAAAATTTAATGAGAAATTATATGATAGATCAATTAAAAAATAAGGAAACTAAAATGTTTTTCGCGTAAGTCCTGAATTAATTTTTATTCTCTACACAGTTGCTACTTGGAGTTATCGTTTTGTCCTATTTTTAGCTATTTCTTTGTTAGTATATTTTTTCTTTTTCAAGGCTCTTGGCATAATTTTATTAATCACTGAATTCACAATTTTACTGATCATGCCAATTGTGCGTGAACTTAGAATATGGTGGAGATTAAAAAGTCATATTAGCTTAAACCGTAATCTAATTATAAGCGGCACTACTATCTTAGTATTAATTGCCATAATATCCATTCCATGGAATGTGCGCATCCAACTACCGGCTCTCATGAGCTATCAAAGCCAAAATCTTTTTGCGCCAGATACCGGTCAAATTGATAAAGTTCTAATCAAAAAAGGTGATAAGGTAAAACAGGGGCAATTATTAGCTACCATGCACTCCCCTCTCTTACAATACAAAATACTTCGAACCAAAGAAGAAATTGCCAAATTAGAATGGGCACTACGCTCTACTGCAACAGAAAAAACCAGCATCGAAAATATCAATATTATCGAACAAAAACTATCTGCTGAAAGAACGAGGCTCGCAGGCCTTTATAAAAATCAACAACAGCTAGTATTAAAGGCCCCATTCAATGGTTATGTAGAATATTTATACCCATCTTTGCGCCATGCCATTTGGATTAAATCAAGACAATTACTAATAACGGTAATCAACCCCAATAAAACCACAATTGAAGCCT
This sequence comes from Gammaproteobacteria bacterium, assembly GCA_016936855.1. Classification (GTDB taxonomy): domain Bacteria; phylum Pseudomonadota; class Gammaproteobacteria; order UBA9339; family UBA9339; genus JAFGXA01. The sequence continues at coordinate 13,290 of JAFGXA010000024.1, read as the reverse complement.
ATATTCGCAGCGCTGATTTAGCCGATTTATCTCCTAATAAAAAAGCAGAATTTATCGCAGAGGACTTAGCTTATGAGCCAATCCCTTGCTTAATAAGTGACATAGATTATCAACACATAAAAACTTTGCAAATTAAAACAGCTACCAAAATCGACGAAAAAATAGACCTGCCACATCTAGCCTATCTTATTTCACAATATGGTGGCCACATTGTTATGCGCAACACCAAAGAAGGTTTAATTCCAGAACAATCCATAAGAAGAATATCTTTCACACCAGTGAAACCAGGATCAATCAAAAACGCTTTGCGTGGACAAGTTTATATAACTATCAAACAAGACTCCATGATAAGCCGCATATTGAAACAAATAGCAGCTGTAATTATCCGCGAAAGTGGTTTTTAATTATAACTGTTCACTCAGAATTTTAGCTCTTTTCACGTCATCCTGGCGAACGCCAGGACCCAGAGACAATTAAACAAAAATTATAATATTTTCTAATACCCCTAGGTCCCGGCGTCTGCCGGGATGACGTATAAATCCGCCGGGATGACGGGTGAACAGCATTCTATTTGGCGCGCCAAAAAACATCAGAAAGTAATTTTTTATGCGAAAGTTACTTAAGAGTTACTTTTAGTTTTGTTATTCCATACAAATTGCGGAAACTTCCACCAAAACATCCTTCGGCAACCGTGCAACTTCAACACACTCTCTGGCTGGACACAACGATCCAAAATACTCACTATAAATTTCATTAAAAGCAGCGAAGTTCTCCATATCACTTAAAAAACATGAACATTTCATAACATTCTCTAAGCTCATTCCTGCTTCAATAATAATGGCTCGCAGGTTATCTAAAACCTGCCTTGTTTGTTTTTTTACATCATTTTCTATCAATAAACTAGTTTCAGGATCAATTGGGATTTGTCCAGAGACAAACAACAATCCATTTTTCATAGTAGCTTGTGAGTAAGGACCAATTGCATTTGGTGCGAGTTTTGTTTCGATAATTTGATGCATAAAGATCTCCTAGCCTTTGCGTAACATAAAACAAATAATAGATAAGGTAACCATTCCACAGGTAATAAGAGAAAAACCCGTGCCAAACATAAGAATATAGTCATGGATGAAATAACCATGCAGTGTGGCGGACAATTGCACCACATTAAATCCGGCAAAAGTTAACAATGAGACGCCTGCTGCACTGCGTTTTTTCCAAATTTTCACAACTTGCGGAATAAAAAGTACACCATGAACAAAAAGCGCAATACTAAAAACCATACTCGCCAACCAGGCAATTAAATGCTCCATATCCTTTCCTCCAACTTTTTCGCTTAAACTTTAAGCAATCGCCAAGAAAGTTTACCTCGAGATGGCTCATAATACACCAAAATCTTAACTTTGGATCCATGATAATTTGCTTCAACTATAACTTTGGATATTTTTTCACACGACCCATCATTTGCACAAGATCGCTTAATATTATCAAGCTTATGCTGCATAAGATCTTCTGCCATATAAAATGACTTTATTTTATCCTGAAAATTTCCCGTTATTTTTAATTCCAAAATTACAACATCAAGAAAAGATATTGTTAGCATGGAAATGACCAACAAAAATAATAACGATGTTATCAAAGCCATACCGCTATTTTTCACTGGCGCTCTCGCAATTTAACATACATTAATAATTTTTTTTGCATAGCTAAATCAATCTCAAGCTTTACCAGCAAAACATTATCCCAATTTTCAACTTGATTACACGGCAAATAACTATCAACTTTATGATCAGCATTTAAATCAATGCCATACCAAATATACATGTTTTTTATATTTTCGAGTAGTTCTTGCTTATTACTTATGCCAACACTTTTTATTAATTTATACAAACTTTCGCCACTTTTTCTGCCATTTTTTGCGATAAAAAACGCCGTTTCTCTAATTCCTCCAATTTCGGCATCATCTTTTGCATATGAATGCTTCAGAGCATTAATTAAAACTATTTTGTTTTTAAAAAAACCATTGGCTTGCACTTGATCTTTATAATGACAATTAGACAAAAAAACCCAAGGATAGTTTTTACTTGCAGGATTATTTTTCACATAAATAGTTTTATCCCCACTTTTTGCGCTTTCTAATAAATTTGCAATATCAAAATTGGCACTTTTTACAACCAAAACATCACTACCTTTGATGATTTTTTTATTTTGCAAAAAAGCCGGAAGATTGTTTTCATTAAATCCGCGAATACCATCTTGCAGACGCCCCGAGATACAACCAGAATATCCAGCCATTTGAATTGCTTGCGATAAGATAAAATAGATAAGACGCTCATTCTCTTGAACTTTAGCAACATCCCTTCCCCGTTTAAAATTGTTTTTACTGGCAAGATAAAGGTCAGCAACACCGGCTAACACAAATAGAGACAAGGTAACCGCCACCATTAGTTCAATTAAGGATGAACCCAGGTTTTTTTTTACATCTTTCATCCAAGCTGTAACTCATGTTGATTAGCTAATTTTATTACTTGAATGGTTTTATCATATGCCGAATGGTTTTTCTTAAACGCATCAATTTGGACTGCCACACTACTTAAAAGTGCGAAAGATATAATAAAAATAGCTAATAAAACCTCTAAAAGACTAAACCCTTTTTGATAAATACTCTTTGAATTCAGCGCCAACTTCTGGATGCTTGAGACCGAGCTCAACTGTTGCCTGCAAAAACCCAAGTTTATTACCACAATCATAACGAGTGCCAACAAATGGACAGACATAAACTTTTTGTGAATCAAGTAATTTAGCAATAGCATCAGTTAACTGTATCTCTCCAATGGCACCAGCTGCCGTTTCATTCAAACAATCAAGCACCTCTGGCGTCAAAATATAACGACCAACTACCGCCAAATCTGACGGCGCATCTTGAGGCAGTGGCTTTTCCACAATGCCATCAATTGATTGATGATTTTCCACGCAACTAGCAGTATCTACAATACCGTATTTTGAAGAATCTTTTTTGTCAATTTTCTGAACGGCTAATACACTACTACTGGTTTCTTTATAAATCTCAAGCATTTGCTCTAAACAATTCTTACCGCCATTTACAATCAAATCGTCAGCTAATAAAACAGCAAATGGTTCTCGACCAATAATAGATCTAGCACAGCCTACAGCATGCCCCAAACCTAATTGCTCAGATTGCCTAACATAACTACAACTAATACCTCGTGGCAAAATATTTTGCACCAATTCCAACAACTCAAACTTCTTCTTTTCTCTTAATGTTGATTCTAGCTCAAAATTGGAATCAAAATGATCTTCTATAGCCCGCTTAGAGCTGCTGGTTACGAAAATCAACTCTTCGATTCCAGCCTTAACAGCCTCTTCGACAGCATACTGAATAAGTGGTTTATCAACAATTGGTAGCATCTCTTTAGGATTAGCCTTAGTTGCTGGCAAAAATCTTGTACCAAGACCTGCAACTGGAAAAACTGCTTTTTTTATTGCTGTACTCATAATGCTATTAGTATAACAATTGAATACAGAGGTATCTATTAGTACAATTCCATTTTATTATCATAATGAGATAAAGCATGAAAAAAACGTTAATAAAAGTCTTGGCCACAGTTGGAATATTCCTAAGCATCACAGCTTTAGCCTCTCCTGCACAAATCAAAATCATCAACCACGAAACAGATATACAACAATGCAAACTCCACAACATACAAGGTAAAATATTACTTATAACCTCTCAATATTGTCATGCCTGCCAAGAAATGGAACCAAGGATCTTAGCTGCAATAAAAAAGAACAACTTAGAATCTAAATTAATTCATATACATATATCTAATCCAAAAGAAAGAGCTATTCTAAATCAGAAATATCATCTGGATGCGTTTTTCCTGCCGACTTTGATTGTGAATTGTCACGCGTTTATAGGCGAAAAACCACAAGGCTTTTACCAACAATTATTTGCCGACTATAATGAAAATAAATAATCGCTTAATTATTCTGACAATAAGCACTATAGCATTCGCCCTTTTACTTATTGCTATGCACTACATACCTAGCCACGCACTACAAAAAATCTCTCAATTAGTGCCCTTGCCTATTTTTACATTTATTGTTGCAATCGTTGATGGCTTTAATCCCTGTAACGTATTTGTTTTAGCACTATTCTTGGGATTTCTAGCGTCGGCTTCTAACTCTCGAGGTAAAGTGTTAATGGTAGGATTTACCTTTGTTATTATGATATTTATTCTGTATTTTCTCTTCATGGCAGCTTGGCTTAACATATTCAGCTTAATAGGATTTATTAATCCATTGCGTATTAGTATTGCTTCGTTTTCAATTATTGTTGGTGCCATTAATTGCAAAGAATTATTTTTTTTCAAAAAGGGAATATCTTTAACTATCAGTGATAACAATAAATCCCTTATCTATCAAAAATTGCGCAATATGCGATCTCTATTTGAAAGCGGATCATGGATTTTGCTATTTGTAGCAGCGGTTGCATTTACGCTATTTGTTGCAATGGTTGAGCTACCATGCACCGCGGGATTTCCTATTGTTTATGTTGGTGTTTTATCAGGTAAATATGTCAGTCAAAGTTACCATTATTACCTGTACCTGCTTTACTACAATATAGTTTTTATTCTGCCAGCTGCAACCATTGTTGGCATCTTTGGCTGCACCTTAAAAACCTCACAAATCAATCAAAAACAGGTCAAATGGCTTAAATTTATAGGCGGTACTTTATTACTATTATTAGGAACAGTTTTACTAGCAAAACCCGCTTTGATTATTTAACCTGTAAAATCTCGTACTTGCGTTTAATAATATCTTGAAACTCTTTTGATATTTTATACCAATCGTGAACATCAACCATAATAGTTAAATCAGAGTTAGAAAAGGCATCTCTAAGATCATTTAATATATGTGGACTCAAAGCTTCTTTCCCAACTATAACCAAATCCAAATCAGAATACTCTCGCGCAGTACCACTTATTCTAGAACCATATACCCACACATCAAAATCGGCAACGTAATTACTTAAGATGTTTTTTACTATCTTTAATTGCTCAGGCTTCAGATCAACCATTTCTCACCTGCAGTTCTTGCAAAAGCTCCTTTGCACTATCTATAAATTTTACCGCTATAGTAAAAACATACTCCGCATTATCTTCATCATAGGTATGGCTTGTCATATTACGCGCTTCATTATATTCAAACCATTCATCTGGATTATTCAATAAATTATAACGAGCCGCTATACGAAAGAGATCTCGTTTATTCCTTGGGTTTGCATCTTCTGGAGAAATATTTAACTTAATCCAACGCTGCATCATCTTCCAGCACAATTCATAAGTAAATTCAAAATTCTGAATCACACCAGCGCGAATGATATTTTGTTGTGTTTCAGTAAGGCCTTGCATAAAACTTTCATCATTTGCATTTGCAACTGCGTCATTCATAGCTGCAACTGCCTTCTTAAGACTAGAGAAATCTAACATAATTACTTACTCCTTGAATAATCTTACGCTTTGACAGAGCTTAAAAGCGGCATAAAGCTGAAAGGAACAGATTCAGGATCTTCAAAAGTAACTATTTCCCAAGCATCATCAGTAGATAAAACTTTTTTAATAAGTAAATTATTCAGTGTGTGTCCAGATTTAAAACCAGAAAATGCACCAACTAAACTGTGTCCCAAAAGATAAAGATCGCCAACCGCATCCAAGATTTTATGTTTTATAAACTCATCTTTATAACGCAACCCATCTTCATTAATCACCCTGTATTCATCCAGAGCAATAGAATTATCGAGACTCGCACCTAAGGCTAGATTTTTACTACGAAGATATTCAAATTCAGATACAAAACCAAAAGTCCTAGCTCGACTAATTTCCTTTACAAATGAGGCTCGCGCAAAATCCAAAACCATATTTTTGGCGCTTTGGTTAAAGATAGGATGATCGAAATCGATACCGAACTGGATCTTAAAACCATCATATGGTTCAAGCACCGCTGACTTATCGTCCAGCTTTACTTCAATACGTTTTTTGATACGAATAAATTTTTTAGCAGCATTTTGCTCTTCAACACCGGCTGAATTTAACAAAAACACAAAAGGACCTGCGCTACCATCCATAATTGGCACTTCTGGAGCACTCACTTCAACATAGGCATTATCGATACCAAGACCAGCAAAAGCTGACATCAGGTGCTCAACTGTTGATATTTTTGCATTCCCTTTAACCAGAGACGTAGACAATGTAGTATCACCAACATTCGCTTCTTTAGCCACAATCGCTGGAGCCCCTTCAAGATCCGATCTGATAAACACAATCCCAGCATCAATTGGAGCCGGACGCAAAGTTAAAAATACTTTCTCTCCAGTGTGCACCCCAATACCTGTGGCGCGAATAACATTTTTTAAGGTACGCTGCTTAATCATCGGCCGAATTAAACCACATCGCTATCTTCTTGTCTACGCAAAAAGGCCGGAATATCCAGATACTCCGCGTTATTATCAAACTCTACATTCTTAAAAGCCACATCTCTTTCTTCAACACCGAAAGATGCATTTCTACGCGCCAATGCTGGTTTTTCTAACTGATGATAATCAACGGTACCATCACGCTTGGTTACGTCACTCAACTTTACCTTAGGACCAATTAAAGCATCTGGACCTCGCCCAAGACCAGTAACAACAATGGTTACCCTCATATCGTCAACCATTTCCATGTCAATTACAGTACCGACAACCACGGTAGCATTATCAGAGGTAAATGATTTTATAACATCCCCAACCTCTTCAAACTCACCGATAGTCATATTAGGACCTGCCGTAATATTTACCAAAACTCCAGCCGCACCAGAAAGATCAACGTCTTCTAACAATGGGCTAGATATTGCAGCTTGAGCTGCTTCACTTGCACGATGTTCTCCTGTACCAATCCCTGTTCCCATCATTGACATTCCCATCTCAGACATCACGGTTCTAACATCAGCAAAGTCAACATTAATCAAGCCGGGTTTAGTTATCAGCTCTGCTATACCTTGCACAGCGTTTAGTAACACATTATTTGCTGCTTTAAAGGCATTGAGAAGACTTATATTCTTACCCAAAACTGATAGCAACTTATCGTTAGGAAGTGTGATCAATGAATCAACATTTCTGGATAAGTTCTTGATGCCCTCTTCTGCAATTAGCATTCTTTTGCGACCTTCAAAAGAAAATGGCTTAGTGATAACTGCTACGGTAAGAATGCCTAAACTCTTAGCTATTTCAGCAACAACGGGGGCGGCCCCTGTGCCAGTACCACCACCCATGCCGCAAGTAACAAAAACCATATCGGCACCACTTAAAGCATCTCTTATGCGTTCACGATTTTCCTCTGCGGCCAATCGCCCTACCTCTGGATCAGCTCCAGCACCTAAACCCTTAGTTAATTCAGCGCCTATTTGCAGTAAAGATTTTGCATTAGAATTCTGCAATGCCTGTGCATCAGTATTTGCGCAAACAAACTCAACACCGGCGATATCTCCGTCTATCATGTATTCCAAAGCATTACCGCCACCGCCACCAACACCTATAACCTTAATTTCTGCCTGACTCATAGGCACATCTGGGAATTCAAACATCAACCCTTACCTCTTAAAAATTACCCTGAAACCAACTACGCATCCTTTGCCACAAGCTTTTTATTCCATCACCTAACACCATATCTGGCTCTTTAGTATGTTGTTCATCATGAGCTGACATTAATAAGCCAACTCCTGTAGCGTAAATCGAATTACTGACCACATCTTTAAGACCACCAATATTCTTTGGAATGCCAAATCTAACTGGCATTTCAAAAACCTGTTCCGCCAATTCCAAAACGCCATCCATCTTCGATCCACCACCAGTTAAAACGATACCAGCAGCAACCAAATCTTCAAAGCCGCTACGCCTTAATTCTGCAGCAACTAATTCAAAGAGCTCTTCATAGCGTGCTTCTATAACGTTAGCTAACTCTCTTTTGAAGATTGATTTTGGTCCTGAGTGAGAAGCGCTAGGTACTGATACCGTATCTTGTGGATCAATCATTCGCATCAAAGCACAACCATATTTAACTTTTATATCTTCAGCATGTTTGGTCGGCGTCCTCAAAGCAACGGCAATATCATTAGTTACCTGATCACCCGCTATCGGGATAACCGCAGTATGTCGAATAGCACCATCAGTGAACACAGCAATGTCTGTAGTTCCTCCACCAATATCTATCATACATATTCCCAGTTCCTTTTCATCATCAGTTAAAACCGAATAACTGGAGGCCAACTGTTGCAAAACTATATCACCAACTTTAAGGCCACACTTTTCTACACACTTAACAATGTTTTGAGCAGCACTAACACTGCCTGTAACTATATGAACTTTTGCTTCAAGTCGAACACCAGACATACCAATAGGCTCACGAATACCTTCTTGATTATCAACAATAAATTCTTGCGGCAAAATATGTAAGATTTTTTGATCAGCAGGAATCGCCACTGCTTTAGCAGCATCAATCACTCGATCGATATCAGCTTGCCCTACCTCTTGATCGTGAATAGCCACAATACCATGAGAATTCAAACTTCTTATATGGCTACCGGAGATTCCGGTATGGGTTGAACGAATATCACAACCAGCCATCAATTCCGCCTCTTCAATGGCTCTCTGAATTGAATTTACTGTAGCCTCAATATTGATAACAACACCACGCTTTAAACCTTTAGATGGATGAGAACCAATTCCAATGATTTCCAAGCGACCATCGCTTTTTATTTCTCCAACTAAAGCCACAATTTTTGTAGTGCCAATATCCAAACCAACCAACAAATCAGGACAATTTTTTTTCGCCATATTCTTCTCTTTTTAAAACAAGCAATTACCTGGAAATATTTAAAAATATTTTAATATTTTACAGCCAAATAACTAGCGCAATTTGCAGCTTATCATATTGATTTAACTTAAATCAATCAATCGAATTCATCCAATATTTGGCGCTCTAAGGGCTCTTTCAAAAAGAAAGATAAAAAGGCTCCAAATAACAAAGCAATAGGAATGAAATAGAAAGCAATTTCGAAATTATGGGCGCTATATACTCTGACGCCACCAACAAAGCGACCACGCCAAGTAACATCCAATATCTCTCCTAAAAGAGGCTGAAAAACCATACCACCTAACATAATTAATAGGTTTGTAAAAGAAACTGCCGTTGCAGCAACCCTAGTTGGATTGTTTTCCCGGCCAAGCGCGAAACACACAATCTCAACACTAGAGAAAAAGCCGAACATGAATAAAAGAGCTCGCACGGAATCAACAGATAAATAAGAAGAATCAAATATAATGAAAGCAATCGTGGCTGCCGCAAAGATGCCACCAAGAAACAGCGGTAATCTGCGTGATCCTGTAGCATCAGATAACCAGCCATTAATAGGCGCACCAATTAACCATCCAGCGAATACCATAGCACAGCTAGAAGCAGCTAAATCAGCATTCAAATGATATACTGACTTTAAAAACGGAATCCCCCACATCTCAGCCACCACAGTCAACGACAAATAGAGCATACAGCCTATTAAACCTATAATCCACATCTGTGGATTTTTGATGATTTCCCAAAGCCCTAGTATTGTTTCTTTGTAATTAGCATTAACCGCAACATCATTTTGCGCATTGGTCCGCGGCTTGTTACGCACTACCAGCCAAATAATTGGTACCAAAACAAAACCCAAAACCGTTCCAACATTAAGGGTCAACTTCCAACCAATTGTACGCACCAAATGCGTCAACTCAACATCCCCTACCATCGCCCCTAGCATACCTAAGGCTGTAGCAAATCCAGTAAAAAGTGCAAAATGATGTTTAGGCAACCAAACTGCCGCAAGTTTTAATACAGCAACAAAAGCAAATGCACTACCAAAACCAATTAAAAAACGCCCAATCGCAGCAAAATAAATTAAGTGTGCTGTACTAAAAATCAAACTACCAGTGGCACACAACAAGACTGCCACTGTGATAATTACGCGCACCCCGAAAGTATCTATCAACATCCCCACCAAAAGCTGCATTGGAGTATAGGCATAGTAATAAAATGCAGCCAACACCCCCAAAACTGCAGCTGTTGCATGAAACTGATGCATCAATTGTGGCACCATGATGCTAGGCTCAATTCTCAAAAGGTATTCATAACAATAAAAAAGTGCCCCTAAAAGACAAATACCCCAACCCAAAGTTAATACGCGCTTATTATATTTCATACCCCACCCAATAAAATAAAAACGCACAGACTAACACAAAAGGCACAAAAGATCATTCAGACATTGTTTTAGTAATTTTATTCATACAAAAAGCCACAACCTAGTTTATAAGCTAGATGATGGCTTTTTATATGACTGTGCTTTCGATTAACTAAATGCCGATTGTAGTGGTGCCGAAAACATATTTGTGAGCAAAAATAAAATCTTATTGCAATAAACAAACATTATCCTACAATGGACATATGAACAAAACTCAAAGCAATCTTAGCACCAAGCAAATGCTAAGCCTTAATTTCGGTTCTTTTGGAATACAGTTTGCCTTCTCCATCGTGATTGCCAATGTCAGCGGTATTTTTGCCATGCTAGGCGTAACGAATGATTCACTTGCTTACGTTTGGTTCGGCCCTTCTTTAATTGGCCTGCTTCTTCCACCAATAGTAGGTTACATGAGCGACAAAACCAATTCGCAATTTGGCCCGAGAATTCCTTATATATTTGTAGGAGCACTAATAACAGCCATTTCTATGGCAATCATGCCAAATACCATCTCTCCATTATTCGCTGCTATTTTATTATTTTTTCTCATGGGCGCTATCAACATTTCTTTACAACCATCGAGATCTTTGGTCGCCGATATTGTTGCTAAAGAATTACACACTAAAATTTACGCTATGCAAGCGGTAATGATCGGCATTGGGGCTGTTATTGCTTCAAGCGCACCATGGCTTTTCAGTTCTATCATAGGATTTCAGCATAATAATATTAGCACGCATCTTCCATATGAAATTAAATATTCTTTTTATATTGGTGCAATTATCGTATTAATAAGCAATATCTGGACGTCTATATATGCAAAAAAACACCTAAAAAAATACGAGCCAAACACAAAATACACTCCCAAGGATTTATTCGCATATTTATTAAAAATGCCAAAGGCAATGCGTCAGATTTTTCTAGTACAAATATTTACCTGGATCGGGACATTTATTTTGGTTATTTATTTAACCCCAACTATAGAACAAAATATTTTCCATATCCCAATAATATCTCATCACGTACATAATATTAATTATCAAAGCGGAATTGAAAAAAGCACAGTATTAACCGGCATTACATGCGCATCTTATATGTTAATAAATATTTTAGTTGCTTATTGCATCCCACTTTTTCTAAAAATATTAAATAGAAAAACAATTCATATCATTGCCCTTCTATTAGGCGCATGCTCGCTATTTGCAATTAGCATTATTCATAATAGTCATTATTTACTATTGGCTATGGCTGGTATCGGCGCCGCCTGGGCTAGTTTCAACAGCATTCCATTTGCAATTGTTGCCGATAGTGTACCAAGTCAAGAAATGGGCTTGGCCATGGGGATTTTTAATATCTCTATTTGCTTGCCACAGGTAATTGTCAGCCTCTTAGCTGGTCTTTTTTTAAAGAATATTTTAGGCGGAAATGTCGATCACTTAATAATCACCGCAGCTATTTTTTATCTACTTGCAACCTTCTTTATGCTACCAATCAAAAACAAACCATAATCAATACCTCCTTGTTGACAGGCACTACATTATAATTTAAGGAAATTATCTCGGTAAAAACAAAGCTCCGCTATCGAATCATAAATATCAGATAACGCTTCATGTTTAGACTTTTTCTTTGCTACATCCTTGGCCAAATCTTTACGCCAACGTTTAGCCAAAATCTTCAAAGTACTAACATCAAGATTACGATAATGAAAATAACTTTCTAACTTCGGCATCCAGCGCAGCAAAAACTTACGGTCCTGATATATGCTATTACCACACAAAGGAGACTTGCCACACGGTACATACTTCATCAAGAATTCAAGAGTCTCCGCTTCAGCCGCCTCTTCATCATAATCACTTACCAAAACTCTTTCGACTAAACCACTTTTAGTATGGGTTTTAGTGTTCCACTCATCCATTCCTGCTAAAATCTTTTCGCTTTGATGCACAGCAATAACTGGGCCTTCGGCCAAAACATTAAGACGCGTATCAGTCACTACTGTCGCTATCTCTAAAATGTGATCCGAGCCAATATCGAGACCTGTCATCTCCATATCCATCCACACTAAATTTTTACCACTTGGTTTCATATCTATAAATATCTTGCTTATAAAAACTTAATGATCGTAAAATTAGCGTGTATTTGCAACCAAAAACGGAAACAATTATGACAACAATCGCATCTATTATTACCTTAAGCATACTCAGCTATCTCTGCGGCTCCATATCCAGCGCCGTTATTGTAAGCAAATTACTAAATTTACCCGACCCCAGAACTATCGGCTCCAAAAACCCTGGCACAACAAATGTACTACGTTCTGGAGGTAAAAAGGCCGCTATTTTTGTCTTACTAGGAGATATTTTGAAAGGATTATTCCCCGTATTAGTTGCTAAATTAGTAGGCATTACAGGATTTGGCTTAGGATTAGTCGCTTTAGCTGCAGTTCTCGGGCATATATTCCCTATATTTCTTAAATTCAAGGGTGGTAAAGGTGTAGCTACAACACTAGGAGTATTAATATCTCTATCACCAACAATTGCCCTTTTGAGCATGATAACGTGGCTTGTTGTTGCTCTTGCTTTTCGATACTCTTCTCTTGCAGCTTTAGTTGCTATTACTTTAACACCGATATATAGCCTATTTTTTCACGGAATAAATTACATAATGCCGTTAATTGCCATTGCTGTCCTAATAATCTGGAAGCATCAAGCCAATATCAAAAGATTGCGCGAAGGCACAGAAAGCAAAATTAAATTTTAATTTCAAAAATATTAAAAAAAACTTAAAAAAACATTTGACAAGCATTATATAGATATGAGAAACTTTCAGTCAGCGAGAGAATTGACTGGAGCGGAAACGAAAAAGAACTGATAGGAAAACAGAAACTGAAGGGGATCGAAAGAAAGCCGGAAACAGAAACAAAAGGGGGAAAAGAAACGGCAGCGTTGAAGGAAAAGGACCTCGCTATTT
>JAFGXA010000023.1 GCA_016936855.1 Gammaproteobacteria bacterium | reverse complement strand
CTGCATCAGGGTATTAACTTAAAAAAACCAATCGAGATGCTACAATAACATTTTTTTGGAACCGATTTGGCGAACCTATACAATCCTCGGGCATGTGATGCGCGAGCGCGAGCGAGCAGACAGGAACCGTAGATCTCCATGGTGTGGCGTGGTGTTCTTTTGTGGGTAGGTGCTAATTTTAGGGGGGTTAACCGATCAAAGCCTGCCCCAGGCTCGATCCGGGGTCGTGGGATTACTTTGGTGGTAATTGGTTTGGAGCTAAAATAAGCCTGTGTGATGACAGCGCCATTTACCAGTCATTCCCTCCTTCGCGGGGATGACGTTTTGCTGGGTAACTAGAGTTACTATTAACGAAGCCTGGTGCCGAAGATCGGACTCGAACCGATACGGGTTTTCACCCACCACCCCCTCAAGATGGCGTGTCTACCAATTTCACCACTTCGGCTTTATCTATGTGCAGGTATATGATGGTTAGTCGGAAGCTGAACTTTACCAGCATTTTTCAGCTCATTAGCTGTCATTTTTCCTAGAACTAAACTGGTTGCGAAAAACAAAATTGCTAAAAATGCAGTAAGTTTTAGCAAAAACGGTAAAGAACCTTGGCTGCCAAAAACGGTTTGTGAAGCGCCACTGCCGAATGCCGCCCCCATCGAAGCACCTTTACCATGCTGTATCAAAACGAGCCCTACAATCGCTATTGCGATTAACACATGTAATACCAAAATTAGTTGATGCATAGCCAAAATCCCGATCTAAAAACCAGCTGCCATGATGCCTGGTTCAGCTACTACAGTCAACTGCATTACTTACAATTTTCTCATAATCCCTATGTGAAAAAGCTAATTTTGTGGTAGACTGCGTATCGGTGCAATATTCTGGCCTGATCTATTTGTTGATAATGCCTCTATATTGTCTTTTTGTTTAATTTGTTAGAGGTATTATTCTTATGAATAAAATTTACGTGGGGAACCTTTCCTTCGATACTACTGATGCTGATTTTATGCAGCTTTTTGCTCAATTTGGTGAAGTCACCGATTCTGTTTTAATTCGTGATCGCGATACAAAACGCCTTAAGGGCTTTGGATTTGTGACATTCAAAAACAACGAAGACGCTGAAAAAGCTCTTAGCATGAATGGCCAGGATTTCATGGGTCGCCCACTTAGAGTGAACTTTGCTCAAGAACGCCGTTCTGGAGACAGAAGACGCTCTTTCTAAGATTACTTAATCTGAAATATCAAAACGGACGGTAAAGTAAATATAATATCGTCCGTTTTTTTTTATTAAACCATAGATGAAACTTTTTCTGTAAGAGAATCCACTAACGAATTTACCAATTCCCTATCCTCACCTTCTGCCATTACTCTAACTACAGGTTCAGTTCCGGAGGGACGCAACACTACGCGCCCTGTTTTACCCAATTTTTCCCTAGCTTGAATAACGAGATTCTTTAATTCCTTATTCTCTTCCAAATTAACAATACCCTTAACTTTTACATTTCGCATAATCTGTGGATATTTGTGCATTTCCGAAGCTAAATCATATAAAGTTTTATCATAATATTGTAAGGCAGATAAAACTTGTAAAGCCGTTACAATTCCATCCCCAGTTGTAGTGATCCCATGATGCACAATGTGGCCCGAGGTCTCTCCTCCTAGTAACCAACCAGTTTTCTGTAATGCTTCAATTACAAAACGATCCCCAACTGTGGTACGCATAAATTCAATATCAAGATCGTTTAAAGCTTGCTCTAAGCCGAGATTAGTCATCACTGTGCCAACAACCCCAGCAGATAATTTACCAATTGCTTTTTCATGCTTAGCAATAATATAAATTATTTGATCCCCATCAACGACATTACCCAAATGATCCACCATGATTACACGATCACCATCACCATCAAATGCTATACCCAAATCAGCATTTTCTGCTAACACAATTTTCGCGAGTATTTCAGGTTTGGTGGAACCACAATTTTCGTTAATGTTAAGACCATCTGGATCAACATTAATTTCTACAACTTCCGCGCCAAGCTCTATAAATACCCTAGGCGCCACCTTATATGTTGCACCATTAGCACAATCTAAAATTATCTTCATCCCTGCTAATGAACTATTAAAACCACCAAAGGTGCTTTTACAAAATTCGACATAACGACCAGTAGCATCATCATAGCGCTTAACATGACCAAGCTTTGCCGGATCACACATGACAAGAGGTTTATCTAATTCCTTCTCAATTAAAAATTCCATTGCATCAGATAATTTTAAACCATCAGATGAAAAAAACTTAATGCCATTATCATAGAAAGGATTATGCGAAGCACTAATTACAATTCCCGCTTTGGCACGAAAAGCTCTTGTTAAATAAGCTATAGCAGGAGTTGGCGTTGGACCCAAAAGACGAACATCAGCGCCAGCTGCAGCAAATCCAGCCTCCAGTAAAGATTCAAATATATAGCCAGATACACGAGTATCTTTGCCAATTAAAACCTTACCGGCTTTGCCGTTTAACAATACTTTACCCGCAGCCCAACCAAGTTTAAGCACAAACTCTGGATTGATTATAGATTCACCAACTCGCCCTCTAATACCGTCGGTACCAAAATAGCGTTTCTTACTCATCTTCAACCTTCTCTACTTTTATAGCCACTTTGGTCTTTTTAATTCTCGGCTTACTCTGCCGCCAACCTTTTGGCCTTTTTGGTTTCTTACCAGCCATAATGTCATTAATTTGATTAGTATCCAACGTTTCATAGGTTATTAAGGCATCAGCCATAGTAATTAACCTATCTTTCTTCCGCTCTAAAATACTTCGCGCTGTCTCATAACTATCCTTAATAAGCTTCTTGATTTCGGCATCAATAACAGCAGCTGTAGTATCAGAAAGTTCCTTATGCTGCGTTACTGACCGACCCAAGAACACCTCACCCTCATCTTCGCCATAGGCAATTGGTCCCAAAATGTCAGAAAATCCCCATTTGGTAACCATACTACGTGCAAGCTTCGTTGCCTTTTCTATATCGTTGCTAGCACCGGTTGTAATTTTATCACGACCAAATATAACTTCTTCCGCAACACGACCGCCGAAAAGACCGGCCAATTGAGAAATCAAATGTATCCTAGTAACGCTATAGCGATCTTGCTCAGGTAGAAACATCGTAACCCCAAGGGCTCTACCGCGGGGAATAATACTAACTTTATAAACAGGATCATGTTCTGGCATATTGAGACCGACAATGGCATGCCCCGCCTCATGATAAGCGGTTAAAATACGTTCTTCATCATTCATTACCATTGATCTGCGCTCAGCACCCATCATGATTTTATCTTTGGCCTTTTCTAAATCACTCATCTGTACTTGCTTTTTATTAGCTCGCGCTGCAAATAGGGCCGCTTCGTTTACTAAGTTTGCTAAATCAGCGCCAGAAAAACCTGGGGTTCCGCGAGCCAATGTAACAGCACTGGCATCTTTAGCAGCTGGAATTTTGCGCATATGTACCGCTAAAATTTGTTCCCTACCTCTAACATCAGGCAATGGCACCACCACTTGCCGATCGAAGCGACCTGGACGCAATAGTGCTGGATCCAAAACATCTGGACGATTAGTTGCTGCGACTACAATGACTCCTTCTTTACCCTCAAAACCATCCATTTCAACCAATAATTGATTCAAGGTTTGTTCACGTTCATCATGTCCACCACCAAGCCCCGCACCACGATGTCTACCAACAGCATCTATTTCATCAATAAAAATTATACACGGAGCTTGTTTTTTAGCATTAGCAAACATATCCCGCACTCGGGATGCGCCAACGCCAACAAACATTTCTACAAAATCAGATCCTGAAATTGAGAAAAATGGAACTTTAGCCTCTCCTGCTACCGCTTTAGCTAACAAAGTTTTACCAGTTCCCGGAGAACCAACCAACAAAACACCACAAGGAATTTTGCCGCCTAATTTTTGAAATTTTTCTGGGTCCTTTAAAAAATCAACAAGCTCACTCACTTCTTCTTTGGCCTCTTCGATACCAGCTACATCCTTGAAAGTTATTTTGACTTGATCTTCATTTAAAAGCTTTGCTTTGCTGCGACCAAAAGCCATCGGTCCACCTTTACCACCGATACCTCCTGCCATATTGCGCATAAAAAATATCCACACGCCAATCAGCAAAATCATCGGGAACCAACTAATGAAAATATGCATAAACATACCCTCTTGTTTTGGTGGCTCACCCTTTACATTAACGTTTTTTTTGATCAGTTCACTCAGCAGATACTGATCTTGCATTGGAATATAAGTACTAACCTCTCTGCCATCTTTGCCGGTCGCAACAATAGTTTTTTCCCTTATTACAGCGCTAGCGATTTCTCCTTTATCAACAGACTTCAAAAATGAAGAGTAGGTAAGCTGTTGAGCATTTGAGTGTTGTTTTCCAAAGTTGCCAAAAGCCGTAATCAAAACTATGGCGATAACCATCCATAGTAATAAATTTTTTGTCATATTATTCATAATCTCTCCAGTATATCAGATCTTTTTATCTTCCTGCATCATTTCAAATCTTCTGCGTCAAACTCATATTTTTTATTACAAAAATCACAAGTTACGGTAATGATTTTGTGTTTTGCTAATAAGCTATCTACTTCAGACTTTGGCATGGTTTTTAAAGTATTTTTACTTCTTTCAACAGAACATTGACAATAAAATGCAATCGGCTGTTCATCAAAAGCCCTCAATTCATGTTCGGGAAAAATGTTATGCAACACAACCAAGTTATTTTCTTTTTGCAAATCCGTTCTTTCTAATCCTTGTTCTAGTTCATTAATGATTGACAACCACGACTCCTTCTCATAATTTGTTTCTGTTGGGATAACTTGAAGAAAAATACCAACCAGATCGTTCTGAATCCCAGGCTCACTATGCTGCATAAATGGACTTGCAAATATAATCTTGGTTGGCAATTGCTCTGAAGTATTAAAATATTCTTCTATGGCATCGCTAATAGAAGTGCCTGTTAATTTAACTACTGCCTGATAATTGCTAACTTTTTTATTTGTAGCGATGGAAATAAGCAGGTCTGCAGCACCAAATAATTCTTGTAGACTTTGTTGACTATCTGGAAGATCTTGCCACTTAGCCAACCCCCTTAGCCTTTGCCTATTGTCACATTGCGCCAACATCAAGCTCACCGGACCATCACCCTGAATTTGCAGAGTAACTTTACCGTCGAATTTTATACTGGCACTTAGCATAGCACTAGCTGCTAATAACTCACTTAAAAATTTCCGCAAAATTTCCGGGTAATCACGTTGAGCTAAAATAACGCCAATACTTTTATTCATTCGCAATAGCTGACCACGCACATTGCAATCGGTAAAAATAAATTTCTGTAAAGAATCTTTTTGTGACATTTTTCATTTCCAAGTTATTTAAAATATAGGGTCTCGCGCAATTAAGTAAACTTCATTGGAGCGATCCCTTGAGGCATCAGGTTTTCTAATTTTTACCGATACAAATTTTTTGCGCATATCCTTTACAAAATCATCAAAACCAATGCCGTGAAAAATTTTTACTACAAATACACCATGTTTTTGTAAATTCTCACAGGCAAAATCAGCCGCAAGCTCCACCAAATTCATAGCACGTAATTGATCTACTTGTTTAATTCCACTCATGTTAGGTGCCATATCAGATAAGACAACATCCACCTTGTCTCTAGCATCATCGAGAACGCCTAATAATTTTTTATAAACCTCATCTTCAGTAAAATCCCCTTGCAAAAACTCCACTCCGGCAATTGTATCCATTGACAAAATATCAAGAGCGATAACTTTACCTTTTTGCCCTACAAGTTCTACAGCAACTTGAGACCAACCACCAGGAGCTGCTCCCAAATCAACAACTACTGCACCTTCCTCAATAATCTTATCTTTAGCTTGCATTTCCAATAATTTAAACGCTGCACGCGAACGATAACCCAACTCCTTAGCCTGCTTTACATACTTATCATTATGATGCTCTTTTAACCAGCGCTTGCTACTGCCTTTTAATTTCATTTGTGATATGCTTCTTTCCAATTTTAAGAGCGGAAATTATATGAAAAAAACACTCAAACAGAAAGCACATAAATTACATCCCATAGTTATAGTCGGGAGTAACGGCTTAAGCGATACGGTACTGAACGAAATAGAGAGAGCCCTTTTTGATCACGAATTGATTAAAATTAAAATAGTATCCTCTGACCGTGAGGAACGTAAAGAAGTAGCACAACAAATATGTAATCATTCTCAAGCCGAATTAATTCAGAGCATTGGCAAGGTTATTGTTATTTATCGCCAACGCCCCGAAATAACCCATTGATGCTATAAACAAATTTTTGATATCATGCTTTATATGGAACGGCAAGAAAGCATTATCTTTGAGCAACCACTCAATGAACACACTAGGATTTATCTAAGACTAGAACATCTTTTCAAACAGGCTGAGCATTACTTAGACAAACAAAATGTTTGGGAAGTATATCAAGCATTACACAGCATATTGGATCTAATGATATTTTTAGATCGACCTGATATAAAAACCAAACTTAGTAACGCTATAATTCAACACATAACGGCTCTAAACAACTTAACCAATAACAGCGATGTTGACAGCGATAAATTACTTGACCTCATAGAGAGACTAAATAAGACAAAAAGTATTCTTCATAATATTAGAGGCAGATTCGCACCAGATCTATACAGCAATGATTTTCTAGCAGCAGCCAAAAAACGCATAAGCTCACCAGCTGGCGCTTGTAATTATGCTTTACCAGCGCTTCATCTATGGTTAAAACAACCTCATGACAAGCAGCAACAAGTTTTAAACAACTGGTTTAAAGAGTTTTCTTTTTTACAAGACACAGTAAATTTACTGCTTGATCTTGTGCGTAATAGCTCAAGCACTGAAGATAAGAAAGCTCAAACAGGCTTTTATCAAGATATGCTGGCCAGCAATATAAATTATCAATTAGTAAGAGTTACTATCCCAATGAATCTACAGCTATATCCAGAAGCTAGCCTTGGAAGACATAGGCTATCTATCTACTTTTATGAGTTTGACTTGACCAATAGACGTAGGCAGATTGATTATGACGTTGCATTCAAACTTCAACTGGGAAGGATCTAGAGGCAAGCCTCTAAGATCAACCGACTTTCTTCCAAATTAATATCTTGCCTCTCTCCCAATCGATCCATACCATGCTTATCTAATTGCCCAATAAGACCATCAATATCTTCGCGGCCAATACCATAATCAGATAGGTGAGTCTTTATCCCAATCGACTCAAAAAACTCTTGTGTTTTGGTTATAGCTTTCTCTATCTTTTCAGCATCTTCGCCCTCCCCAATCCCCCAAACTTCTTTAGCATATCGAAGCAATTTATTGAATTTATTGTTTTTTTTGATACGCATCATTGAGGGCCAAACAATAGCCAAAGTAACTCCGTGATCCAAACCAAATTTGGCGGTTAACTCATGCCCTAACATATGGGTTGCCCAATCAGTAGAAACACCAACGCTCAATAAACCGTTTAGAGCCATGGTTGATGCCCACATAATATTAGCGCGTGCATCGTAATTTTCTGGGTCAGCTAAAACTTTCGGGCCTTCCTCAAGTAAACTTAGCAACAAACCTTCCGCCCAATGATCTTGCACGCTGGCATTAGCATTAAATGTTAAATATTGCTCCGTTATATGCACAAAAGCATCAACAATACCATTAGCTGTTTGGGCTGTTGGTAAAGTAAATGTAGTTTCTGGATCCAAAATTGAAAATCTAGGGAAAACTTTTTGGCTAGCAAAAGGCAATTTATCAGGGCTATTAGCCCGGCTAATAACTGCACCACAATTCATTTCGGAACCAGCGGCCGGCAAAGTTAATATTGTTCCCAAGGGTATAGAGGATTTAATTGATTTGCCCGTAAAATCACCAACAAACTCCCAAGGATCACCCTCATAATCAACTGCAGCAGCAATAAATTTACAACCATCGATAACAGAACCACCACCTACAGCCAATATAAACTCTATTTTTTCCGTCCGACACAGCTCAACTGCTCGCATTAAGGTTTCATATTTTGGATTTGGCTCGATGCCTTGAAATTCAAAGATGGTGTGATTAGCAAGGGCTGTTACCACCTGATCATAAACCCCATTTTTTTTGATACTGCCACCACCATAGGCTAACAGTATTCGATTATATTTTGATACCTCATTTGTTAATTCAGGAATAGTGTTTTTACCAAAAATGATTTTTACCGGGTTGTAGAAAATAAAATTGTCCATGGTTTAATTCCTCGCTAGTGGTAGCACCTATATTTATTCTTAGCATCGTCATCACCCGACTTGACCGGGTTATCCACGGTACCGGCGTTTGCTAATAAGAAACCTCGTGCCAATTAAACAAGGGCGGACACGGTGGTCCGCCCCTACACGCGCCACAATCAGCACCGTGCGTTTGCTCAAACAATTACTGTTCAATATCCTTCATAGTCAAGCGAATCCGGCCTTGGTTATCAATTTCTAGAACCTTGACCTTGACAGTTTGACCTTCAGATAACTTATCAGAGACTTGGGCTATACGCTCATGAGCAATTTGCGAAATATGAACCAAACCATCAGTGCCTGGCAAAATATTCACGAAAGCTCCAAAATCAGTGATTTTCACCACCTTGCCTTCATAAATTTTATTTACTTCAGGCTCTTCAACTATAGCCTCAATCATTTTGCGAGCAGCACTGCCTGCTTCCTCACCGACAGCAGCAATTTTAATCGTACCATCTTCGGCGATATCAATTTCAACACCAGTTTCTTCAATAATACCCTTAATTACAGAACCACCCTTCCCAATAACATCTTTTATCTTATCGGTTTTGATCTTTATAGTTGTAATACGTGGAGCATGCTCTGAAACATCCACTCTAGGTGCACTCAAAGTTTCCAGCATAATATCCAAAATATGGTTACGACCGGCATCGGCTTGCTTTAAAGCTGTTTCCATTATTTCTTTAGTAATGCCATCTATTTTGATATCCATTTGCAAGGCCGTTATACCTTGCTTAGATCCTGCTACTTTAAAATCCATATCGCCTAGATGGTCTTCATCTCCCAAGATATCAGTCAAAACAGCAAACTTTTCTCCTTCTTTAATCAACCCCATAGCGATACCTGCTACTGGCCTTTTTAAAGGAACACCAGCATCCATCAAAGCCAAGCAACCACCACAAACTGTTGCCATAGAGCTGGAACCGTTAGATTCAGTAATTTCAGAAACAACACGTTTAGTATATGAAAACTCATCATTAGTTGGCATAACAGCACTTAAAGCACGTCTAGCTAAATTTCCATGACCCAATTCACGACGCTTAGGAGCACCCATAAAACCAGTTTCACCTACACAGTATGGAGGGAAATTGTAGTGTAACATAAAGGATTCACGCCCATGTTTCTCGATAATATTATCGACCATTTGAGCATCAGCTTCGGAGGCCAAAGTAACTGTAACTATAGCCTGAGTTTCTCCACGAGTAAAAAGAGCTGAACCATGTACTCTTGGCAAAACAGAAACTTTAGTACTAACTGGGCGGACCGTATAATTATCGCGACCATCAATTCTTGACTCCCCATTGATAACACGATTACGAACGATTTTTTTCTCTAGACTAAAGATAATATCGTGTACATCATGCTCAGCAGGAGCCCCTTCAGCATCAGTTACTAGAGAAGCAACAACGGAAGCATGAATTTCATTTATCTTATTTTGGCGTTCAGCCTTCTCTTTAATTAAGTAGGCGGCCGCCAAATCAGCCTCACACTCTGCTTTAACTTTTGCCATTAACTCGCTGTTTCCAACGGGTTTAACCCAGTCCCATGCTGGCTTACCAAATTCTTCAGCAAACTCTTTTATTGCTTGAACAGCAACCTGCATCTCTTTGTGACCGTACATCACTGCACCTAACATGGTCTCTTCGGAGAGTTCTTTGGCTTCTGATTCCACCATCAATACAGCTTTCTCAGTCCCTGCTACCACCAAATCAAGTTCAGAGGCTTCCATCTGCGTCTTAGTTGGATTAAGAATATAATTACCATTTCTGTAACCTACTCTAGCAGCGCCAATTGGGCCATTAAATGGAACGCCAGCAATTGCTAAGGCGGCTGATGTACCTAACATAGCAACAATATCACTTTCTATTTCCGGGTCTTTAGACATTACCGTCGCAACCACCTGAATTTCGTTATAAAAACCTTCAGGAAACAAAGGACGAATTGGTCTGTCAATTAATCTTGAAATTAAAGTCTCTCGCACACTAGGACGAGATTCTCTCTTTAGGAAACCACCGGGAATACGGCCAGCAGCATAAAAGCGTTCCTGATAATTAACCGTCAGTGGGAAAAAATCTCTACCTGCTGTATCTTTATCTTTACACACCACAGTAACTAATGCCATAGTATCACCCATACTAACCATTACCGAACCAGTAGCTTGTCTTGCCATTAAACCGGTTTCTAGGGTAACAGTAGTCCCGCCATAGTCAAATGTCTTTTTTTTAGCAATCACATATTCACCTATAATATATTTTAATTATTTTTTGAGTTAGCCGCGCAAACCTAATTTGGCAACTATATTACGATAACGTTCTATGTCTTTATTCTTCAAGTACTTTAATAGACTACGACGCAGATTAACTTTGCGAATAAGACCACGTCTTGAATGATTATCTTTCTTATGAGTTTTAAAGTGTTCAGTTAACTTTTTGATATCAGCGCTAAGTAGTGCTATTTGCACTTCAGGTGAGCCTGAATCAGAATCTGTTTTACCATGCTCTTTAATGAGCGCTAATTTTTCATTTTGAGTCAATGACATATCAATACCTCTATTTAAGTCAAGTTAAGTTAAGTTAAAATCCACTCAGCATCCACTGTCATTTGCAGATGCTGAGCAATAAAAGTTATCTAAAAATTAGGCTGCTGCGCCGTCGTCGCCAATGGCTTCAACCGGACAACTATTCATAGCTTCTACACAAAGAACAGTGCCTTCTTCGTCTTTAGGTTGTTCAGCAACGTACGCTACACCAGCTGTATCATCCATTACAAAATATTTGCCAGCAACTTCATGACACATACCACAGCCAATACATTCTTTATCAACATAATATGCACCATCAACATTATTCTCTACTTTGTTAGCTTTATCAGCCATTTATTTATCTCCTCTATATAAAAACCCACCGCATTCTACCCTGTTTAATTATGGACAGCAAGCGACCTCATTCCTACTTTAACAATCTTCTCGGTGCCACCTTACCATCACTTAGCACCTCTCCCACTCCAATAAAATCACCATTTTTAAGTCTTAGCA
The DNA here is from genome assembly GCA_016936855.1 of Gammaproteobacteria bacterium. Taxonomy (GTDB): domain Bacteria; phylum Pseudomonadota; class Gammaproteobacteria; order UBA9339; family UBA9339; genus JAFGXA01. Next base: position 19,449 of record JAFGXA010000023.1, on the reverse strand, counting down.
CTACCTGCCCACTTTCTGGAGCGTATGGGACAATAACTGACTGACCCTGTTTCACATAATAAAATGCCGCTTCCGATAATTTTACTTCTTGCCAAGAATCAAATATTGAATTAATTGGTAATAATAGATTATCTAGTTGATACTTATCTTCATCATAAAGCACCTGTAATTTTTCCATTGGTATCATGGCATCTTCGCTGTAACCACCGACATTTAAGCGTCGCAGTTTTATAACATGCGCGCCACAAGTCAACTCTTCACCCATATCTTCAACCAAACTACGAATATAGGTACCTTTACTACATTTAACTTTTAAAGTAAGAATATCTTCTGAAATATTTAACAGCTTTAGTTCATATATGCTGACTTTTCGAGCTGGACGATCAACCGTAATTCCCTCTCTTGCCAATTTATAAAGCGGTGTTCCGTTGTGCTTAAGTGCAGAATACATAGATGGAACTTGCTCTATATCAGCACGAAATTTAGCTAAAACTTTTTCAATTTGACGCTCATTCAACTTAGGAACAATGTTTTCAGAAAGAACATCGCCTTCACTGTCCCCTGTAGTAGTCTTGACACCTAGTTTGCACTCAGCAATGTAAGTTTTGTTAGAATCTAGTAAATATTGAGAAAATTTCGTAGCCTCACCAAAGCAAATTGGCAACATACCGGTTGCTATTGGATCCAAACTCCCAGTATGTCCAGCTTTTTGCGCATAAAATAATCTTTTTACTTTTTGCAAGGCATCGTTGGATGTAATGCCTGATGGCTTGTCTAATAATAATACGCCGCTAATATCGCGACCTTTGTTTTTTCGTTTTTTCACACTATTCAACGCCCGATATCAACTTACTCATTTTATCGCCATATATCACCGACTCATCATAAACAAAATGCAACTTCGGTGTTTTACGTAAGTTGGCATTTTTCGCTAATATATGGCGTAACATTGGAGACAATTCATTTAATTTATTAACGTATTCCTGGCGTTTTTCTGATTCGATTACAGTAATATAAATTTTCGCATAAGACAAATCAGGAGATGGTCGCACTTCTGTTATACTCACCCCATTCACAGCAAAATCATTAGCATATTGTTGCAATATCTTGGCTAATTCTTGCTGCAACAAACTCCCTAACCTTAATCTTCTATTGCTCATATATTAATCAGACAATTTGCGTTTAACTTCAAAACGATCATAAACTTCAATTTGGTCGCCAACTTTAATATCGTTGTAATCTTTAACGCCAATGCCACACTCAGTACCGCTACGCACTTCACTAACATTGTCTTTGAGCCTACGTAAAGATTCTAGTTCACCTTCATAAATTACTACATTATCGCGCAACACCCGAATTGGCTTACCCTTAAAAATAGTTCCTTCTAAAACAATACAACCTGCGATCGCACCAATCTTAGATGATTTAAATACATCACGCACTTCAGCAAGCCCCATGATTTTCTCTTCGTAACTTGGAGCCAACATTCCCGTCAGAGCCGTTTCAATATCTTCGACCAAACTATAAATTACACTGTAATAACGGATTTCGACACCTTCGCTTGATGCAAGTTTTTTAGCTGTATTATCAGCACGAACATTAAAGCCTAAAACAATACCTTGGGATGCTAATGCCAAGTTGACATCACTGCCAGTAATGCCGCCGACGCCTTGCGCCACAACCTTCACTTGTACTTCATCATGTGACAATTTATTCAAAGCATCCACAATAGCCTCTGCTGAACCTTGCACATCTGCCTTCAATACAACATTCAGAAGCTTCGCTTCATCTTGCCCCATTTGGCTGAAAATGTTTTCCAACTTTGCTGAGTGCTGTCTTGACAGTTTAACTTCACGATATTTTCCCTGCCTGAAAAGAGCAACTTCTCTAGCTTTACGTTCGGAAGCAACAACCATAGCCTCTTCACCAGCAGCCGGGATTCCAGACAAACCTAAGACCTCTACTGGGATCGAAGGCCCAGCTTCACTGATTGGCTTACCATCATCACCCAGCATATTGCGCACTTTGCCGTAGTGTAGGCCTGCTAATAAGATATCACCCTTCTTAAGAGTACCTCTTTGCACTAACATGGTAGCAACCGGTCCGCGTCCTTTATCCAAACGTGATTCAACAATAATTCCTCGAGCAGGAAAGGATACTGGAGCCCTTAATTCTAACATCTCAGCTAAAACAGATATTGAATCTAACAACTCATCAACGCCGGTTCCTTCCTTAGCCGAAACATGCAAAAACATGGTCTCCCCACCCCAATCTTCGGGAATAAGCCCGTGGCTTGCTAACTCGTTTTTAACCCTATCTGGATCAGCATCTGGTTTGTCAATTTTATTAACAGCTACTATAATAGGAACTTTTGCAGCTTTGGCATGTTGAATTGCCTCGATAGTTTGTGGCATAACTCCATCATCAGCTGCCACAATCAAAACTACAATATCAGTCGCTTTTGCACCACGAGCTCGCATTGCTGTAAAAGCCTCGTGACCTGGAGTATCCAAAAAGGTAATCATGCCTTTATCAGTATCAACGTGGTAGGCTCCAATATGCTGCGTAATGCCACCAGCCTCACTATGTGTCACTCTGGAACGTCTTATATAATCTAATAAAGAAGTTTTACCGTGATCAACGTGTCCCATAACTGTTACAACCGGTGGTCGAGTAACTTCAACTGCTTCGTGACCTGCCATTTCAACCGCCAAAGAATCTTCAATGGCATTATCTTTAATGGCAACCGCCTTATGCCCCATTTCTTCAACCACTAAAGTAGCGGTATCTTGATCAATCACTTGGTTAATGGTCGCCATAGCCCCCATTTTCATCATAACTTTAATAACTTCAATTGCCTTAACCGACATTTTTTGCGCTAGTTCAGAAACAGTAAGCGTTTCAGGCAACTGCACAGTATGGACCACAGGAGCTGTTGGCTTTGCAAAACCATGAACCAAGGAGTCAGGGATCTTCGGGGAAGCTTGCTCTGATTTCGCTTTACGCTTAGCTGCACCGCCAGATTGTCGCACCTGATGCGCAACCATGTGAGGCCTTGATTTCTTTTTAGGAAATCTAACCGCCTCCTGCGCCTTTTTTTCCTCAACTACAGGAGTTGACTCTACTTTTTCCTGTTTTTTCTCTTCACCCTTAAGAGCGGGAGCTTCGACGACTTCAACTTCTACCACAGCTTTTTTCTCTGCTTCTTTAGCTGCCATTTCAAGCTTCCTAGCAGCTTCTTTTTCCGCAGCCTCAGCTTCCAATTTTTTACGCTCTTCTTCTTTTTTTAATCGCAGTGCTTCAGCTGCCTCTCTCTTCTTTGCTGCCTCAAAATCGCTATCTAAATCATGAAAGCGTTTGCGTCTTACTGTGACGTTAATACCACCAGAGCGAGCCGGAGCATCACTCTTCTTTTTACCCAACGTTAGCTTCTTTTTTGTTGCAGTGGTCTTAACATCCTTTTCCTTACTCGACTTTATATAGTCTAAAAGTTTTTGTTTTTGTGCAGCATTTATAGTGTCTGACCCAGATTCTACAGAAATACCCGCATTATTTAATTGCGCTATTAAACCTGCAGGATCCAAACCAACAACTTTGGCTAACTGTTCAACTGTAATGTCAGACATAAAGATACACCTCTACTATTCTTCAAACCAATGTGAGCGAGCAGCCATAATTAATTTCGCCGCTAATTCTTCGTTCAGATCTTCAATATCAGTAATGTCATCGACAGCCTGTTCTGCTAAATCCTCACGAGTAACAATTCCTCTGCTTGCCAACACGTAGGCCAAATGCCTAGTCATCTCGGGAAGCTCCAAAAGATCCTTAGCAGGCTCAACTTCTCCTAAAGAATCTCCTTCCAATGCCCTGCTTAACAAGTAATCTCGTGCCCGCGAACGTAGTTCTTCAATAAGACCCTCATCGAATCCCTCTATGTTAAGCATCTCTTCGGTTGGGGTATAAGCAATTTCTTCCAAATCAGCAAAACCTTCTTGAACCAAGATTTCGGCTAAATCTTCATCAACATCAAGCGCATTGGTAAAGGTGGCAACCAAATCAACGGATTTTTCCTTGTTTTTTTCAACAGCTGCATCTTCACTCATTACGTTCAAAGTCCAGCCAGTTAACTGACTAGCCAACTGTACATTTTGGCCATTCCTACCAATGGCTTGAGCCAATTGATCTTCTCTGACTGCAATATCCATAGCATGGGATTCTTCGTCAACGGTAATAGACGCTATTTCGGCCGGAGCCATAGCATTTACAATTAATTGAGCAGGATCATCGTCCCACAAAATGATATCTATTTTTTCTCCATTTAGTTCAGCAGATACAGCTTGCACTCTGGAGCCACGAATACCAACGCAAGCGCCAATAGGATCAATACGTCCATCATTAGTTTTTACAGCTATTTTAGCTCTAGAACCAGGATCCCTTGCGACTGCCTTTATGTCTATCACATCTTCTTTTATTTCAGGAACTTCCAATGCAAACAGCTCCATTAACATAGCGCCACAAGTTCTACTACCAACAAGCTGCGGGCCCTTACTGTCATCATTGATCTTAGTCAAAACAGCTCGTAGACGATCACCAAGACGAACAGATTCTCTAGGAATTAAATCGCCCTTAGCAATCACAGCCTCTACCCCATCCCCCATATCTAATAATATTGCATCCCGGGAAACCTTTTTCACGACACCAACGATTAAATGATTAATCTCCTCACGAAAACGTTCTGCAACCTCGTCACGCTCGGCCTTTCGCAGTTCACGTAGAATAACTTGTTTAGCATGTACAGCGTCAATACGACCAAAATCTATTGATTCAATCACTTCCTCGACTATATCACCAATGGTTAACTCACTATCTAGTTTCAAGGCTTCAGATAAAATAATTTCCTGAGCAGCATTTAATAGTTGGTCATCAGCAACCACAACCCACTGCCTATAAGTTTCATAATCTCCAGTATCACGATTAATTTCTACCCTGATTAGCACTTCATCAGGTTTATACCGTTTGGCCGTAGTCGCAGAAATCGCTGCCTCTATAGCGCGAAACACGACATCTTTTGCCACACCTTTTTGATTAGCTAAAGAATCAACAACTAACAAAATGTCCTTCATTTTATCTCACCCCTCGAAGTTCAGGTACTATTCTAACTTTGTCGATGTTTGAAAGAGCAATCACTTGCTCCACACCATCAACCTCAAGTAGCAATTTGCCATCAATCACATTTACCAAAAATCCACTGAAATTACGTTTACCATCAACCGCCGCAATAACACGCAATTTAACCACACTACCTTTGTAGGCCAGCATCTGATCTACGGTAAACAACCTTCTATCAATCCCTGGAGAAGAAACCTCTAAAGTGTAGGCGCCAGTTATTGGATCTTCAACATCCAAAACTGCACTTACCTGATGACTCACCACCTCGCAATCCTCAACAACAATTCCGCCATCCTTATCGATAAAAACACGTAAAGTTGGTCTCTTCCGATTTCCAACTATCTCACAACCCCATAATTGGAATCCCAACGCTTTAACGGTCGGATTAAGTAACGCAGCAAGTTTTTTTTCTAATTCCTTCATGTCAAAAATAAAAATGGGCGAAAACGCCCATTCTCTAACTCAATAAAACTACAATTTTAATTTGGTAGCGGGGATAGGATTCGAACCTATGACCTTTGGGTTATGAGCCCAACGAGCTACCAGACTGCTCCACCCCGCGACGCTTCCAGTGGGGCATTATAATGTATTATTTAATAAATTCAAGCAGAAAATGATTGATACTAATAATGCAATTGCGAGAGACGTCTCGCAATGCTATGATTCGCCCACTACTAAAGCGCCCGTAGCTCAGCTGGATAGAGTGTTGGCCTCCGAAGCCAAAGGTCGCTGGTTCAAATCCAGTCGGGCGCACCAAGGATAATATACAATATGCAAACTTACGCTAACATACCAATAAGAACTGTAGGAGCAATAAGGTTCTCGTATGCTGGAAAGCCAGCTGAAGAAATCCGAGTTCCACTAGCAACCTTAGAGACACCACTATGGCACTCGGTAAATCGCGGCGCCCGCCTATCTCGCATGATTGAAAGCGGCATAGTGACAACTCTCATCAAAGAATGTATGACCCGCTCTATACTTTTTGACACTAAAAATGCCGCCACCGCCTATAAAATTCAACAACAAATCGAGGTAAACCTTGATGAACTTAAGTCTATTACACAAAAAACTAGCGATCATACAAAATTAATCGACATTTTTTGCGAGATCGTCGGCCGCCAGTTTTTTTTGCGCTTAAGCTTTACAACAGGAGATGCAGCAGGCCACAACATGGCAACTGCAGCGGCTCAAGAAATTCAGAATCACTTACTACAAAAACACAAAGAGCTATCATACCTATCCATATCAGCTAACATATGCGTAGATAAAAAAAATTCTGCTATTAACAGCATATTAGGTCGAGGCAAGCATGTTGCCGCTGAAATATTTATACCACAAAACCTTTGCGAACTAGTCCTTAAAACCACGCCCGAAAAAATTGTTGAACTTAACAATAAAAAAAACTTATTGGGTTCGATTCTAGCAGGCAGCATTTGCTCAGCAAATGCACATTACGCGAATATGCTGCTCGCTTTCTACCTTGCAACTGGACAAGATGCCGCTAATATTGTTGAAGGATCGCAAGGAATAACTAGCGCTGAATTAATTAATGGTGAGTTATATTTTTCAGTAAATTTGCCAAATATTATCATAGGAACTATTGGCACAGGTAAAAACTTACCCTATGCACAAAACAACCTAAAATTACTTGGCTGTCAAAATGATGACGCAAAAAAATTAGCATCTATAGCAGCAGCAACGGTGCTATGTGGAGAGCTTTCCTTGCTAGCAGCACAAAGCAATCCTGGCGAATTAATGCGTGCCCATAAAAGATTAGAGAGGAAACGTTGATAATGGAAAAAGTAGGAATTGATAAACTAGCTTTTTATGCTCCTAGTTATTATCTCGACGTCGAAACCATCGCAAAAGAGTATGAAATTAATCCGGAAAAATTCTCATCTGGATTAGGTCAAAGCAAAATCAGCATAGCACCTCCCAACGAAGATATAATTACTATGGCAGCAAATGCTGCAACACAAATTCTAACTGAAGAAGATAAGGCATCCATAAACACAATAATATTTGCCACAGAAAGCAGCTTCGACACTTCCAAAGCTGCCGCTACTTTTTTGCATAGTTTACTAAGATTAAACAAAAATTGTCGCCCTATCGAACTTAAACAAGCATGTTATGCCGCTACCTGCGGCTTACAAATGGCATGCGCCCTATTGCAGCAAAATCCAAATCAAAAAATATTACTCATCGCATCTGATATTGCATGTTACGAACTTGGCAGCACTGCAGAATCTTCGCAAGGCGCAGGAGCTGTTGCTATGCTACTAACAACATCCCCAAGAATTATAGCAATTGGACCCGAAAGTGGTTATTTTATGACAGAAAGCTGGGATTTTTGGCGACCAAATTACAGCAAAGCAGCGATAGTCGACGGCCATCTATCGGCAAATCTGTATCTAAAATTTTTAGAACAAAGCTGGCAAAGCTACCGACAAATATCCAATCGAAATTTAATTGATCATCACCATATTTGTTATCACGCCCCCGTACCAAAATTGGTAGAAAAAGCACACCGCAAACTAAGCAAATTAAATGAAAAGCCAATTTCAATAGAACAAGCCGCAAACGAAACAGCTGAGTCATTGGCTTATTGTCGAGAGGTTGGAAACTGTTATACGGCATCACTGTTTTTAAGCCTATTATCACTTCTAAACAACCATAACGATAATTTAGCAGGAGAACGGATTGGTATGTATAGCTACGGATCAGGAAGTTCTGCAGAATTCTTTAATGGTATCATTCAACAAAAATATCAATCACAACTCGACAAAGCCTCCATGGAAAAAATGCTAAATAACCGCAAACAATTAACCTACAATCAATATCGGGAGTTCCATGAGTTTAAGTTACCAGAAGATGGTAGCACTTTTAATTTACCGAATTATGACATCGGCCCATATCGTTTAGAAAAAATCAAAAATCACCAAAGACATTATTCGAAAAAATCCTGTTGTTCTGGGGATAAACGCATATAATCGCCGTTATGCAATCTAAAGCAGTTGTAGCACAAGCACCCGGCAAAATTATACTGTCTGGCGAGCACGCTGTAGTACATGGGGCGCCAGCGTTAGCTATGGCAATCAATTTGCACACCACAACCACTTTAGAGAATTACAAGCAACACAATATAATCTTTTATTTAAAAAATTTGGGGTATACCAGCAAAACGACCATAACAAAGCTTCGTGCCTTAAAAGAGCGCGCTCAACATAAGTATCAACAATTTTTAAACAATGAGTGTACTATAAAAGACGTATTACACCGCTCGCTTGAATTGCTTGAATATGCTTTCATTCAAATAACTGATAAATTCCATTTGCATGTACCAGAAGGATTGAAAATAACAACCAGCTCCACGATCCCACCACACTGTGGTTTGGGTTCATCAGCAGCTTCACTAGTTAGTTTTATCCACGCCCTCAACCACTTTTTAGAATTAGATATTGATATATTGGAATATTTTGAGCTAGCACGCCAAAGCGAAAATCTGCAGCATGGGATATCAAGCGGTTTGGATTTACATTTGGCCATTAACGGTGGCTGCACCTATTTTGCCAATAAAACCTTTATCAAAAAGACATTACCAAAAACACCCTTAACCATAATAAACACAGGATCTGCTGCAGTATCAACTGGCGAAACTGTAGCTCATACTAGTAAAATCCTGCAAAACAATACAAAATTATTGGCTGGATTTGCAGAGATCCCTACCCTTTTATCTCAAGCCATTGAGTCAGGCGATATAGAATCCATGCGTGAACTAATAAAAATTAACCATAAATTATTAAAACAAATTAATGTAGTGCCAAATAAAGTAGACCACTTTATTACTGATATTGAAAAACTAGGAGGAGCAGCGAAAATCTGTGGGGCTGGCACTCTAAAAGGCGATGATGCTGGGGTGATCCTAATTAGTTGCGACCAAAACATTGATAATTTAATTCAGAAATTCAATTACACAAAATTAAACTGCACAGGAGATACAAATGGCGTACGAATCATATCAAGCTAAAGCACCTGGCAGCTTAATGCTATTTGGTGAACATGCGGTTTTGCACGGCTCTAGTGCTTTGGTTACAGCGATTGATCAACATATTAATGTAACCATAACTCCCAGAGCTGATAATAACATTATCCTTTCATCCGACCTGCTCGGAACCCTAGAAACTTCCCTTACCAACTTTTCTCAATTAATTACAACACCCAAGCCTTATTCCATATCATCCGAAATTCTTACCACGTCATCCTGGCGGACGCCAGGACCCAGCGAAACCAAGACTAAACTTCAAAACATCACAAATAACAGCGCTTGGCAATTTGTACTACAAACCATCATCTCTCAATTACCACATATCAAATCCGGCTTTGAATTCTCAATAAAATCAGATTTTTCGAGTAAAATAGGCTTCGGTTCTTCTGCTGCAACAGTGGCTGCAATCTTAAAAGCTCTAAATAAATGGCTAAAAATCAAGCATAACAATCAGGAATTAATAACAATCGGCAGAAACATAATTCAAAAAGTGCAGACAATTGGTTCCGGCGCTGATGTAGCAGCTTCAGTCTTAGGTGGTGTAGTTTATTATCATCCAAACAAAATCGCAGAACGCATCGCCGACTCAATTCCAATCATAACCCGCTACTCTGGAGCCAAAGTTAAAACCATTGTTGCCATAGAAAAAGTAAATAATTTTTCCAAAAAATACCCAACAATAATCAATGAGTTATATAAAACAATTAATCTAATTACAGAAGAAGCTAAGATCGCCATTACCAATAAAGATTGGCAGAAAGTTGGCGAACTAATGAACATTCATCATGAGCTGCAATCTGCCCTTGGCACCAGCACCTCTACCCTAGACAAAATCGCAAATGAACTTAGAAGCGAAAAAAATGTTTTAGGCGCTAAGATATCTGGCGCTGGACTTGGGGATTCAGTTATTGCTATAGTAGCGTCTAACAAATAAACAGCACGAGCAATAGAAAATGAGCACAGAAAAACAATTATTATCACTAGAAAGCGTTAAACTACGCGACACCAGAAAGGATATGCTTGATACTCTAATCTCGCAATTAGAAAACAACCTACCCTATGATGATAGTAGTAGTAACGAATCAATCCTTGCCAAAAAACTAATAGAATGCGTAAAAGCTAATCCATATTATCGTAAACAACAGAACGCGTTACTTAGATTTTTTGGGGCACCATTTCACAATCACAAACTTAACAAGGAAAAATTACAACTTACACACTGGGCTCTATGTCGCTTAAAAGACATTCTTTTAACATCGACAAGCGACAGCGGAAGAGAATCTCCTGTTAGCACTAGCTCTGTTATAATGAACACCGATCAAATCCAAACTATTCTAAAACACGCTAGTGAAGTTTTAAGATATGATGCCATTATTAAAGTAAATGCTTATATGAACATCATAAAATACATACCAGACCCCGATAGTTTTGAAGAAATACTAGGCATAAAATCCGAGCTAAAAGGCAACTTTATAACAGAAGGCGATATGTCGAACGAACTTATTGTAGCAATAAACGACAATCCATATTTACCAAACATCCTCCCACGCCAAGAAAACAGCTCTAGCTTAACGCCCATCCTCGACTAGCAAATTTGTTTTATTTTTAGCAAATGTAAGGGTGGACCCCCGCGTCCGCCCATGATGAACCACGCACTACACTGTTTTATTTGCACATATACGGGCGACCCTGCGTGGTCGCCCTTGCCCAAACCAGCACAAGCGCTAATTACTGGCACAGTCATCACCCGACCGCGCGAAGCGGTTTAAAAAAACACCATGCCAAATCAATGAGATCCCGGATCAAGTCCGGGATGACGTTGCTATTTATTGACCGGTCACCCCTACGAAGACTAACAAATTATTCCGCACCAATCACGTTCTTGCGCATTATTATCCAACCCTGCTACACTTCGACTAATTATGATAACCGAAGATAGAATTATTAGTGCTAAAGCCAAACAAGAAGACGAGGCCATTGATCGCGCTATTCGCCCGAAGACCCTCAAAGACTACATTGGTCAACCACACATTCATGAACGAATGGAAATCTTTATAGGCGCTGCACACAAACGCGGAGAAGCGTTGGATCATGTGTTATTGTTCGGTCCGCCGGGGTTAGGTAAAACTACTTTAGCTAATATTATTGCTAACGAATTGGGGACAAATATCAAACAAACATCAGGACCAGCCCTTGAAAAAGCCGGAGATTTAGCAGCATTACTAACAAATTTAGAACCACATGATCTATTGTTTATAGATGAAATTCACCGCATGAGTCCAGCAATAGAAGAGATCCTTTACCCAGCCATGGAAGATTATCAACTAGATATTATTATTGGTGAAGGACCTGCGGCACGCTCTATTAAATTGGATTTACCACCATTTACCTTAGTTGGAGCAACAACTAGAGCTGGACTATTAACATCCCCTCTTAGAGATCGATTTGGTATAGTTGAACGATTGGAGTTCTATTCAGTACAAGAATTAAGTACTATCGTTAAAAGATCGGCTAACATTCTGGAAGCACCCATTGACGATAATGGTGCTTTGGAAATTGCCAAACGTTCACGAGGCACGCCACGCATTGCTAATAGACTTTTAAGGCGTGTGAGAGACTACGCAGATATAAAAGCGGACGGTTTGATTAGTAAAGAAATAGCACATAAAGCTTTAGATATGCTTCATGTTGATCACTTTGGATTTGATATAATGGATCGTAAACTTTTGCAATCAATTATTGAAAAGTTTGATGGTGGACCAGTTGGTGTTGACAGCTTAGCTGCCGCAATTGGTGAAGAAAGAGGCACAATCGAGGATGTCTTGGAGCCATATCTAATTCAACAAGGATTTATTATGCGCACCGCAAGAGGCCGAATTGCTACTAAGCAGGCTTATCAGCACTTTGGTCTAACGGCCAGTACCGACCAATAGATCTATAAATCATGACAACGGCAATAATGATCAAAAAGTGATATATATCGTTATCATAACGATATTGTATTGGTAAAGTTCCGCCAATTATATACTCTGTTACATAACGCGCGCCAATCCAAATTACATTTGAAAGAACTATTAATAAAAACCCTACCCGCAACCAACTTTTACAAATACTAGCAACCAACAAATAGGTAGCTCCCAACGGTAAGGCCATATATATAAAATTCTGTGTTTTTATAAAAAATAAACAAAAAAAGAGCGAGATTGCTACAACCAAAATTCTTAAAAAACTATTTATTTGCATTGAGTGCGTTACTAAATAATTCAAGAACACCATCAACAAGGCAATAACAACCCATAGAGTATCGGTAAAGCTACCATCAGGCAAAGCGTGCACTAAAATAGCCAATAACTTCATGGCAAGTAAAACCAAAAAAAACACCGGAATATATATTGAAGTATAGTTTTGTCTTTTACGAATCAAATGAATTGATGCCCCTATAAAACAAAACAGCATCACAAAAGCCGACAAGCCATTAGTGATGCTGTTAGTTATAATAGCACTTACCATATACGGGTAAAAGAATTATGCTTTTCCTTTAGCTTTCTTAGTTACTTTTTCCTTAATACGAGCACTCTTACCACTACGCTCTCTTAAATAATAGAGTTTAGCACGCCTTACATCTCCTCGACGCTTAACCTCAATAGAAGCGATTTGCGAACTATAAGTTTGAAATACTCTTTCCACGCCCTCACCAGAAGAAATTTTACGCACCGTAAAAGCAGAATTAAGCCCACGATTTCTTTTGGCAATCACAACACCTTCAAAAGTCTGAAGACGTTCACGGTCACCCTCTTTAACTTTAATCTGCACAGCAACAGTATCTCCCGCACCGAATTCAGGAATATTTTTGCCCTGCATTTGCTCTTGCTCAACAGCGTGTATAATATTGCTCATATAAAACCTCAATAACCAATTTTTCAAAAAGAGCGACTATAACATAAGGTTTCGCAATATGTAAGCTTATTTTGCCGAATTTTTACCCTTCCGTTACTATAAAAAATCAAGTATGATCTACGGACTTTTAATATCTTGGAGGTAACCTAATGTTAGCAAGCAATTTCAGCCTATATGTGGCTTCTGCCTGCGGCGTGGTGGCTATTTTATATGGAATCTTTTCTACCAAGTGGATTTTATCTCAATCAGCTGGTAGTGAAAGGATGCAAACTATAGCCAAAGCCATTCAGCAAGGCGCAACTGCTTACTTAAATCGTCAATATTCAACCATCGCCCTCGTCGGGATAGTATTATTCCTAATTCTAGGATTTATTCCCTCAATAGGATGGTTAACAGCTGGGGCTTTTGCTCTTGGCGCCGTTCTTTCAGGTGCTGCGGGCTATATTGGCATGCACGTTTCGGTGCGCGCCAATGTTAGAACTGCCGAAGCTGCCAGACGAGGACTAAACCCCGCGCTACAAATCGCTTTTCGTGGTGGCGCGATTACGGGAATGTTAGTTGTTGGTCTGGGACTACTAGGAATAACTGGCTACTACGCTTTATTGGTATCAATTCACGGTCACGGTATGCCAATTGAAAAAATGATCAAACCACTCGTTGGTTTGGCATTTGGTGGCTCATTGATTTCTATTTTTGCCCGCCTAGGTGGTGGAATTTTCACTAAAGGAGCTGATGTTGGAGCTGACCTAGTTGGTAAACTTGAAGCTGGCATCCCAGAAGACGACCCACGCAATCCTGCTGTAATTGCTGATAATGTTGGTGATAATGTTGGTGACTGTGCTGGGATGGCTGCTGACTTGTTTGAAACTTACACCGTTACTATTGTTGCTACGATGTTATTAGGCGCATTAAGCTTTAAACAAAATGCTGGGCATGCGGTTATCTATCCTTTAGTATTAGGCGGTTTCTCTATAATTGCCTCCATTATTGGTAGTTTTTTTGTTCGCACTAAAAGCAACAAAAAAGTAATGAGCTCTATGTACAGAGGCCTACTAGTAACCATGGTGCTATCAGCAATTTTTTACTATCCAATAACGGTTGGACTAATGCATCACACTAGTTCACCATATACTGAAATGGGTGTATATAAGCTTTACGGTTCAGCAATAATAGGTTTGCTACTAACAGCCTTTATGGTGTTAATTACTGAGTATTATACTTCAACGGAATATGCTCCAGTAAGGCATGTCGCAAGATCATCAGTTACAGGACACGCCACCAACATCATCGCTGGTATTGGCGTGTCAATGAAAGCAACTGCTTTCCCAGTGCTAGCAGTTTGCGCCAGTATCTTTGCAACTTACCACTTTGCTGGCCTCTACGGTGTTGCTATTGCAGCCACATCAATGCTATCTATGGCTGGTATGGTTGTAGCGCTTGACGCTTTCGGACCTATTACAGATAACGCCGGTGGTATTGCGGAAATGGCTGAACTTCCAAGCGAAGTTAGAAGCATTACCGATAATTTGGATGCGGTTGGTAATACAACCAAAGCCATAACTAAGGGGTACGCAATTGCATCAGCCGGATTAGCTGCATTAGTTCTTTTTGCTGACTACATCCATGCTTTGGCTGCAATTCATAAGATAGTTTCCTTTGATCTATCTAACTACCTAGTTATCATCGGGCTATTTATTGGCGGCTTGATTCCATATCTTTTCAGCGCATTAGCAATGGAAGCTGTGGGACGTGCTGCAAGCTCTGTGGTAATTGAAGTACGCCGTCAATTTAAAGAGATCACAGGCATAATGGAAGGCAAAGTAAAACCTGACTACTCTAAGAGCGTAGACATGTTAACAAAAGCCGCTATTAAAGAGATGATTATTCCTTCTCTTTTACCTGTAGTGATCCCCATTTTAGTTGGAGTCTTCTTAGGACCACAGGCTCTAGGTGGCCTCTTAATGGGAACTATAGTAACCGGACTTTTTGTTGCGATCTCTATGACCACAGGTGGTGGCGCATGGGATAACGCTAAGAAGTTCATTGAAGATGGTGCACACGGTGGTAAAGGTGATGATGCTCATAAAGCAGCTATCACTGGAGACACTGTTGGTGATCCATACAAAGACACCGCAGGTCCTGCTGTAAACCCATTGATCAAGATTGTAAATATTGTTGCGCTACTAATCGTAACAATCATTTAAATGCAGCCGTTATTCTCAACTTGATCGAGAATCTAAAAAGGGGCTTTTAAAGCCCCTTTTTATTTTGCATAAATAGAAACAAGCATCATTGCCAATATAACATTTTATGTTACAACTACAAGGATGATGCTAGAGCTTATCAGATTCTTTAGCTAAATAATCAGCAACACCATCAGGACTAGCCACCATACCCTTATCACCCTTTTTCCAGTTAGCTGGGCAAACTTCACCATGCTGCTCAAAAAATTCTATAGCATCAAATAAACGTAAAATTTCTTCTATATTACGACCAAATGGCAAATCGTTTACAATTTGCGACCTCACAATGCCCTTTTTATCAATTAAAAAAGCACCTCTCAAAGCCACTCCAGATGATTCCGAATGTTGAATACCATAATCTTGACAAATCTTATGAGTAACATCAGCAACCATAGTGTAACTAACTTCACCAATTCCGCCCTTTTCAATTGGGGTATTACGCCAGGCAAAATGAGTAAACTGTGAATCAACGGATACCGCTATAACTTCAATATTACGAGCTCTGAATTCATTCATTTTGTGCTCAAGCGCAATTAATTCTGATGGACAGACAAAAGTAAAATCTAATGGATAGAAGAATACCAATGCGTATTTGTTTTCAATAGCTTTTGCGAAATCAAACGTATCTACAATTTGACCATCTCCTAATACAGATGGCGCTATAAATTGGGGGGCTTCTTTATTAACTAATACTGACATTATTATCTCCTAATTTTATAAAACGACATTATTGATTATAAAAAAAGAATAATAAAAAATCAATAATAGTTACTATTATTATATATTATTTAATTAATATCTTGACCAAATAATGAGCCTTACGTAAGATCTTGCGCATGCAAAAAAGGCTTCTACTATCTATTATCAGCTGCTTATTTTTGGTTAGCTGTGCTATCAAACATCCAGATAATAAAGATGGTTTGATAAAATTAAAAAGCGTTACAACAGCCGCGCAAAATAACAATCAATCTGATGACCCAGTATATATTGATGGTGACTCTTGGCATAGCGTGGACGACCCAGCTAGCGTTACTATTGACGGAAATATTTGGGATGATATGCAAGACTACTTGATGCTACCTGACTATTCATCTCGCAAAGACGTGGCTGCTCAAATTCACTGGTATAAAGAACATCAAAGCTATTTGAATAGAATAATTAAACACGCAGCACCGTACCTATATTACATATTTCAACAGACAAAAAAGAAAAATCTGCCAGCTGAATTATCTCTTTTACCTATTATTGAGAGCGAATATAATCCATTTGAGTATTCGAAAGTTGGCGCCGTTGGTCTTTGGCAAATGATGCCAGGAACAGCATCAGGCTTAGGGCTTAAAATTGACTGGTGGTATGACGGGAGAAGAGACATCATCGCATCCACCAACGTAGCGCTTGATTATCTTACCTATTTAAATGATTTCTTTACTCATAACTGGTTATTAGCTATTGCCGCATATGATTCAGGCAACGGCACTGTACAACGCGCCATAGAACATAACAAGCACTTAGGGTTGCCAACCTCTTTTTGGGACCTAAAATTACCTCACGAAACTAAATCATATTTACCGAAGCTTCTTGCACTATCAGCAATTGTACGAGACCCAAGCGCATATGGAATTAATTTACAGCCAGTAAACGATGCACCATATCTTGCAAAAGTTGATATTGATTCACAAATCAATTTAGATCAAGCTGCAAAATTAGCTAGCATTCCAGTAAAAACACTACGAACCTTGAATCCTGGATTTAGGCGTTGGGCAACAGATCCAAATGGACCATTTTACTTGCTGATGCCAGTTAATCACGCCAACACCTTTAAGAAAAATCTGATTGATCTACCAAAATCCAAACGCGTGACTTGGCAACGCCATACTGTTCAATCTGGAGAAACTTTAATTTCTATTGCTCATAAATATCACACCAATAGCAATACTATAAAACTCGTTAATCATCTCAGTTCTAGCATAATTCACACAAAACAGCAGCTGCTAATACCAAACAAAGTACAAGCTGGCTTTTTAACTGAAATGCACGCGCTAAGGGCAAGCGTTGCGGAAAACAGAATCCCAGGGCCACACCGAGTAGAGTGTATGGTAAATCCAGGAGATACTTTGTGGACTGTAGCAAAAAGATATAATGTTAGTGTAAGAGAGATTTGCTTCTGGAATAACTTAAATAAACATAAGAACGTAAAACCAGGTAAAAAGCTTTTAATATGGGCTCCAACTTATACCTATAAAATCGCTATCCCATACGTTTATCATACAGTAAAAAGTGGTGATTCATTATCAACGATTGCACATAAATTTGGTTCGACTGTTACTAAAATAAAATCAGCTAATAATCTAAAAAATAATCTATTACATCTAGGGCAAAAACTAAAAGTACCAGTAAAAAATCATTATAAATATGTAAAGACTTATCACCATGGAAAACCTCTTCAACACTTTTATTACCAAGTACAAACTGGCGACACTCTAAGTACAATTGCTGATCGGTTTGATGTAACCAGCAAAGATCTCAAACGCTGGAATCACATTAAAAAATATATCCATCCGAAACAAAGCTTAGTTATATATAAGCATAACATGATTATCCATACCGTTCGTAAAGGTGAATTATTAGGCACAATAGCGCTAACATATCATGTAAGCGTTAACAAATTAAAACAATGGAATAAATTACAAAACTCGCAGATTTTTCCTGGACAAAAGCTTTACATATTCAGAAAATAATTCCATAAAACATACAAAAACGACAAATTAAATTCTATACCTAGGCTCGAAAAGAGGTGCTTCAACCAATTTCACTCCAAATTTTACTGTACGTGCATTTTTCATAAACACCCCAAACTTACCGCCGTAGAATGTAGCTTCATATCCTTTTTTCAACTTAGCGACCAATGGGTCCGCACTTAAATTACCAGAATTCGACAATATTTCAACATCAGAAAAATCACAACTATCCACATCAAAATTATCAGGAAAAACCACAGAAGAAATTTTGGACCCACTGAAATTAACATTAGAAATAACTGCCGAACTAAAATCAACTTCGCACAAATAAGCGCCACGCAAATTCATTCCAGAAAGATCAAGACCTTTTAAATTTAAATTATGCAACCTACAATCCGCCAAACTCAAGCCCCTTGATATTGCAAACTCAACTAAGCCTATATCTAATTTTGCTCCTTCTAGCACTCCTTTGTATAATAAACTATCTGGCTCAAATCGAACATTAGTCAACTCTGCCCTCTCAAAATTAGCCCCTGCAAATTTGGTTGTTTTAAAAACAATGCCATCCAACTTAGCGCCGCGCAAATTGGCATTTCTGAAATCACAAGAGGATGCGTCTATTTTCTCAACTCCCGGGCATAATTCAGCATTAGTTAAAACAGCATTTTCAAAAGAAGTTGAGAAAAATTGATAATTAATTAATCTGGCAAATTTTAAACTAGCATCTTTGAACGTAGTACACATCGCCGCGCTAATATCTTTAATGATGGCATAATCTAAGTTAGCACCCTCAAAACCAGTTGCCGTTATATCAGCCTCCGTAAAATCAGCTTTAGATAAAATAGCACAGGTGAAAGTAGCGCTACTTAACTTAGCACGCGTAAAGTGGGCATTATCTAAAGTAGCCTTCGTAAAATTAGCATCACCTAACTCAGCACCCTCAAAATTGGCTCCAGGTAAACAAGCATTTTTAAAATTAGCATCACCTAACTCAGCACCCTCAAAATTGGCTCCAGGTAAATAAGCATTTTCAAAATTAGCAGAACCTAAATCCATAGAAGAAAAATCAACTTCTGGCAAATGTAAATCACTTAAATCACACCCCATTAAACTTAATTTTTTTTGAATTGCCCAGCTTACCAAATCTACGTTCAACCTGCGTCCTTTTAAAAATTCAGTATCCAGACCATAACTTGAAAAAAACCAATCAGCAGGAATATCATTAAAAGCATCACAAATAGAAATCAAGCATTTATTATACCAGTCTTCTTCTATAGTATTTTAGATTAACGTCTTGACAAGATATGGAGTCTGTGGTATATATAATATTTTTACAGGAGGAATAATATGCCATGCT
>JAFGXA010000022.1 GCA_016936855.1 Gammaproteobacteria bacterium | reverse complement strand
TTTGCCCACAACTGTTCAAATGCTTGTAAAGTTTGGGCATGGCCTTTTCGGGGTTCGAGCGTGCCAACCATTAAAAAGCTAGGAATACGCTCTAAAGCATCAATGAGTTGCTTTGCATTGGCAGGTAAACCTTTCATTGAATGACTCGCGTCGATATCTGCACCTAAGTGAAACCAATCAACAATAAATGATCTTTTGGCTTTAATATCCTGCTCTAACAACCAGGCCTGGTATTCATCAGCCACGGCTTTAGAAATACACACAACTCCATCAAACTTGGCTGTGGTTTCCAACCAGCCTTGGTGCATAGTCTGTGCGCCCTCTACAAAAACATGAGGTAACAAAACAGGTAACAAATCATAAACGACTGTTTTGACGATAACACCGCGATGGCTTAAACTCGTTAAGTAATTCGATTGAGCTTGTAAAACATGATGTTGTAAGTCTAAGGCTATAAAAATATCACCCTGCCAAGCATCAATTGGTTCGTCTGCAACCCAGTCATAAGGCATATCCAAAAATTGACAGGTAAATTTTCTGGCATACAAATAACCTTGGTTATCGCTAGTTGCATATACAGGCTCTACCGAATAACCCTCTGGCGGGTTTAAAAGCCATTCATTCAAAACATTGCGTACAACACGCTGAATCCCTGTCCGAGAGTCTCGATTTATTAGCTCTGAAATGTCAACTAATATCTGTTTTTTTTCCCTTGGTGTTATTAGTGACCAAGAAATAATTTGGCTGATTGACAGCATCTCCTTATTAGAAAGGCTTGAATATGACGCTAATTTAAAACACAAACTGTTGAGCAACTGGTCATCGGTTAAATTTTTACTAGGCTGTTTCGCTTGGTAACATGCAGTAAAAGACTGAATAGCTTTTTGGGCGGTTATATCCCAATGAAATTTTTTAGACTGTTGGATGCCCTGCTGACTCAACCGCTGGCGCATGGATTCATCTGTAAGAACTTGCTGAATTTTCTGTGTTATCTCGGATGTATTAAATGGATCAAATAGTGCTTCCTCAAGTCCAATTACTTCAGGCAGACTGGTGGTGTTAGCGCCAATAACGGGCGCGCCGCAAACCATCGCTTCTAATGCAGGCAAACCAAAGCCTTCATGCCATGAAGGGAAAACATAAAGCCTGCAAAGGTTATAGAGCTGTACTAATTGTTGGTCTGTAATATAGCCGGTAAAGATAAGTTCATTTTTTATGAGCTTAAAGTCGTTAGCTATATGCTTAAAACGTTCGACATCTCCTTGTGGCATTTTTCCAGCAAACACCAGTTGGTATTCTTGGCGAATTTCTTGAGGCAACATCAAATAGGCCTCAATCAAGCGTGATAGGTTTTTTCTTTCATCTGCCCCGCCAGTATAAAGAATAAAAGACTTGCTTATACCTAACTTATCTTTTAACTGTTTAGACGTAATTTCATCGATCTCTTGTGGTTCAAAAAAAGGCTCAATCGCTGTGGAAACATTAATGACACTTGATTCGGGTAATTTAAGGGTTGCAATTCCTTCTTGGCAGGCAAACTCGGAAATAGCGAGCAGACCAGCGGCTTGTTTAAGATAATTAATCTTACGCTGATAGTAATGTGCATATTGTGGATTTGGTTTTAGGTACTGCTCAGGATTTAAGAGTGGTATCAAATCATATAGTGAAACCGTAACAGAGGCTTTGGTATCAAATCGCCCAATGCTGGTAACAGCATCATCAACATAGCCTTCAAATAGGCTTGTTATGTGAATCACATCGGGTTGAAGGCTGGCTAAAAAAGCCTCACGAATAATTTCTGCTACCTCTCGACGTTTTTCATTACCGGGCTCTGCCTCCAAAACTGGGCCGGGTGCAAACCAAACACGGATATTTTCTTGTGGCAACAAACCTTCGAACGCTTCTCTAATAGGCTCAATAGTATCAGGGAACAAGCCACTTAATGCCAAAATAACTTCGTGTTCGCCACGATTGCGAACAACGGCTTGGGCAAATGAAATAGTATAACGACCAATTCCTCGAAAACGGCTTTCAGTCTGCGCACCCTGCATGTCTATTACGATTCTCATAACATTCAACTCTTGTTCTTTTGATTTTCTATGGCTTGTTTTAGTTGCGTGTAAATTTGTTTGGCTCTGGGTGAGAGCTGAGTTAACTCTTCTTGCATACTTAAAGGAGAGTTCGCGTCTACTCGTTGTACTGATTGCTGAAGCTCAAGTTCCATCGCTTGGTTTAATTTTTGTTCAGTGATTATCTGCTGATAACCGAAAATCAGGTTTTGATTTTGTGCAAATAATTTCAACCTATTAAATAAGGATGGAAACTTTTTTATTTTATTCAAAAGTTTGTCTTTAAGTGATGGCCGGTTTAACACAAAACGCATCAATGGGTTCAGAACCGCCTTAGCCATAGACTTTATTAGTAACCAAGGTGATTTAACAATTGTGATCGTCCACTTTTTAAGCAATCTTAATGGCTTAGTTATTTTCCAAGAGATCGTTTTCTCCATGGCTTCGACACGCTCTATGTGGAGACTTGCGGCTAGATACCAATGATGTGCATTACTTAATGAGTCAGCAAGTTGTTGATTCGTTGAATGAAGATTGGTTTCGAACTCTTGTGCTTTGAGGTACCAGTTATGTGCATTACCTAGGGATGCATTTAGTTCTTGTTGTAGTTTTTCTGTCTCTTGCTGCTGATTTACCAAAGCCAGTTGTATCGATTTTTGTTCAGTGAGAACAGCCTCTAGCTCTGATTTTTTTTGTTGAATGGCAAGTTCAGCTACTTTTAGTTCACTTTCAGACAAACTGAGCGCCGATTGAAGTTTAGAAATATTGTTTTTTGCAGATTCCAGCGCGCTACTCACTGAACCAAATTGTTGGCTTGCGACATCTAACTGGCTTTTAAGGTCAAGCCCCTTTTCTTCTGCTTTATTATGAGCAAATATTTCAAGCGCTAAGTTGGTTCTTATATTTTCAAGAGCCAGTTCTTTAGTTTGTAGAAGAATGGCGTAATGTTTATCAGCAAACTCTAGTTCTACAATACGTTGCTGAGCTTGATTAAGCTGTGTCAATTTGGTGGATAGATCCTGCTCGACAGTACGTAGCTGTCCTTCTAGTGCGCAAGACTTGGCTTCTGCTTCACTGGCTTTAGCTTCCGCTTC
>JAFGXA010000021.1 GCA_016936855.1 Gammaproteobacteria bacterium | reverse complement strand
TGAATTTAATGACTCCCATGGCATACTGGTTAAACTATCAAAATGGAGGCATCTAAAAGTCTCATTTCAATTGAACTTATACATTGACTTGACAGCTATTATCTAAGTTACAACTTAATAGATTGCCAGACCTAGAATCAAAGTTAACCATCATACCGCCAGGCAAACGAGCAATACATTTTTTCAATAGAAATTTACCGCTTACAAGCAATTGAGAGTCAAGCTCTAAACTGATCACCCCCCAAAGAAATGGTGCAAAACCAAGCGCATCAAACAAAAACTCCTGTTCTTTTTGATAATAGCTATCCCATCGCTGAAAATGCTGTTGCCCTAAAATAACACCTTCGGCCCAAACAGGCTTTTGCCAAGAATCACTCATCACTTAAGCACCGCGTGCACTTTATTACCATGCACCATAACCTTGATTTTAAGCGCTGAAAATGAGCGTCTTTTTGGCAGAGTAACTATACTTCGCCAACAACTCCTAGAGGCTTTACGGAACAATCCCATAATCGCAAGATAATGGACGTTTTTGTTGCGATCTATATTTAAGGTAAAATCAGAACCTGGCAATACAATTACCGTTCTGCAATCTAATAAATCATTACCAAGCAACTTTCTATCGTTACCCCAAAGAGCGGCGAAACTTAATCTTGAGAACTGCTCTTTACTTCGCAATTGATAAATACGTATAGCAACTGGTAGTGACTTATGATAAGTCGTTTGGTTTAATGTATTACTTGACACTATCTCTACAGATAATGAGTTAGAAACACACCCAATCATGGACAGCCCCATAATTAATATTAGTATTTTTTTGTATAACATAATTGTCAATTTTAAAATATTATATAAAAAATAAAATACCGTGTTTTTCCTTTACGTAATTTAACCAGTATTGTTAAATAAATCTAAGCTTATATACTTTGTATGATTTTAAACAGGTAAAAAAATATGAACACGAGCTTTCAAAAACGTGTGCCAAGAGCACGAATAAACATAACGCTTGACATTGAAACAGGTGGGGCTAAAAAAAAACGAGAATTACCCTTAAAATTGTTAGTTCTTGCAAACTTATGCGGCAATCTCAAACAAAACATATATGACAAAAACAAAAGAAAAATAGAGATAAATCATCAAAATATTGACCAAATAATGGCTAAAATATCACCACACCTATCCTTTACTGTGCCAAACTTAATTAACAAGATAGATGAGAATATAAACATAAAACTCAACTTCAAAAAACTACAAGATTTCAACCCAGAATACATAGCAACCGCAATTCCAGAAACAAAAACTTTAATAGCCATGCGTAATCTACTAAAAGATCTAAGAGCCAACCTCATAGATAACCATGAATTCAAGCGTGCTTTAGAAAAAATACTACGAAACAGCAAAGATAAAACTGAATTACAAAATTATCTAGCAAATAGAAGCCCATTAATTAAAGACCAAAGAGATTAGGCAATCATGACAACAACATACCAAAACCTTTTTCATGCTGCATCCACTAAAGTCAGCAAAGAACCTATTAATTTAATTGATTTTGCAACCCCAAATCAACTAGCAGAACAATCATTAAGCAAACGACTTACTGCAAGCTTACAAATCCTTTTAGAAAGACTGTCAGATGATGAACAAGATATTGAACGCATAAATAGCCAAACATTAGACCAAGCAATAATAAAATTAGATTTACTAATAAATAAGCAATTAGACGCTGTTTTACACCACAAAGAATTTCAAAAACTTGAAAGCATTTGGAGATCAATAAAATATCTCGTCGATCAAAATTTTGGCTGCGATAACACCAAAATAGAGCTACTTAACATTAGCAAAAACGAGCTAACTGAAGATTTCTCTGATAATAGTGACTTAACACAATCATTATTATATAAAAAAGTATACGTTGAAGAATACGATACCCCAGGAGGAGAACCAGTTGCTGCCATGATTTCTAATTATACATTCAGAAACAATTCTGATGACTTAAAGCTTTTAAAAAATCTTGCTCACATTTCCGCAGCAACTCACTGCCCATTTTTAGGCTCCATAAATAGTGATTTTTTCGGAAAACAAAACATGCATGAAGTAATGCAAATTAGTGACCTAAAAAACTATATGGAAAAAAGCGAATATATAGCTTGGAATGATTTTAGAACAACAGAAGATGTGCGTTATTTGGGACTGACCTTACCAAAATTCTTGTTGCGTCTACCATATGATTGCAATAATACATTCAAATATAAGAAAAATGTCAACAACTCGAACAGCAATTACCTTTGGGGCAGCACCGCTTTTACTCTCGCTGCCAATATGTTACGTTCTTTTCAAAAATATGGATGGGCACTTAACATTACAGGCCCTGAATCTGGCGGCAAAGTACATGATTTGCCACTACACTACTATGATATCGGCTATGGTTTAGAAGCAAAGATCCCAACAGAAGCCATGATACCAGAAACGCGAGAATTAGAATTTGCTAATCTGGGATTTATCCCGCTTAGCTACTATAAAAACAGCAATTTTGCCTGCTATTTTTCCGCAAACTCTCTGCAAAAACCAGAAATTTATGATAATAACGAAGCGACTTGCAATAGTCGTATTAATGCTAAATTGCCATATATTTTCTTAACTTCGCGACTAGCTCACTATTTAAAAGTTTTACAAAGAGAAAACATTGGAAGTAGCAAAAATCATTTAGAACTAGAACGAGAATTAAATAGATGGCTAAAAACTTTAATTACAAAAATGAACAATCCTGAACCAGAATTAATCGCAACTCATCCCCTACAAGATGGCCATGTGCAGGTAATAGAAACACCTGACAATCCTGGATTTTATGAAGTTGCGCTCTATGTAGTACCACACTTTAAAGTTGAGGGCATTTCCGTGAAGCTTGCGCTTACCGGCAAACTTCCTCGTTTCAACAACAACTAAGGATATAATAATGGCAAGCCCAGTATATGTAATATTTACAGATGAAGAAAATCAACAAATCAAATCTGATGTAATGATTCGAGGTCGCGAACATCAGGCCGAAGGACATGCTTTTGACTACGCGGTTTCAATTCCATCCGACCAAAATACAGGACAATTAACGGCTGTTCGCAAACATGGCAGCATTGTTTTAACCAAAAATTATGACAGCGCCTCCCCCATACTATTTAACGCCTGTTGCCGTGGCAAAACTTTAAAGAGCGCCGAATTTAATTGGTATCGCATCAATGATGACGGCACGGAAGAGCTGTACTTCACACATAAATTAACCAAAGTTAAGGTAGTAAAAGTACGACATTTTATGAATCATGTAAAAAACCCAGCAAATGATGCATTTGGCCATCAGGAAGAGATACATTTACGCTTTCAAAAGATAGAGCTTAACTATCCAGATGGCAATATTAAAGCCAGCGACGACTGGACCGAATCCCGCAGCAGAACCTATTAACTTATTCAATGATCACTATTATGATTTGTTTTTTGTGTTCTGTTATTATAATTATTAAAAGCGCAAACAACAAATAAGCTGCTTTTCCTAAAATCATCTAAATGTTAGAATTATCAACTAATGAAAAGGATACTAATACTAACATCAGGGGGGGATGCCCCTGGAATGAATGCGGCAATTCGCGCTGTAGTTAGAACTGCTAGCTTTTTTAATATAGAAGTTCTCGCCTGTCATAACGGCTTTCAGGGCTTAATCAGAGAAGAGATTTTCTCCATGAAAGCAGAAAATGTTGGCGGAATTATCCAGCGCGGCGGAACCATCTTACAATCCAGTCGCTCCAAGCAATTTCATCAAAAAAAATTTCGCAACAAGTGTCGCGCCTTTTTAAAAGAACAAAATATAGATGGACTAATTGTAATTGGTGGTGACGGCAGCTTTAAAGGCATGGCGACTTTGGAGCAAGAAGGTGGCCCAAAGTCGATCGGTATTCCTGGAACTATAGACAATGATATCATAGGCACCGAATACACCATAGGCTTTGATACTGCGCGTAATACGGCGCTCAATGCAATCGACCATATTCGTGATACAGCATTCAGTAATCACTATTATTTTTTAGTTGAAGTTATGGGTCAAAAATCTGGGTTTTTGGCGAGTGATGTGGGAATCGCTGGCGGCGCCGAATACATTCTAACTCCAGAGTTCCCAATTTCCATTGTGAGACTCGCAAAAAAAATCAACAAACCATCTCGCCACAAAGAAAGCTTAATAATTGTAGTCGCAGAAGCTGGCAAACCCGGACGCAGTTTGCAACTTGCAGAACAACTTAAAAAACGCACCCCATTTGCCTACCGAGCATGCATCCTAGGTCATATTCAACGCGGAGGAACACCTACTGTTTTAGACCGAAAATTAGCATCAGAAATGGGGCACTTAGCCGTAACAGCACTAAAGAACGGAGCTTCAAAACAAATGACAGCCATCTGCAACAATCAATTGTGTTTGGTTGATTTACCAAAAGTGCGCTGTGGCTATAGAAAGCTTAGCAATAAAAAAGTTTTAGAAATCAGCAACATCTTAGCTAGTTAAAACAAAAAACTAATCTTTTTTATAAGCAGACCAGTAATCGACAACTGGCTGCAAATTTCCCTCTCCACTTTCTAAGCGCAACAACAACAAATCATAAGATGCTCGAAAAAAACGCTTAGTTACAATACGCTCCAGAGATCGCTTACGCATATTAAGTAGTTCATATTGCATAATGGATACTTCTCCGATAACATTTTGCAAGCGAGCTGGCATGGAAATAACGCTACGTTGTTTAGCAATAATTTCATCTAAAGCCATGGCAAAAGCAGCCTTCTCTCTAACCTTTTTGCTACAAAAACGATCTTTGTTCAATTGAGCCGGCCACCAAAACAATATTGAGAATAAGAAAGCCAAATTAAGAGGTTTATGCTGCTTTACCCTTTCATCAGCAGCTATAAAAGCTTTTTTTAATAAATTAGCATGTGTACTGTGCCCAAGAAGCTCTGATTGTAAATCGGAATAAACTGGGAACAATAATCCAAAAACAGAAAAATCCTGCAACAAAGCAAATAATTTTAAATTAGCACCACTGTAATAACACTTAATAAGTTCGTCTAATAATCTAGCGGACGGAACTTTTAATAAAAGATTTTTTTTAGATACAAGTGCCTTTGATATGTTCTTATCAATTCTCAGATTTAATTTGGCTGACATTCTAATGGCGCGAATCATCCTGACTGGATCTTCTTCAAAACGCACCATTGGCGCTCCTATCATGCGAATCATGTGATTTCTAAGATCTTGCATACCATCAAAGAAATCTAATATTTCTCCACTTTCCGCATCATAATAAAGCGCATTAATGGTAAAGTCGCGGCGCAGTGCATCCTCTTCAACTGTGCCATAAACGTTGTTATCACCCTTGCGAAAAGTAGCGACTTCAATGATTTTTCTACGAAAATAAACATGAACCAAACGAAAGCGTCTACCAATGATGCGAGAATTTCTGAAAAGACTTCGGACCTCTTCAGGTGTGGCATTGGTTGCTATATCAAAGTCTTTCGGCTGTATACCAAGCAAAAGATCGCGCACTCCACCACCTACCAAATAAGCCTTAAATCCAGCAGAATGAATAGCGCGCAAAATATCAACAGCATCATTGTCTATGTGTTGATCAACAAGAGCATGATCTCCTGGCGAAATTATTTGTGGATCCTTCGTCTTCATAAAGGCGTTTCTTATACAGGAATTCGAGCAATTTTGCAAAACCCATAACTAAGAAACCTCCACGTAATTTAGCCGGTATTGTTGCAAGCAATTTAGTAATATAACCTAATCTACATGTGGCACAGAAAAAAACGACATATAACCTTGGAACTTAATGATGAAGAGTTAAGTTACGCAATATTTAGCCATAAAACACAAAAACTAGAAGAGTTAGTTACCATTAATCATCAATCTGAAACCATAAGAAAACTCAGCAAGGATTGGAGAAAACAAAAACTACCAATCAGCATTGCCATACCATACCAAACAATAATAGAGAAAGAGATAAAGGTTAACCATAAAACCAGAAATATTAAAACAATTAAGATGCTTAAGGATGAAGCAAAAAAACACTTCCTATATCCAGCCACAAAATTATATATAGACTTCTATAGACATAATCAAATACACATTACAGCAATAGCTGCAAAAAAAAGCCGTATTAACGAGCTGCTCCGACCAATTATTAATATTATTCATCCATCACACATAGATGTTGATCTGTATGCACTAGCTAGAACAGTAGATCAAAAATATAAAACAAACCATCTTCTGATTATGCAACAAGAAAATCAGCTATATCTAATTATCTATAAAAACAATACTCCTGTTATCAAATACAGTAAAACATTGGAGGAAAATACACCAGAGAAAATAGCTCAAGCAGCTAACATACTGCTAAAAATTTACAACACAAAAACATCATTACTACCAATATCTACTGTTGTTGCAGGACATTTAGCAAAAAAGCAAAACATACAAAAAATTATAAGTAGCACACTCAAAATCCCGTGCCAATTAGACAGCTCATATGCAAATCACTCAGAACATTTAATTCATTTAGGGTTGGCCATGAGAAAATATGATGCAATTTAATCTATTGCCGTGGCGAGAAAAACACGCTATTGAATCGACTAAAAACACATATAAAATATCCTTAATTTGTTTTTTAGCATCAATGCTTTTATGTTTATATTTACAAGACACACTGAAAAAACACTCTTTGATTGAAAACAACACACCAAATATTGCTTCAACAAACAAACAAAAAACAGATAATGCTATACGTCAATTATTCTATAATGGATTACGCATCATCATTAATACGCCAAATGATATACATCTAACTTCAAGCAATATTCAGCATGATATACTTAGAATAAGAGGAACAGCTATATCCAATAAAGCATTACGAACATTTTTTTCCAAAATAAAAAACATAAAATTACTTAAAACAAGCAAAACAACAATAACATCAAATAAAAACCCAATAAGATTTATAATAAAAGGCACATTAAACAATCAAAACATATAATAATAATGATTATAATACAAAAAAAATATCAACCTTCACTAATCATCCTGGCAATATCCATACCAATTTTATGCTTATTCTTTTTGCTTAATCATAAAACTATTCTACAAAATCAACAAACAATAAATAACAATCCGATTTACAGCATAAAAAAGACTATATTACAAAACAAGCTTAAAGTGTTAAAAATCAATGTGCTACCCAAAAAGATTTATAGAAAAACAATTCTTGAACCAATACAGTTTTTAGTTACTGGCAACTTTTCATCATTGACTAACTTATTAATCAATATACTAAACAATGAAAAAGCTGTTGTCCCAGCTGAATTTGATATACACAAAACAAATAACAAACTATTTTTACAACTAAATTTATTGATAAAAAAACAAAAAGGACAATAAGATGCTCACACTACTTTTATGTTTATTAATCTGCACAAACAGTTACGCCGCAATTATCTTTCCAAAATTACCAATAAAAAATAAACAAATATTTGCAACACAAAACTCAACAGACACCATATTCATACAGTTGCACTATACACAAGCTCAAGATGCATACAAAGAAATATCCAATAAAAACAGCAAATTACTATCAAAAACCGGCAAAATCATCTTAGACAAAAGAACCAACTCTATCTGGATCAGTGATAATCCAGAAAATATACAAGCGATAAAAGACTTAATGAATAAAATAGATAAACCAAGCAGACAAGTGTTAATTTCTGCTCGCATAATCAATGCTGATGATCAATCCATAAAACAACTAGGAATTCAATTTAACACCACAAAAGCTGCCAATACCAACAATGATCAAAATAACAGCAACTCTGACACACCAACCGCAACCATTGGCGTTGGGAAATTCAACTTGCCAATTGCCAAACTTGGAGGTGGAGTTTTACTTGATATGGAACTAAAAACTTTAGAAAAAGAGGGACATGCCAAGATAATATCCAGCCCCAAGCTTTTGACTTTAGATCGAACTACAGCCCACATTGAATCTGGAGAGGATATTCCTTACCAAGAAAGAACCTCACAAGGCAATACCAATACTGCATTTAAAAAGGCAGTTTTAGGACTTAAAGTTACGCCATTCATTACAGATAACAAAAAAATCATGCTAAAAATTATCATGAATCAAGATCAAGTTAGCGCTCTTACAGTGCACGGTGTCCCAGCCGTTAAAACCAGGGAGATATCAACCCAAGTTTTACTAAAAAACAATCAAACTATAATTTTAGGCGGTATTTATGAAAAAAATAATCTCAATACAAAAACATCAATACCTATAATAAGAAAAATCCCAATCCTAGGCACGCTACTTACAGATCAAGAAAATGAAACTAATCGCAAAGAACTATTAATTTTCATTACCCCACAAATTTATAAGTCGTGATTAGCCTAATGGACGCAGTCACCGACCTTAATAACTAAACCGTCTTTACAAATAAGCGGCAAGCGATCCCTTAACCATACAGGAACCCCCTGCTCTTGAAAATATTTACTCAAAGAATAAATCAAATTGCGTTTCGGTAAATTAATCTTATCTCCCGGCAAACGAAAACGCACGACAGCCCCAACTGGAAGATCAAGGTTTTTTGGCAACTCAACCTCACCATTTAAAGGTGGCATTGCATAAAGATGATTACGATAACGCCTTACCTCCGCACCACTCCAACTAACCAGTGGATTTTTATCATCTTTTGCCAACAATACATCATGCATTATGTGCTGTATTTTTTTACTACTTGGCAAAGGAAGTTCAAGGCTGAGCAACCAATATCTTATAAGATTTTTTCGCCTTGGAAGATTTAATTTCAATAACTCATCGATTCGTAACACTCTATAACCATGCTGAATATCACCAATATATTCATAGTCAGCAAACGCCAATTCTTGCAACAAACCTAAAGCCTCTTGCTGATGATGAGCCGCACGATTAATACTATCTATTAAACCAGTTGAACGTTCTAATAATTTCGGAAAAATCTCATGCCTGATAAAATTACGCTCAAAACCAGTATTTTCATTACTCTCATCCTCAATCCAACACAAATTATGCTCTTTTGCATATGAATATAACTCATAACGAGTAAATTTTAATAACGGTCTTAACAAATAACTATGCGCAAATTTTTTTCTACCTGGCATTGCCGCCAAACCATTCACCCCGGCGCCACGCAACAACTGTAATAATACAGTTTCAGCTTGATCATTAGCATGATGGGCAGTTAACAAAATTTCACCATCTAAAAGAAAATCAGCAATAACTTGATAACGTAAATCACGAGCTATAGCCTCTAAACTGTGACCCTTTTTTTTGATAATTGTTATTTTTTTTACAATAAATTCGACGTCCAAATCTCTACATATAGCACAACAGTGCTCGGCCCAATCATCAGCTTTAGAACTTAAACCATGATTAACATAAATTGCACGTAAAGAAATTTTATTGGGAAACTTATTGCGCAAACTCGCAAAACGATGCA
The DNA here is from genome assembly GCA_016936855.1 of Gammaproteobacteria bacterium. Classification (GTDB taxonomy): domain Bacteria; phylum Pseudomonadota; class Gammaproteobacteria; order UBA9339; family UBA9339; genus JAFGXA01. The sequence goes on along the minus strand of JAFGXA010000021.1, from coordinate 31,131 downwards.
ACAAAACGTGAGAATCCATACCCCCGCTATAAGCGATAAGGAATTTTTTAACGACCATAGTTAAGCAAACGCTGCTGACGTTCTTTTAAGAGATGATCACACGGGAAACCTTTTAATTCTTTCAACTTCAACTTTAGAGAATTATGTAAAGATTTGGCAACTGCATCATAATCACGATGCGCACCACCTAGTGGCTCTTTAATAATCTCATCAATCAAACGCAACTTTGACAATCTATCAGCCGTCAAATTCAAGGCTTCCGCAGCCTCCTCAACTTTATCTTGGCTGCGCCATAAAATTGAAGCACAACCTTCAGGAGAAATAACCGAATAAATACTATATTGTAGCATCATCACCCAATCCCCCACGCCCAAAGCAAGAGCCCCACCAGAACCGCCCTCACCTGTTACCGCACAAATAATGGGTGTTTTAAGTTTAGACATAACAAGCAAATTTCTAGCAATTGCCTCACTTTGATTATGTTCTTCAGCCTCAATTCCAGGATAAGCTCCTGGAGTATCAATCAAAGTAATCACTGGCAACTTAAATTTCTCTGCTAACTGCATTAAACGCAAAGCGCGTCTATACTCCTCAGGATTAGGCATGCCAAAGTTTCTCAACAAATTCTCCTTGGTATTGCGCCCTTTTTGTTGGCCAATAACCATTACTGGCTCACCATCTAATCGTGCCATACCAGCCACAATTGCCATACCTTTGGAAGAATGCCGATCACCAAAGAGCTCATCGAAATCGGTAAAAATCGAATTAATATAATCCATTGCATGTGGACGTTGTGGATGTCTAGCTAGTTTTACAACCTGCATTGGCGTCAGATCAGCAAAAATAGACTTTGTAAGCTCATTTACTTTGCGCTGCAGATGCCTTATCTCTTCCCCAACATTTAAGTTGGAGTTATCCGTCATAAAACGTAATTCTTCAATTTTCGCCTCCAACTCTGCTATTGGCTGTTCAAAATCCAAAAAATTCAAATGCATATTTACCCCTTATTAAGCAACATCCCTTAATGCCACTATTCATTCAACACAACGTCATCTCGGTTTTTTTCACACCCTGGTTTTTTCACACCCTGGTTTTTTTCACGTCATCCTGGCGGACGCCAGGACCCAGAGACAATTAAAACAAAAATTATAATATTTTTTAATGCCTCTAGGTCCCGGCCGCCGCCGGGATGACGTATAAATCCGTCGGGATGACGAGCGAAAAGTTACCCCCTCAATTTCTCCAAATAACTCTGCCAAGGAAATTCTTTATCTCCTATCACCATAAAATAAGGATTATATAATGACTCCTTGGTGTTATAACGCAAAGCTTTAAAATCCAAATCGACAAGCAAGCCACCAGCTTCCTCAACTATTATTTGACCAGCCGCAGTATCCCACTCACAATTTTTACCAAGCCTAGGATAAACATCAGCACCACCTTCGGCAAGATAGCAAAGCTTCAAGGACCCACCAAACTTGGTCAAATTATAATCTTGCAAACTTTGTAAAAATGGTTCCAAATTATCAAGCTTCAATCGTTTGCTTACCAAAATATCAACTGGCGCTCTAGCCTTTCGGGTTTTGATATTTACCACATCACCTGAATCATGCAAACAATACGCTCCTGACCCAAGCCTGGCATAATAGCATTTTTTAAGGGCTGGGGCATAACTAACTCCCAAGACTGAGCGATGATTGTCGATCAAAGCAATGTTTACTGTAAATTGCCCTGAATGTTCCAAAAACTCATTAGTACCATCCAATGGATCAATTAACCAATAACGATCCCATAAAGAACGCTGCTTGTAATCCACCGTCTCCATTTCTTCAGACAACACCGGCACTTCAGGAGTAATGGCCTTAAGCCCAGAAACAATGATGTCATTGGCCCGCAAATCAGCAATTGTCAGCGGTGAGTCATCAAATTTATGCGTCAACTCCAAATCCTCATCACCCTCATAGATGCGCATAATCTCATCACCAGCGCACTTTGCCAAGGGTATAACCTGCTCTAACCATTTATCATAATTAAGTGTAGTCGTTTCCATATACGCCACCCGCACTTTTGGTGCATAATAAACCACTATGCAAAGAAGCCGTAAAATTAGCTTATATATACATATTCCTTGGTGTTCAACTAAATGTCCTTATTGTGATTTTAACTCATATCGCGGGCCAAAACCATTACCTGAAACAGAGTATCTCACAGCTTTAATAGCAGACCTCCATCAATCAATGGCTAACAATAGCAACTATATCATACAATCAATATTCATAGGTGGCGGCACACCAACACTGTTATCTAGCAATTTTTACTCAAAACTTTTCACAGAAATTCACAAATACAAAACCACACAAAACCCTGAAGTCACTATAGAAGCAAATCCAAACAATGTAACATTCAATCAACTTATAGAATTAAAAAGTATTGGAATAAACCGCTTATCACTCGGCATACAAAGCTTACAAGATTCCAAGCTAAAGAGTTTAGGTCGCACTCACTCTAAAGAACAAGCCATTAATGCCTTTAAAAATGCGAGAAAATGCGGATTTGATAACATCAACCTAGATATAATGTTTGGTTTGCCAGAACAGACTATAAAAGAGGCTACATCTGATTTAGCAAATTGCTTGCAACTAAATCCTGAACATATATCCTGGTATCAACTCACCATTGAACCTAATACCATATTCGCTAAAAAAACACCTAATATTCCTGATGAAAAAACCATTACATTAATAGAAAAGCATGGAAAGAATCTCTTAAAATCAAATAGCTATAATCAGTATGAGATCTCAGCTTATAGTAAAAAAGGCCTGGAATGCCAACATAATCTAAACTACTGGCTATTTGGAAATTACATAGGAATCGGCGCTGGAGCCCATAGTAAATTAAAAGATATAAGAGTTATAAAGGAAAAAAACCCGAAAAAATATTCAACTGGCGTTAAACAACTTAGCGAATATAGACTCAATAAAAAGGATTTACTGCTAGAATTCATGATCAATACCCTCAGACTATATCAACCTATTCAATTTAGTCTCTTGCATGAACGCACTGGCGTCAATATAGAAGAAATAACACCTAAACTAGAATGCGCCAAAAGTAATCAATTACTAGATTACAATGCATCACACTTTGCCACAACTAAGCGCGGCAGGACCTTTCTCAACGATCTATTATTGATATTTAGCTGAAATATAGCTAACATCTTAGTTGTTATGTCACTTCAAGGAAAACCTTATGCGCATACTACTAGTTGAAGATGATGACTTGTTGGCCGACGGCGTCGTAGCCGGATTAAAACAACATCAATATACCGTAGACCGTGTTTCTGATGGCCAAATGGCGATCAATGTTATACTGAACGAACAATTTGACGTCATAATTCTTGATCTCGGTTTGCCAAAAAGATCTGGCATGGATGTCCTTAAGACCATAAGAAAGAAAAACATAACGACTCCAGTGATAATATTAACCGCATATGATGGCGTAAGTGATAGAGTAAAGGGTTTAGATGGTGGCGCTGATGATTATCTAACTAAACCATTTGATTTAGATGAGCTATGCGCAAGAATCAGAACATTGCAAAGAAGAAGCACTGCTCGCGCTAATCCTACAATTGTTTACAAAGATATAGAACTGGATCCAGCATCATACAGCGTTAAACAAAACAATAAATCTGTTGTGATGTCAAGGCGTGAATTTGCTCTCTTGCACATGTTGCTAAGCAATGTTGGCAAAGCACTAACAAGAGATCACTTGGCACATAATTTGTACGGATGGGGAGATGATGTTGATAGTAATGCTATTGAAGTACATATCCATAATTTGCGTAAAAAATTCGGCAGCGATTTAATAACGACAATACGTGGAGTTGGATACATGATTCCAGCATTAGAGGATTGACAGAGAACATAAAGCAATGATCCCATCGATTCGGGCCTTTCTTTTAATAAATTTATTACTTAGCGTTTCGCTAATAACTTCTTTGGCTATTATTGGAAACCTTTTTTTCGAACATAAAAACCTACGTAATTATCTAGACGCAAGGTTATCAACCACATCATCAATAATAAGCTCATTTGTAGGAAATAAAAACAAAGCCCACGACCTGAAAAATATTCAAAGAAATTTTAACAAAAACTGGAGTAATAATCATAGCAAGTGCCTCTCAAATAATAATCAAAAATGTGGTAAAAAAGCGCAAGTTTTTCTGAAAAAAGTAGAGTTTCAAATCTGGAATAAACAAAATAAATTAATACTATATTCTAGCAAAAGATTGATCGCCCCTCTCTACAAACAGGGGCTTGGGTTTAGCGACTTAAAGTTAAACGATAAATCATGGAGATTATTTGTCGGCAACAACAAAGCTAATACGCTAACAATTGCTGTAGCAGAACCATATACTTTTCGCGATCAATTAGAATCCCAAATAACCCAAGATTCCATAGTAATAATGGTTATTATCTATCCATTTCTAGCACTAATGATCTGGATTATTTCTGGCAGAGGATTTATAAGCATAAAAAAAATAGCCGAGGAGGTGCACAATCGCGCAGCATATTATCTGAAACCAGTTTCTACAGATGCCGTACCACCGGAAATAAAGCCCCTCATAAAAGAGTTAAACTCTTTGTTCATACGATTACACGAGACATTTCAACGAGAAAAACGCTTTGCAGCAGATGCTGCTCACGAGCTACGCACACCACTCGCCGCACTTAGAGCTCATATACAAGTAGCTATAGCAGCCGAGACTTTGGAGGAAAAGAATGAAGCCTTGCAAAAAGTTTTGCAAAGTGTCAGCAGAAGTACTCATGTAGTGCAACAACTGCTAACTTTAAGCAAAATGATTCCCAGTAACACAGCGATACAAGAACGAGGCCCCGTTGACTTAAGATTTGAGGCAGCGCAAATTATTGCCGATTTAATTACTATAGCCAGCAAAAAAAATATTGAAATAGAATTAGAAGCTCCAGAAAAAACCCCAACCATTCCTGGAAATGCTATTTCTATAGGCATATTACTAAGAAATTTAATAGACAACGCTATACGTTATACCCCTGATAACGGCATGGTAAAAGTAATAATACAACCTCACAAAAAATTTGTGGTCTTAAAGGTTGTCGATAATGGGCCCGGAATACCGGAAAAATTAAGAAGAAGAGTCTTCGAACGCTTTTATCGAATTATAGGTAATACCGCCTCTGGCAGCGGCTTAGGTCTTGGTATAGTGAAGCAAATCACCAAAATGCATAAAGCTAAGATATCACTAGTAACACCAGAGACCGGCAAAGGTCTAGAATTTCGCGTTATATTCAAACGCTAGGTAATTCATTTCCAACGCACAGCCATACCATTACTGTAACGCAAATCAACTTCCGAAAGTGTATCGCGGTGATCCTTTATGATTTTAGGGTAGGCTTTGATAAAAGTCTGCATTTTTTGCAAAACCTGCGTACTACCAAGCTTTAGCTTGATACCCCCAACCAAACCAAGACGCCAATTATTATCATTATCTAATACAAGCCTATTAATAACTAGGTTATCAGCTAATAACATATTAGAAAAACTTTTATAAAAAATTAAAATTTCTTGTAGTTTCGCAATATTACCGTAAAGATGAGGTAAATTACCGGGAAAAGTTTTTACCTTGTAATCAAATATTTTATTATTAATATTAATTAAACCAGAATCATTCCAAACAGCTATAGGCTGCTGTTCTTGCACCGTTATAATAAGAGTATCTGGCCACTTTTTTCTAATATTCACCGCATAAGCCCAAGGAATTTGCAAAATATTATGCATTATTTTTTTATTATCAATAGTAAAAAAATTACCATTAATATCATTCACAATTCTAGTCTTTAAATCATTTGGGCTAATATGAGAATATGTTGCAATAATTTGCACATTAGTTATTGTGAAATTATTGGGATTTACAAAAAAATTTCTTATCTTTATCAAAAAAAATAAAGACAAAACAATTAATAGAGCAATTAAAGCAATTTTAATCTTATTCCTCATAACTTAGAGCTAAAATCTTCCATACTAATTGATCAAATGAACAACCTATTTCCTTGGCAGACATAGGAACCAAACTGTGAGATGTCATACCAGGAATAGTGTTTACTTCCAAACAATAAAAGTTACCGCTTTTATCCTGCAAAAAATCCACTCTAGCCCAATAGCGACAGCCAGTGACACTAAAAGCTTTCTCAGCTAAACCCTGAATCAATGATGTATCAACGGCATTAAGCGGCGCTGGACACAAAAATTGTGTAGTATCTTTTTCATATTTTGCAGCATAATCATAAAATTCACCTTCAGGTGTTACAATTTCTACCACAGGTAAAGCCCTGCCATCTAAAACTGGCACGGCAAATTCACGCCCATCAACCCACGGCTCTAACATAATTTCAGAACTAAACTTTCCAGCTAATTTTATAGCATCCTCAAGTGCAAATTTATCTTCAACCTTACTCACCCCATAACTAGAACCATTATCGATTGGTTTTACACACAGCGGATAACTGCAACTATCAATGATTTTCGAACAATCCATATCACTATGCAAATAAATATCACTTTGTACTGGGATACCATAAGCTCTTAATAAAGATTTACAATACACCTTGTTCATAGTTAAAAGCGATGCGGCTGCACCAGTAGAAGCATATGGAATCTGCAAACAATCTAACAGACTCTGCACTACCCCATCTTCACCATTAGTGCCATGCAACACAATAAATGCACGATCAGGTTTCTCTTTATATAAAACTTCTGCTACTCTTTCATCAACATCAATTGAATAGGCATCAACCCCCAATCTTAAAAGAGCATCTAAAACACACTGTCCTGACTCTAAAGAAATATTACGTTCACTGGATGTGCCACCCATTAAAACAGCAACTCTACCGAACTTTTTTGCATTCACAATTATTTGTCCCCAATAAATTTAACCTCTGTTTCTAACTCAACAGAAAATTTAGCATAAACTTCTTTTTTTATATGATCAATAATTCTTAAAACATCATTTGCTGTAGCATTTCCAAGATTCACAATAAAATTAGCGTGCTTAGGAGAAACTTGTGCTCCACCAATTTGTAATCCTTTAAGGCCTGCACTCTCAATTAACTGAGCAGCACTAAGTGGCTTTGGATTCCGAAAAACCGAACCGCAGCTTGGTAATAAACAAGGATGATTCTTTATTCTATGTTGCATAAACTCGCGCATACTTTGAATAGCTATTTTTGAATCGCCTTTATCCAAACGCAATTTAGCTGATAGAAACCACTCTTGAGACATCTTGTTTATAACCCGCCGATAAGAAACCACAAAATCATCACAATTTCTTTCATGTATACTTCCGTTTTTATCAATGGTTCTAACGAGAGAAACGCGATCCCAAATCTGACCGCCATGAGCACCTGCATTCATAAATAATGCGCCACCTATAGTACCCGGAATCCCAACCATAAATTCGCAACCGGTTAAACCATACTTAAGAGCAACATGTAAAAATGTTGAAATTGAAACACTGGCACCAACTTCAATGTATTTGCCACTGACAAAACACTCTTGCAGAATATTTTTCGGATAAATAATGACCCCATCAAATCCCTTATCAGAAACTAGAATATTACTTCCAGCTCCTAACCAAAAAATCTCTTGATCTTTGTATTCACACAAGAACTTTTGTAATAACTCAAGTGAATCAGGCTGGAAAAAAAATGCTGCTGGACCACCAATATTCCAAGTGGTATAAGGTGCTAACTTATGATTCCTTATCAACATAAGAATCAATTACTCTGTGAAATAAAGTAGTCTGCCATTTTGCCAATACTGCCAGCACCCTGAATCAATAAGACATCATCGTCTTTTAAAACTTTTTGCAATTCAAATGGCAAAGCATCAACTTCTTTTACAAAAACCACCTCTTTACCATTTTTATTTTTAATACTATCACACAAACTTTTACTGTCCGCACCAACAATATAATCTTCGCCAGCGGAATAAACATCTAATAACAACAACACATCAACCTCAGATAAAACTTCTGCAAAATCTTTAAATAAAGCCTTAGTTCTTGTGTATCGATGCGGCTGAAACGCCAAAACCAACCTGCGATTTGGCCAAGCTTGCCTTATTGCATCAACTGTTACAGCAATTTCTTGCGGATGATGTCCATAATCATCAATCAAAGTTACTGTTTTATAGCAAATCTCTCTCTCATAAACTTGAAAGCGCCTACCAACACCCTTAAAATTTTCTAAGCCCTTACAAATATCAGCATCAGTCACACCACATTCAGTCGCAACTGCAATGGCAGCTAAAGCATTTAACGCGTTGTGCTTGCCCGGCAAATTCAACTTAACTTTCAAGGAATCGCGCCCATTACGTACAATGCTAAACTCACACTTCGTTCCTATTTGTTGCCAATCTTCCACTCTTACATCAGCATCTTTAGCAAAACCATATGTGACAAATGGGCGGTCAATCTGCGATAAAATCTGCTTGATACCTGGGTCATCAAGACAAAGCACGGCAAGACCAGATGCCGGTAATTTGCGCAAAAAATCTAAAAACGTTTGCTGTAATTTAGCAAAATTATCAGCATAAGTTACCATATGATCCTGATCTATATTAGTAACTACAGTAATCTCTGGGTTAAGATGTAAGAAAGAGGCATCACTCTCATCTGCTTCTGCTACGAAAAAATCCCCACTTCCCAAATCAGCGTACTTACCACCACTATTCAACATCCCACCAATTACAAAAGATGGGTTCAACCCACCTTCTCTCAGCAAATCAGTCACCAAACTAGTAGTTGTGGTTTTGCCATGAGTACCTGCTATAGCAATACCCTTTTGCAATCGCATTAATGCACCCAACATTTGAGCTCTTAAAATAACTGGGATATTTTTTGATCTAGCTGCTTCTATTTCTGGATTACAGGTATCGATTGCGCTGGATACCACAACAACGTCAGCACCATCAATATTTTCTGCATTGTGCTCAAAAACAATTTTTGCGCCCATGGCTTGCAGCTCCCGCGCAACGTTATTTTCCTTAACATCACTACCTGAAACGCGATAACCGTAAGCCAATAAAATTCGAGCCAAGCCACACATACCAGAACCGCCAACTCCGATCAAATGAATATGTTTTGCCTCTTTAAGATCAGCTGTTAATTTCATGGTAAATCCTCAATACAATCCCACAAGCAATACAATTAAGTAACATACTACTGCCACCATAACTCATAAAAGGCAAAGTCAAACCCTTAGTTGGCAAGAGACCAGCGTCAACACCTATATTCACAATAGTCTGCATACTGAACCACAAACAAATACCATAAGACAGATATGCGTGAAACTGCTTCCCAGCGACAAAAGCCCTTTTACCAATAAACATGATCTTAGCACATAGCGCCACAAAAAGCCCAATAACAACCATATCACCAACAAACCCTAACTCTTCGGCAAGCACGGCAAACAAAAAATCAGTATGTGCCTCTGGCAAATAAAATAACTTTTGGATGCTATTGCCCAAACCAACACCGAACCAACTGCCGCGCCCGAAAGCTATCAAAGATTGAGTCAATTGATAACCACTGCTAAATTGATTGGCCCATGGATGCAAAAATGTTGTCAATCTCAAAACTCTATATGGTGAGGCTACAGCCATCAAAGCCATAACAATCACCACCAAAATTAGCAACAATACAAATTGCCAAACTCTAGCCCCTGCCATAAAAATCATACCCATGGCTGTCGCCACAATTACAGCTGTTGCACCAAAATCAGGCTCAGATAAGAGCAAAATGCCTATAATCCCCAACACCAAAAGAGGCTTTAAAAAACCGCTAAATCTACTCCTAACTTCCACTTCCCTTCTTACTAAATACCCAGAAAGATAAATAATAAAGCTTAATTTAGCCAATTCTGATACTTGCAAACCAAACGGCCCTACTCCAATCCAACGAATACTGCCATTCACTTCACGCCCTACATGTGGCACCAATACCAACAACAACAAACCAATGGTAATCAACAACAGTCTAGGGCCATGGGTTTGCCAAAAATTAATAGGTAACTTAATTATATAAAAAGCGATAACAAAACCCAGTCCCACATAAAACATTTGATGTACTAAAAAGTGGAACGGAGTATGAAATTTTTGATCAGACACCACCATTGAAGCAGAGGCCACCATTAACAAACCAACTGCTAACAAAGATGCAACTATAAATATTAACTTGTAATCATATACAAATGATTTATCAATACTTTTTTCTAACATAGAGCGCGTACTAACCTAGTAAACTGTTCACCACGATCAACAAAGTCTCGAAACATATCAAAACTAGCACATCCCGGAGATAAAAGAACCTTATCACCAAATTCCGCAACTCTAGCTGCCACCCTTACCGCTTCAGCCATACTATCAGCATAAATAATATTGGTCACATCACAAATAGCACGATCAATAGCCGGCCCATCTTCACCAATTAATATAACGGTTTTCACCTTTTCTTTCACAGATTCACGCCAAATTGAAAAATCAGCACCCTTTGCTTGCCCTCCTGCAATCAAAATAATAGGACCAGACAAACCATCAATAGCAGCCAAAGTTGCACCAACATTAGTGCCTTTAGAATCATTATACCAAGCAACATCGTGATAATTGCGCACAAACTGACAACGATGTGGCAATCCCGCAAATTTTTTAGCAACATCCAGCATAGCGTTCATTGGTAAATTAATAGCTTTTCCCAAGGACAATGCAGCCAATAAATTATTTAGTTGATGCCTTCCTTGAATTTTTAGTTCACTTGCTTTAATTAGCTCTTGCTCACCAAAATAAATAACATCACCAACCAAACCAAACTCCCCATCGCTAGGTTTATTACTAGAAAAAAAGCACAACTCCTTATCACCAAATATTAAACCAATATCAAGTAAGTTCTCATCACCATTAATAACCGTAATTTCACAATCATCATAAATGCGCAGTTTAGCCGACAAATATTCATTAAAATTCAAATAACGGTCCATATGATCAGGAGATACATTTAATAAAACTGCTGCCTTGAGCTTTAACGATCTTGTTAACTCCAATTGAAAACTAGAAAGCTCCAACACAAACAATTCTGCATCACCATTTTGTTGCAGAAGATCCAACACTGGGATACCAAGATTACCGCCAACAGCAACATTCAACCCGCTAGCTTTTGCCATTTCTCCTAGCAAAGTTGTAACAGTACTTTTTCCATTTGATCCTGTAATACCAACCACCGGAGCCTGACAAAAACGCGCAAAAAGTTCGATATCTCCAATAACAGATTTACCTTGTTTAATTTGTTTTTCAATAGGCGTATTTTTAAGATCCAACCCTGGGCTTACAATAATTTCATCAACTCTAGCTAGAACCTCTGGGTACCAACCTCCAAGATATAAGGGAATATTAGGAAATTCTTGTTTAAATACACTAAGATATCGAGGGTTTTCTCTGGTATCAATCACAGCAAAATCTACGCCACGTTTCGCTAAAAACCGAGCACAAGACAGTCCTGTAATACCAAGCCCAACAATAACTTTCATTTCACTAAACTATCATTGATCTCTTTATAAGTATCTTCTAATCCAACCCAACCATCTACTTCAACCCACTTTCCAGGCTCAAGATCTTTATAATGCTCGAAAAAGTGTCTAATAGTGTAGAGTTGAGATCTTGGCAAATCTTCATGGGTTTTAACATCAGAATACAGGTCTGTTAAGTCACTATGAGGCACCGCGATAACTTTACTGTCTTCACCAGACTCATCCTGCATTTTCAATAAACCAATTGGTCTTGAGCGAATAACAACGCCATTGAATAAAGAAAATGGACTGATCACTACCACATCCAATGGATCACCATCATCAGCTAAAGTGCCAGGGATATAACCATAGTTACATGGATAGCGCATAGCCGTCGCCATAAATCTGTTTACAAATAAAGCACCAGTATCTTTATCAACTTCATATTTTACAGGAGGACTATATGCAGGAATTTCAATTACCACATTAATCTCATATGGCACATTTTTACCAGGTGTTAATTTATTATTTTCCATATCAATATCTAATTTTTAATGAATTAATTTAATTACAGTTGCTAAAACTCCAACTAGTTTAGCATAAGAATTCCTGTAAACATAAGAGTTAGAACTTTAAGAAAAATGTGGAAATTTAATCCGGGTTTTCTAAACTGAGCTGACCATTATTATAATCATACGCAAAAACTTCGGCATAACGACCCCAGTCAATTACGGTTTCTAACACCCTTTCAGCAGCATCCTCACTCAAATAATCTTCTAATTCACGCAAAAACCTCTCTTCAGATGCCCTCTGGCCATGCCGCTCATCAAGTACTCGCCGAATATGCCTGGCCAGTGGCACATGCTTAATTAAGTGACTCGCAAACACCTTCTTCCTCTTTAAAATATCAGCGTCAGCAAATAACTTTCCAGCCTGAGAGAGCTGTATGTCACCGTGCGATACATGCACAAAACGCAAAATCTGCAAAGCCTCTATAATAGGGAAAAGATCATCCACACCCATGGTAAATTCATCTGCCAACTCAGGGAGATCAACCTTGGCGCCTTTATATTCGGTCATCATGTCCATAAAGCCTGTAATCTCAGATGCTTGAACATCAGGTAAGCGATAACCAATATCAATAATTTTATAACCAAAATCAATAGTTTCACTATCTGGCATAGTCATCAGAGTATAAATATGATCAACCAACTTACGAAACTTGGCGTCATCCTCATTACGCGGATGCGCAACATCAACTTTCAATTCAGCTCTAATATTTTTAGGACTTTCACCGAATACTATAATTCGATCAGCAAGTAAAACAGCTTCTTCAATGTTGTGAGTTACTATTACAATATTTTTAATATTGGTATTTTCAGATTGCCATAAATCAATCAAGTCCCCTCGCAAATTATCAGCCGTTAAAACATCTAAAGCAGAAAAAGGCTCATCCATTAGTAAAATTTCAGGATCTACTACTAAAGCTCGCGCCAAACCAACTCTCTGCCGCATACCACCAGATAGCTCTTTGGGATAGGCGGACTCAAAACCATCCAAGCCAACAATATCAATAGCCTTAAGAGCACGATTGCGTCGTTCCTGCTTCGGCACACCTTGCGCTTCTAAACCTAATTCTACATTTTGCAATACCGTAATCCACGGCATCAAGGCAAAACTTTGGAAAACCATAGCCAGTCCTGGCGCAGGCCCGATCAGCTCTTGATCATGATGCAAAACTCGACCTGAAGTTGGCTTTACCAAACCACCAATAATACGCAATAAAGTCGATTTGCCTGAGCCTGACTTACCCAGCAAGGCCACAATTTCTCCAGAATATAAACTCAAATTTAATTCATTCAACACTAAGTGATCCTGTCTATCGCTCTTTTTGAATGACTTATTAACATTTTCAACTACAATTAATGGCTTTTTTTCCATGCTAATTCACCTTAAACCTTTCTATCGCTAAATTGTATAATGGACGCCACAAGATTCTATTAATAACTAGCACAAACAAACACATTACAGCCGTCCCTAAAATAACATGTGGGAAATTCCCTACTCTAGTGTAATGCGTAATATAAGCACCCAAGCCAACAGCGTTTAATTTAATATTACCCCAGTTGATAGCTTCTGCCAAAATGCTGGCATTCCAAGCACCACCTGCTGCAGTAATAGCACCCGTCACAAAAAACGGCATAATAGCCGGCAAAATCAAACGTCGCCACTTCACAAAACCCTTAACGCCCAAATTCTTAGACACCAATCGTACCTCTTCTGGAATAGCGCTAGCCCCGGCAATAACATTAAACAATATATACCATTGTGTACCTAGCACCATTAAAGGTGAAGTCCAAATATTTACATCCAACTTATACTTGACTATCCATAAAGCCACAATCGGAAAAACCAAATTAGCCGGAAAAGCAGCCAAAAATTGAATTATAGGCTGAATAAACTCCGTCAACCTAGGGCGAAAACCAATCCACACTCCAACCGGCACCCAGATAAGAGAACAAAGGAATATAAGAACTAATACTCTAAGCGCCGTCACCGATCCCAAAACAAAAGTTCTTGCGACATCATGCCATGTTACGAAGTCAACCAAAAAGTGCCAAAGATAAAACAATAACATAACGAAGAGAGCAAAAACGATTAAATCCCCTAAAAGAGGAATAATCTTCCATTTGACAAAAAAATATTTAAGATTTTTCTTTTTATCTGCCCCTGGATCCTGGCGTCCGCGAAGATGATGTTGAAAAAAACTAGAATGACGTTTTAATAGATAATTAATATTAACAAATTTATCAAATAACAAATAAAATAAAACACTAACTTGACGTAGGACTCGCGTTCTTTGAAATAAATTAACCACCCAAGACCTAGAAATTCTTTCATCCAGCACTTCATCGAATTTGAATTTTTCAGACCACTGCACCAACGGCCTAAACAACAATTGATCATAAAGCAAAATTACAATTAACATAGCGCCAATTGCGTAGTAAATCGCAGTTTTATCAGCATGAGCAATTGCAACAGCAATATACGACCCAATTCCTGGTAAATTAATATGCTGATTCGCTACAGAAATAGCTTCAGATGCCACTACAAAAAACCAACTGCCAGACATTGACATCATCATGTTCCACAAAAGACCTGGCATAGCATATGGCACTTCTAGACGCCAAAATTTTTGCCAACTAGAAAGTTGATAAATAGCCGTAACCTCGCGCAAATCTTTGGGAACACTCTTCACGCTTTGATAAAAACTTAGGGTCATATTCCAAACTTGCGATGTAAAAATAGCAAAAATAGCAGCGCATTCAGGCCCTAACAAACTCCCTCTAAATAACAAGATAAAACCGGCAACACTTATAGATAGAAAACTTAAAACCGGTATTGACTGCAAAACGTCAATCAGAGGAATGATAATGCGCTCAGCTTTTTTATTCTTAGCGGCCACAGCCCCGAAGACAAAAGTAAAAATTAAAGAGCAAAAAAGGGCAATAAACATCCTTAAAACAGTACGCATAGCATAAACGGGTAAAGACCTAGGGCTAAGAGAGATAGGAATCGCCTGACCAACGTTATAAGGCGTTGCCATTTGCATCGCTGTCCAACCTAATACAGCAAATATTGCAACAATCAAAGCCAGGGCCACAGCATCCCAATAATTAGGTACTGACCAACCGATGTTTTCATTCTTATGATAGGTATTATTTGCCACGCCGTATATTAACATGGTGGTTGGGGGTCAAGTCTAGAGTTGAGAAAAGTTGAGAGATGCTGAAAGCTCAACTCTAGACTTGACCCCCAACCTGACCTGGGCTATAAAGCGATATGCAAAAAAATATCTTAATAGGTGTCGACGGTGGTGGCACAAAATGTAAGGTTCGCATTGAAACTCAAGCAGGTGAACTTCTAGGTGAAAGCCGTAGTGGGCCTGGGAACATCTGCACCTCAGCAGATGAAGCTTGGCATAACATATTAGATGGTGTTAATAGCGTTCTTGGACCACTTGGCATAAAGTTAGACAATCCAAACTACAATTTCTATATTGGTTGTGGTTTAGCAGGAACAGAATTCCCACCTGCAATTGAAAAATTTTTATCTCACCCACATCCATTTGGTGAAAAATTACTCTTAAAATCTGATGCCTATGCAGCATGTTTAGGAGCACACGATGGCGCAGATGGGGCTATCGTTATAATCGGCACCGGCGTAATCGGCATGCGAGTTGAAGGTGATGATATTATTGCCGTAGGCGGTTGGGGCTTCCCACAAGACGACGAAGGTGGTGGCGCATGGCTTGGCTTAGAAGCAGTCCGCCTTGCTTTTCGTGCCTATGACGGCAGACAAAAATACACCCCTATGCTAGAAGCTATTTGGCAAAAATTTGATAATGACTTAAATACATTCTTAAGCTGGATGAGTAACGCACGCCCTGAAACATTTGGTCAAATCGCCCCCATTGTAATTGAGTATGTAGAAAAAGAAGATCGTTTGGCGCTAAGACTCATGAAAAAAGCCGCCAAAGAAATTGATCTTCTAATCGGCACCATTGAACAACGAGCAGGCATGGGAGCGAAACTACTTCCCTATAGTTTGTTTGGTGGGGTCGCACCATTTGTACAACCAAGACTGCACCCGATGATTCAAAACAGATTGGTGGAACGCAAATTCGACGCAACCTATGGTTCGATTTTAATGCTCAAAAAAGAATTTGGATTATAATTATGCAACAAGTAGATTTTATTCTGTATCCCAAATGGATTATTACCGTAAATAACAATGACGATGTTTTAACTGACCATGCCCTAGTTATAAATAACGACAAAATCTTAGAAATTCTGCCTAAAGACGAAGCTAAGCAAAAATACACTAGCAATCAAATAAAAATCTTAGCTGATCACGCCATTTTACCAGGTTTTATTAATTGCCACACTCATAATCCAATGTCATTAATGCGTGGCATAGCTAATGACATGCCATTGATGCGCTGGTTAACTGAATATATTTTTCCAACTGAAAAAAATTATATGAACGCAGAATATATTCATGATGGCATGATTTTGGCGATGGCAGAAATGCTAAAATCCGGAACCACCAATTTCAACGAACATTATTACTTCCCAATTGAAACTTCCCTTGCAGTTGAGGAAGTTGGTATGCGCGCTACAATCGGTGGCCACGTTATCCAATTCCCAACACCATGGGCCAACGGCGGCGAAGATTCTATTAAAAAAAGTATCGAGTTTTTTAAACAATATCAAAATCACGATTTAATCAGTATCGCTCTTGCACCACACGGACCGTATACTTTGGCAGACGAGGATATGATACGCATTAAAGATACATCTGAAGAATATAAAGTAAAAATCCATATGCATGTCCATGAAACTGCAGATGAAGTAAAAATGTCACTTGAAAATTACGACAAACGCCCAATTAAAAGAATGCATGATTTAGGTTTAATGTCACCAAATTTTCAGTGTGTACATATGACCCAAATTACCCAAGAAGATCTAGACATCTTAAAAGAAACCAAACCAAATATAGTCCATTGTCCTGAATCAAACTGCAAATTAGCTAGTGGCATTGCGCCTATTCAAGATTTTATGGATCTTGGTTTAACTGTCGCCCTCGGTACTGATGGCCCTGTTAGTAATAATGATTTAGATATGATCGGCGAAATGCGCATGGCAAATTTCATTAGCAAATTAAAAACTTTAAATGCAGAAACTCTTCCTGCCAACAAAACCTTGAGAATGGCAACTATAAATGGCGCTAAAATCCTAGGACTTAATAATAAAATTGGCTCGCTTGAAGTTGGTAAACAGGCAGATTGCATTGCAATTGATCTAAATCATGTTGCAACCCAACCAACTTATGACCCAATAGATCAAATTGTTTATGCTTCAGGTCGTGACCAAGTAACAGACGTATGGGTTAATGGTAAGCAATTACTCGATAATAGAAAACTCACAACCATCGACGAAGAAAAGATTATCGCCAAAGCCCAAATCTGGCACGAAGCCCTCAAAGGGGTCAGGTCTCTACTAGCTCAAAGGGGTCAGGTCTCTACTTGCGACAACTTCGTTGGCAAGTTGTCGCAAGTAGAGACCTGACCCCTTTACTTTGGCCTTAAGTGCCTAAAAATTTTATCCTCATAAATAGCAGATAAACTAGCATCTTTACCTTCTGCTTTACGCTTTTCATGAGCACTACCGAAAAAAGTTCGTGTCTGGGTAACCATTCGCCTCCACATATCATCCTCAACCTTTTCACGCACCAATACTGGACCAAAAAAGCGCTGTCCTTTGTTACTGCCACCTTCTGCAACTGGCGCATACATTCCATCTGTATAACTGCGGGTGAACACCTGTTCAAAAGTAAAATGCCCATGTTTTATACTGTGCAATGCCATTAACAAATATTGAAGCATAGTAGGTTGGCGTACAGCCTCAGCTGGTCCCGCGATCTTGCAAAGATTATCAATACCTTTTCGCAAATCAAAAATTGCATTTATAATTTGGTGTTCTTTTCCCAAAGCACCTCTCTGACTTTTTGTTATAGAGCGGTTTTTATAACCAAGATCCACCAATTTGGCCAATATGCTACGCGCAAAAATTGGATTCTTCACCCATTCCCTTCTCAGATCTCTTCTATTTACTTTGTAAATCAGCTGATAAAGCAATTCATTACACTCTCGAACAGACGCATCATCTTTATCAGAAATAATAGCATCACCTTTGATTACTCTGCGCATAACTCTAGCTAATTCTGAATCGGCGATATTTAATATTCCAGCAGCTTCTCTCAATAGCAACACAATCTCATTATAATCTGATGGCTTAACATTAACGTATAATTGCTGCGTAGCTTCATCATAATCAATACTACTGCTATTCATGTAAGTTGTTCTCGAGAATGATTCATCTAACATAGCAAAATCTTTAAACAGAATTCGCGTTGACAATCTGCGCATAGCTCTAGCTACTACTACCCATATATCAGTAGCACGCTCAATCCTCATTTCTACTTTTTCTGATCCAAGCTCCCTTTCCTCATACATAGACATCGATCGTCTAACAGCAACAGTTTGATCGTATACTCTTTCTAAAAATCCCATAACAAGCATATGACCATGCGACATCAATGGACGATACAAAGCAGCTTGTTCAAAAATCAATGACTCCTTCATATCGTTGCTTGAAAATGAACTAACAAATAATCTTAAAAAGGATATAGAATCGACTGTTTCTTGCGAACCTGGAGAAGAACCTAACAATAACTCTTTAGTTTCAGCATATTGATATCTAAACACTGGCGGATAAAGCATAAACAATAATTTAATAAACAAAAAATCATCACTGATACTAGATAGCTCACTGATAAAATCAAAAAAATATTTAAATGGAAGTTCCACCTTGCGAAAGTATAAAAGCGCAGCAAAAACAACGGTATAATTATTACGATATTCTTTTGTTTTAAATCTTTCACAAAACCTGGTTATATCTCTTATAAAATGATTATAGACAATTATTCTGCTATTCTCATCATCAAACAAATCCTCAAACCAACGATAAGCATATTTTAAAAATCTAACACCATCTCTAGAGTTACCAATATCCGCCAAAAATCTTTGCGCTATTGCAAAAAACTTTTTGCGATAATTTTCAGGAAACTTACTAACTATCCAAGCGTGCAAGCCTTTGATCTGCTCAAAACTTGCCAAATAATCATCCTGCTTAGAAAGATATTTAAGAACAGGCACAATATAATCAGTATTTGAAAATGTCTTACAAACCCACGAATACAACTCACCTTCTACAAAACTTAATCGAGCACCTCTAGCAACCATATCATCAACAGTACAGGCAAAATCCGTTACAGCAACACTATAATGATGCAGAGGACGCATAATAGCAATTGGCTCATGCATTTCTACCTGCCCGAAAAATCTTACAGCACCATCACTGCCATTACTTTTTGGAATTAAACTTGAAACAACATCTCTCAAAGCACTTGTAGCCATAATGTTAACCGCGATTGCCTATGTTCAAAGTAGTGTAGCACCTATGATAATAAAGGCAAAAAACAATTAATTAAACATAATTACAGAAAGTCACAAAGATCAAATATGCTTTCTTACAACATCAGCAATCACTGTTGCTGGATCAACACCATCACTTAAAACTGATCTCATCAATATAGTATTATGTGTCTGCCCAGGTATTAATATACTTTCGACATCATTTCCAACTTCTTTTAGTTGCTTAAAATAAGCTTCCGAATCATTCCGTATTCCATCATATTCCGAGACTATAATTGTAGTTGGCGGCAGGTGCGTTAAATCTTTTTCATAATAAGGTGAAAATAATGGGTTAGTGCGATCATCTAAATTTGGACACACGCGATCGCAAATATAATTAATCACCTCTCTAATCAACAGCTTATCTTCCTTCTCGTAGTCATCAAAATCATGCGAAGACCTAATTAAATCATAATTTCCATTTAGCAAAATTTGTCTGTAAATTTTAAAAGAATCGTCACTTCGTGCCAAATTAGAAACTATAGCCGTTGCATTTGCTCCAGAACTTAAACCACATAAAAATATTTTATCCTTATCAATATTCATTTCTTTATGATGTGTTGCAAAAAATTTAACCGTATCATATACATCATAAATTGCCGTAGGAAGAGGATTCTCAGGTGCCAACCTATAATTTACAATGGCAATCTTAATTTTTAGTTGCTCTGCAATCCTTGAACAAGCAATCGCATTTGCCTCAAAAAAATCCAACATATATCCACAACCAGGACAAAACACAAGCACTGGCAACTTCTGCTTTAAAGCATTGTTATAAATCCTAATTGGTATGTCAAAAGCATCTCTTGCTGTAATCGTAATATTGTCATAATCAACCGAAGCAGGCTTGCCTGCATATTCTGAAAAAAATGCCGCGCTCTCCCTATACTCCTCTAGAGACAAATCATGAATTGGTTTCATTGGATTATTTTGCTGATTTTTATCCATCAGCTTAAAAAATTCAATTTCTGCTTGATTAACCGGCATATATTTACTCTCTTATTTCTGCTAAAAATGTTTTTATCTCGCGAGCAACTCTTGCCGGCTCTTCTATAAAAGGCAGATGACCAACATCACCATTAATTAAACAATATTTAGCATTTGGTATAGAATCTGCAACTTTCTTAACAGCGGAAGGTGGATATACAGAATCAGCATCAGATGCAATAACCAAACATGGACACTCTATTTCGCTCACCCAGGAACTCGCATCAAAAGTTAAACTAACATTTCTTTGGTTTCTAAACTTTGCTTTTGTCATTGGAAATTCACTCCTTTTTCGCGCTTCAATTAATTCTTCAACCATTCCCGGTCGATTTAAGAATTTATTTGAAAAAATCCATCCAATATTGCTTTTAGTATATATTTCAACCACTGTGTTATAAGGCAATGTGTCTGATATTTGCAGCAAGCCATATACTGCATCTAAATAAAGCTGGTATTCTCTACCAAAATTTTCCAGCTTCATTACTGAGTTCAGAATAACCATTGACTTAACAAGATTTGGAAATAAATGTGCAAGCGTCATGACGACATGTCCACCCATTGAACTGCCAACAAAATGCGCATTCTCTATATTAAGTGCCTTACATAGCCCCGCCACATCATCTGCCAACATTTCCGCTGTATATGGAACATCAGGACAATCTGAGCTTCCCGCTCCACGGTTATCAAAAACAATCACTCGATAAGAACCAAAATATTGCTTAACCATAGCATTCCATACTGAATGATCGGCGCTAAATCCACCAACAAAAATAATAGCAGGACCAACCCCTCTTTCTTCATAATAAAGATTAATGTCATTTACTTTTATTTTAGGCATGCTGAATATTACTCATCAATTAATCCAGCAAAATTCTATCATTTTGGAAATGATTTGCCGGGGTTTAAGTTCAACAAAATCAAAAATTTTTTCGCAATTTTTTATCAAATTTCAAAAAATCCCGGCTTTTTTATATTTTATAAAAAATTAAAACCATTTTTTTCGCTTAAAATAAATAAGCATCGTTAAAGCTATAATAGCCATCATACCTAGAGCGAATAAATAGCCATAACGCCACCCCAATTCAGGCATATTAAATGGAAATTTGGTATTAAAATTCATACCATACACTCCAGATATAAATGTAATTGGAATAAAAACAGTTGCAATCACCGTCAAAACCTTCATAACCTTATTCATCTCATTGCTGACACTAGATAGGTAAATATCTAGCATCCCGGAAACCATATCTCGAAAAGTTTCGATAATATCAATAGCCTGAACAGTGTGATCATAAAGATTTTTCACGTATATAGTAATATCGTCACTAACAAGATCTGAATCGGATGCTTGCATAGCGCTAACAACCTCTCGATAAGGCCATACTGATTTTCGTAAAAATATCAAATTACGCTTTAGTTGCTGAATTTCTCTCAAAGTATCTGGCTCTGGATCACCAATTAAAACTTCTTCCAATGCTTCAACTCTATCCTCCACGTTCTCTATTACAACAAAAAAATTATCAACAATTAAATCTAAAACAGCATATGCCAAATAATCTAGCCCAAGTTTACAAAATCTTGACTTTGGTTTTTGCAACCTTTTTAGTATTGGCTCAAAAATATCAGTCTCTTCTTCAACAAAAGTAATCAAACAATTTTTTGTCATTACAATGCTAAATTGGTCTTTTTCAATTGAGGTGTTATCTTGATTCCAATAAACAGAATTAGCAATAATATGTAGAAAATCATCGTAATCATCAAAGCTAGTTTTATGTGTAGTATTAACGATGTTTTCTAAGGCAATTGGATGTATTTTAAAATACTCACCAACTTGCGCGATCAAATCCGTATCATGCAACCCAGCTATATTAATCCAACGTTTCCCACCTCTAGGAACCTTATGAAAAATATCCTTAACATCATCAATTTTTTTTGATTCAAAATGATCAGTATAATAATCAACCATGGTAATGGTTACTTTTTCAGCCTTGATCTCTCCAATATGCACTAAAGTGCCTGGAGCCTGTCCTATATATTGTTTAGTATATCCCATCATGAATGTAATTATAATTCACAACGATCAAACATAGCAAAGGCAAAGGGGTCAGGTCTCTACTTGCGACAACTTGCCAACGAAGTTGTCGCAAGTAGAGACCTGACCCCTTTGCTTTGTCTACACGGCCTCATCCAAAATAACAAATACGCTCTTGGCGCCAGCAATACCTTTTTGTAGAGTAGCATTGATTTCAACCATACCGCATAACGGTTTAATGCTGGATAACATGGCACTAATTACTGAAACAAAAGCGCCAACAGTAATGTTAATTCTATGCGATGTTGATAAATATATGGCAACAGCAAGCGCAATGGACACGATTATTCTAGAAGCTACTACGCCAAGACTGTTATAAACGGTAACATGAAGTTGCTGCTTTCTTATCGATTCTGAAGCTTGATTAAATTCGTGAATTTGCTGGCTTTTTTCAGTTGTTGTGCGATTTTTAATTTCGGAGTTTACTAATGTTTCTTTGGTTATATGCGCCATATCACCAAAAGCATTTTGAACATTAATACTCGATTGCTGAAGATATTTACTAATAAAGTAAATAACCATAAATACACTAATCATTGTCATCAAAAAAATACTAGCTAACAAGGCGTTACCAATAAACATTACTACAATTAGCGCTGGAATATAGATACCATTTTTGAGCAAGGTAATTAAAGCCGTTGTACTTGAAAGAGCAATTTGCTCAACATTATAAATTAAGGTGGATAATAAAGTACCAGATGAATTCTTATCTAAATAATTGGATGACAATGACTGATACTTGGCAAAAAGCTGGCGCTGAATACGCTTTATAATTTGCCTTGCAACCCAAGCAGCACCATAATCACCAAGAAATGCAAAAAAACTTAGGAATAAATAGGCTGCTATAACCATTAGTGGCGCCCATTTAACAAAACCAACATTAGGATCAACAAGACCATGATTGATAAGCGGCTTAAGAAACCAAACAAAAGCTGCTGCAGTCATAGAAGCGAAGGTAGTACCAATGATACCTACTAAAAACCATTTCCAATAAGGTTTAATATATTTGATTAAACGCATATATATTGCAAAATTTGAAGAGGAAATACTTTTGGTCATTATATTCTTAGATTGTTTTTGATCGAAATCAATTGTGCGGTGATACTAACTGCAATCTCAGTAGGTGTTTGCGACCCTATAGGTAATCCAATAGGTGTACATACTTTTGCTAATTTATCCTTAGAAAAACCTTTTTTGGCTAATATATCGAGCATGTTTTGCGCCTTTTTTTTACTACCAATAACACCAAGATATTTATATTGATGATCAATTAATTTCTCTAAAACACTCCCATCATGTTTATGGCCATGCGTCATAACTACAATAAAAGCATCTTGTGAAAAATTAATGTGTGCAGCAACATTTGCATAATCATCACAAATCACACTGTCAGCAAATGGGAGTTTATTTGCATCTGCAAATTCAGCACGATCGTCAATCATGGTAATATTAAAATCACACTTTGAAGCCAATTCGCTTAAGGCTCGACCACAATGCCCGGCACCAATAATATATAAACAATTTGTATTAAATAATGGCTCAATAAAAACTTGTTGAATCCCACCGCACACCATACCTGTTGCTTCAAAATTTGAATTACCATCCAAATCAAAACTCCAAAGCGCAGGTTCAGCTGGTTGATTGGTTACGATTTTATGTATAATCGCTCGCTCAACTGCTCCACCACCAACGGTTCCATCAATTTCTCCTACTTGGTTAACAAGCATTTTCAAACCAGCCCTTGTTGGAGTCGAACCTTCGGCATGCACAACCGTCACCACCCAATGCGGACTATTTTGTTTAACAATTTCTGCTATTTTTTCATAAAACTCGTTTTTCATAATTCTTCTATTGCCATCACTATAGCTTCGGGCGTAGCTGGCATTTTTAGTTGCACATCTTTATCATTATCAGCTAATGATAAAATAGCGTTTTTTATCGCAAAATATGTGGCTCCTCCATAGGTATATGGCGGTTCACCAACAGCTTTGCTGCCAAAAACACTAGCCTTTTCCCTTTTAAGTTCTACCATTTCAATTTCAAACACATCCGGCAAATCACGAATACCAGGAATTTTATAGGTTGCCATGGTGTCAGCCAGATAACGTCCTTCGCTATTTAGCTGTAACTCCTCCATAGTACACCAACCATAACCCTGGCAAAAAGCGCCAGTAACCTGGCCAATATCTATTTCTTTATTAATCGATGTTGCAGCTTCATGCACGATAAAAACTTTTAATACATTAGTTTTGCCAGTTAAAACATCTATTTCAACTTGAGCGAGACACGCACCATTAACAAAATAACTAAAAGGCTCACCTTTACCTGTATTTCGATCATAAAATAATTTATCTGCCTTATAAAAACCGTGAGCACCTAAATCAACCTGCATTACATAAGCATGGGAAACCAATTCTTTGAACGTAATAAATTGATCTGGATGAGATTTGTCATATATTTTATTATCGAGAAAAATAATGTCTTCCACTGTAGAATCAACATTATGATCTTTCTTTAAAAACCTTATAGCAACAGGAATTAATCTACTCTTTAATTCTTGCGCGGCCTTTAAAGCGGCATTGCCATTAAGATCAGTTGCGGTTGAAGCCGCAGTTGGAGAAGCATTAGCAATACGCTTTGTATTTACACTTTCAGCACGAATACTATCCAAACTAATACCAAGTGTGTGTGCAACAATTTGCGCAACTTTGGTATGAACTTGCTGCCCCATTTCAACGGCACCGTGACTAAGCGATACACTACCATCACCATAAAGCCAAATCAGTGCTGATGCTTGATTAATAAATGACATGGTAAATGCAATACCAAACTTAGATAGCAAAACTCCTAATCCTCTTTTCACTAGAGAATTATTTTTATTAAACAGTTCCGTATCTTTTTTAAGTTGCTGATATTGCGATAATGTTTTTAGACGTTTTAACATATCTTCGCCACAAGCTTCGCTCACAATTTGTCCATAATGCGTTTTTTGCCCGCTTTGATAGACATTTACTTCTCTAATTAAAATAGGATCCATTTGTAAGTGTTGAGCCACGCGCTCGATTACACTTTCCATTATAAAGATACCCTGCGGTCCTCCAAAACCACGAAATGCGGTATTTGGTAATAAATTTGTGCGACAAGGATAACCTTCTATCAGCGCATTCGGAATATAATACGCATTATCAGCCGATAAAACAGCTCGCTCTAGAACCGATAAGGTAAGATCAGTGTAGGCACCACCGTTGGCATAAAGTGCTGCTTTATATGCAATGATTTTTCCATCCTTATTAAAACCAACTTTATATTTGGCACTGAAAGGATGCCGCTTGCCAGACCAAGCTTGATCTTCATAACGCTTTAATTTTAATTCAACCGAACTGTTGCAATGATAACAAGCCAATGCTGTTAAAGCAGCGATAGCATTGGTGATCCCTCCTTCTTTACCACCAAACGCTCCGCCTAAACGAGAGATATCAACGGTAATATCTTTTCTTTTCCAGCCCAAAATTTGAGCTGCAATTTCTTGCACAGCATTGGCGCTTTGCGATGCAGGATATAAAATAATTTCATGCTCCGCGCCTGGTACAGCAATACAACGCTGTGTTTCCAAATAAACATGTTCTTGCGCTGGCGTCCCTACCATATCTTCCAACACAAAATCACATGTTGCAAAAGCTTGCTCAACATCACCAGTCTCTAGTTTCGGACATGGTCCTAAAAAATTCTTGCGCCCAACTGCTTCCTCAATTGAAAATATCGCAGGCAATGCTTCGTATTTAATATCAATAGCAGCAAGAGCCTTCGTTGCAGCTTTTTCAGACTCAGCAACAACTAGAGCTATTGGTTCACCAATAAAGTTAACTTCTGTTTCAGCCAATAACGGTTGATCAGGAACAGGATGACCTACTTGATTTTCGCCTGGAATATCCAAATAAGTTAAAACAGCTCGCACACCTGCAATTTTTTTTGCTTTCTCGCAATCAACTTCAAGGAGTTTGGCATGAGCTTTAGTGCTTACAACCATTTTTGCGACTAAAATACCTTGATGCTTTACACCATCCCCAATGAAACGAGAATATCCAGTTACATGCGATTGGCCACTAATATGGTATGCCGGTTTTATTTTTTTACTCATAATACACTTTGCAAATGTTTTATAATATGATTTCTAATTAATAAACTGCGATAGTTATCACTTCCTCTAACATCTGAAATAGGATTAAACTCTTCCTTAGCGATCTTGGCGGCCTCGTTAATTATTGATTCAGTTAATTCTTTATCGAGTAAATAATTCGCTGCTTTTTTTGCCAAAATTGGAGTTGGAGCAACACCGCCGAAAGCAATACGACAATCAACTATTTTCTTATTTTTAATCACATAATTTATCAGCGAATTTACTGTTGCAATATCAAGCGATTCTCTTTTAGAAGACTTTTCAAAACTACATACACCTTTTGGAATCGGAATAATAATTTCTCGAATAATTTCATCAGCCCCCAAATCAATTTGCTTATATGCTTTATAAAAATTCCCTAAAGCAATCTCACGTTCACTTGTGGCTGAACAAATCACTAAACGGGCATTAAGACCCAATAGAACACATGCCATATCACCAATCGGGGATGCATTAGCAATGTTGCCAGCTATAGTTGCCACATTACGTATTTGTTGTGAAGCAATCATGCCTGTAGCTTGAACTAATACAGACACCCTATCAACCACAGGAGCAAACACGGCTAATTGTGCATAAGTTGTGTTGCCACCAATTTTTATTTCATTTTGCTCTTCTTTTATATAATTTAATTCTGCTAATTTAGAAATATCTATTAAATGCTTATGGCGTATTCCTCTTATATTGGCTTGCACCATTATGTCAGTGCCACCGTTAATAATTTGATAACCATCTTCATGTAGCTGCATTTTCTCAAAAACTTCTTTCAGTGTAGAAGGCGTATGGTAAATATGCGTTTCATCAAATTCAGAAGCATCACTAGTTTTTAAGGTTACATTTTTAATGTCTTTTAACCTATTCTCAATATCTTTTATATAATCAGGAAAAATTAACTCTTTATATTTTTGCGGATTTTTAGAAACCGTATTAACCACAGCATCAGCTGCTTTAGTTATCGATAAATATCCTGTACAGCGACATAGATTGCCTTCCAGTGCCGCATAAATTTCTTGTTTGTTGGGTGATGGATTGTTGGCTAACAAACAAAACAATGACATCACAATACCTGGCGTACAATAGCCACATTGTGTGGCATGATTTTCAACAATTGCTTGCTGTATAAAGTGCATTTTCTCCCCATCAGCAAGACCCTCTGTTGTAATAACATGAGTGCCATGTAACTTAACAGCAGGAAAAATACAGGAATTAATTGCAACGTATTTTAATTGACCATCAACCTCTCGGCCCCAAGCAATACTGCATGCCCCACAATCGCCTTCAGCACAACCTTCCTTTGCTCCTGTTAAATGAAACTGATCACGAATAAGGCGCAAAGCTGTCAATTCAGGGTGCACAGAGGCACTAACTTTCTTATCATTTAAATAAAAAGTTATCTCTACAGAATGTAATTTCATGATCCAACGAGTATACCGACAGGTCACTTCGCACGCAACCGTCACTAAATCATGATCTAGATCCGTCTTCGCTACGCTTCGCCGCGACAGGCTTCGTTCGAAATAAATTCTAGCAAAGGAAAAGTAAAAGACTGGCTTACCAAGACGTAGTTCTGCGAGTGAAACAAGCAGAATGAAGCCTGGTGGGCCCACTAGGACTCGAACCTAGGACCAACGGATTATGAGTCAAACTCAAACCAAATAACCTTTTGTTTTTAAACACTTTTAAAATTAGAGCGCTCGAAAGCAAAGTCACGATAAAGCACTAACAAGCACAACTCAATCACGAGAATGTCACGAGCGATATTTTGACTTACCTATTTCTTTTTACATTATAGGCAGTCCAATTTATAGCTGGGTGTACCTTCACTTTTTTCTGAAAACCTTTGTCGCTAGTTAATAAATCAGGCTTTATCTCACCAAACTCAAGCAAAGCATTCAAAAATTCTATTTCATGCTTTCTCAATGGCAATATCGCACTAATTTTATCATGCACTACACTCAACAATTCCTCAGCCCACTGTTGTTTATTACTGATGTTCGCTAATTCTTGTTTGGATAACAGTGGTAATAAGCGATTTTGCAACTCTTTAAAATCAAATTGAAGTTGATGAGACAATAATAAGCGAAAATCTTTTTTTCGAGTCATACCAGCATACACAGTAAATATTAATCTCAATGTTTCTATATTTAAATCGTCTTTGGTCAATAAATTATAAGCATCAAAAAGATCACGACCTAAAGTTCTATCTATCAATGCCGACAATTTTCCAGCTGTTAATTCATGAATGTCTAACACTGGAATATCTTTAACTCTCCTACCACCAATCAAACAAGAAGAGCTTAAACTGATTGGCAATAATGGCACACGATACATAAAGTTTAGATCAATCTCTAAATTACCTGAATTGCCTAATGCACTCGGATAACGCCAAACAACTTTACCTCCTGCATGCACTGTTGGTTTACGATAAATAGTAAATCCTTGCATCTTGCAAATATCAACAATCCGCGCTTCAATTACATCTCGATCTAACAGCATTTTCTCACGATCTATTTCACCAATATAATTTAAATCTATATCGACAGATAACCTAGGCAGATTTAAATAAAATAAATTAAGCGCAGTACCACCTTTCAATACCACACTATTTTTTAAAATATTATCTTCTGCAAAAGCAGCTAAAAGATCCATCAGCAACAAAACCTTTTCTATAATTTCAGCTCTAAAACCGCTCTCTTGTGCAAAATTTTTCAATTGTTCGCTAGAATATTTCATTAGGTTCTTCCCAATACTGATTTAATATTTTTTCAGGTACAATCAAATTCCAACGCTTCATCAATTTGCCAAAACTACGTTTGCTACGTTCTAAATAATGTTTATTTGCTGGAATTTTTGTCTCTAGTTTCTTTAAACAGTCTTCATCTACTTTAAATTGCTCTTGATGTTGCTCTAGAAAAAAACCCACTTTAGCTATTGTTGTTGCATTATCTAACAATAGAGCATACTCAATTACGTGCTCTAGACGCAATACCGAAATTGCAGAAAAAGACAACCAAATCTCCTCCCAACCACCAGAATAATCAGGACGATGCAGGCTATCAACCAAAGTGCGCTCAATAGTTGTTATCTTGATATCTAACCCTTCTCGATTCACCGTAGCTATTGAAAAATTTTCTTCCCCCAGTTTCAGCAAATTTTTAGGAAAGTGAAGCGCTTTAAACATTCCACCTTGAAATTCAAAAGCACGTATTTGCTGATGTGTCATATAATAGAAGTGATTAAATACAGAATAGGCAATACCGTGCAGCTCCATAGCGGCATGATGACTAACAACGCTATCATCAGCAATGCGCCCTGCAATGAGAAAAGGATTAACTTGAAAATTCGCAACATCTTGAGTAATAGGTACCGTAGCAAATAACCCGCGTCGGACCTGTAGAATATGACCACTTTTCTTATGGTAATTTAATAACGACTTTGCTGTATTATGGTTATAGGAACTAGACTGCTGCAAATAGCAAAAAAACTCTGCAATAGTAAATACAGGATGTGTAGCAAAAAATTTTTCTATTTTCATAAACCCACCTTGGTTGACAAACCCTACTGAAAATACCAAAAATATTACAGCTTTTGCATTATTTTGTCAACCGGGGTAGCTGTGATATGCGAAATACTAAGAATGATCTCTTTTTCTTACATTATATTACTACAATAAATATGCAAAAAATGGCTTCCGTGTGCTTTTTATGCATAAGCACTATAATTTGCTTCTATTGCTCTAAGACACTATGTTTTAATGGATTCAGCTCCTGGAAAAACTCAAGATAGTTGCCATCTGGATCTTCAGCATAAAAAAAGCTATAGCCTATTTTTTTCATCACAACTGGCTTGCCATAAGTAGCAACATGATGCTCTTTCAGCATTTCATAAACGACATTTACATTGTCAACCTCAATACCAATATGGTTATAGCCAATTTTAAAGATAGAATGGATTTTAGGTTTGATTGCTTTTGGATGATAAAATTGCACCAACTCCAACTTAAAACGGTGCGACCCCATTAAAACAGCATTTCTAAGCTTCATTTTAGGATCATTTTGGACTTTGTCGTATATGATTTTAAATCCTAATAGACCATGATAGAAATTCAATGTATAAGTTCAATTGAAATGAGACTTTTAGATGCCTCCATTTTGATAGTTTAACCAGTATGCCATGGGAGTCATTAAATTCA
>JAFGXA010000020.1 GCA_016936855.1 Gammaproteobacteria bacterium | reverse complement strand
CACACTTCGGCAATGCCGGCCATGCCAACCCCGCCAATTCCTACAAAATGAATCTGCTTGACCTGTTCTTTCATTAAAAACGCTTTACTTCGGTTATTTTGAATGGGCAATATGATACAACGCTTTGCCTAAACGGTCGTTAAAATATTCGTAACCTTTGGGAATTTTGCACGTGTAAACGCGGGATAAAAAGCCTGATGACATGCTCAGACTATGGGGTCAAGACATAAAGATTAGCGACTTTAAGGTGGGGTGTATTTTGTCTATAAAAAGTATCCACAAATATTGGGGCTTACCAGTTATTGAATTGAACCCAACATTTCTGGAGTCCCAAACTCAACCAACTCAGCATTAGATCGTTTGAACCATTCTGTCCAAAATATTTTGAGTGCTTGCATCATTTTTGGATCGCGATAAATCCCTTTAGATTTACCTGTTTCTGACACAAGACCTGCACCCATAACATAAACTCTTGCTCCGCCAAAGTCAGCGAACATACCTGATTTTTCAGCTAAAGCCAATTCTTTTTGATGGTCTATTTTACGCACTGCATTGCTGGCATAAAAACTGGTAATTGAAGAGTTTTCCAGCATATCCGAATAAATTACGACGATTTTATTCTGTGCTTTGCTTTTACTCACTTCGTTCGCGGCTTTACCGAAAGACTCCATAATGTCAGATTTAACGAGCTTTTCATCGCCCAAGCTAACACTGTCAATAAAGGCATCTAGTTTTTTAATGGCAACTTGCGTTGACTTTGTTTTTTGACAGGAATCAAGAGATTTTAAATCTTTCTTAACGACTTGATTTCTTAACTTTTCAGACAAGACTTGCTCATGCAGCACACCTTTAAGACCATGCTGCATGTACTGGCCTGCTAAAAAACTGGAATAACTATAACCATCAAGCGTATAACCAACGTCATCTCTATCTTTTAAGAAGTCAGCTAGCGATGTTTTAAGCTTGCTCCTTAAATTATCATCCATCGGTGTTGTCTGATCTAGTAAAACAAATACTGATGTATCAATAGCTAACAGATCATTTTCAGCGATAAAGTTTTTATCTAAATTTTTAGTAATGCAAGACTCTGAAGCATTTGCTGTTGCTCCAAAGAAAAGCAACAGTAAAGAAAACAAAAAATGCTTATACATGCTTATTCTCTCGAAAGTAATTTTCGACACACTCCCAATCGCATGTCTTCTTTTTGCTACAGTCTTCAGACAAGTATTGGATAAAGTACCTATCTGGCAAATCGTTGTTTCTTTTTTTTGCGTATGCCTCAGCATATAAACCTCGAATTGAATCTGCTGAAACGATTGCCTTATCAATCTCTTCTTTAATTGAATCGAATCCAGAAACATTTCCATTAATTTTTTTGAATGCTTTTTCGCTATCAGCACTTAAAAAACTACGCTTATATGAGTATATATACAGACCGAACAACAAGAAAACATAAAGAACAGAGAACAATGCATTTCCAGTTAGAACGGGCATTAGACCATTGTCTTTTTGATTGCCCTTTATCAGATTATCTTGTTTGCAAACTTCCTGCGCATCGATATCATCGACGTATTCTTCTTGACAATTGACTTCAGAAAATTGACTAATATATGTTGCATATCTAACGCCGAATGATACAACCAAAATCGCTAAAATTAACACAGAAGTGATTAGAACTGAACTAGGTATTTTACTATTAACACCAAAGTTGGTGACATCTGTCGGGCTTGCTCTCGATAAAATCTGGTAGGCATCTGAAAAACTATCGTTTACTTGATCTTTATCATTAATACTTAAGTTTTTTATATCTTCTCTTTTTCCCTTTTGAGTTAAAAACTCATCATAAGCTGTACTAACTTTATGCTTTTTATATATCGCATGTGCGGCTTGATGAACGACAACAGCCGATATTGCACCCAAAAATAGACCGCCAATTAAACCATATAATTTTGCATCATCTGCTGACATGCCACCTGATAATAAAATATCAATCAACATTTGAACCAAAACGGCCATCTCTAATGAACCCAATATAACTAAAACTAGCCAAGATGCATTAGTCATTAATTTTTGATCTGTATCACCAGCATAGTGAACATACTTTAAATAATGGTCATAGCTCTTTTTATCCGGAGTGCAGCCATTAGCAAGTGCAGCTTTATAAGCGTCATAAACTTTACGCTCTGCAGTTGTCAAATTTTCTATGTTGGCTGGCATAGCTTGAGACTTAATAC
This sequence comes from Gammaproteobacteria bacterium, assembly GCA_016936855.1. Classification (GTDB taxonomy): domain Bacteria; phylum Pseudomonadota; class Gammaproteobacteria; order UBA9339; family UBA9339; genus JAFGXA01. The sequence continues at coordinate 2,471 of JAFGXA010000020.1, read as the reverse complement.
CAAAAAAGGGCAATTTGCTCTTCCACTCTATCCATCTTACGCGCTCATGCAGTTCAGCATTTTTGGGTTTTTGAGATACCCACAAATAAAAAACATACAATGCATAACTTACTAGTGCATACGAAAACCAAGCACCGTAAGGCGTAATTACGCTTGACCACGGGTGATGGAGATTATCTAATATCCAATTGAATATAAACATGGCTTACCCTTAATTAAAATTGAAATTTGCTGAAAATAATTCGTTACTTTTTTGATACACAACATAACCAGGATTATTGGGCGCTGCCTTGTCAAAATAAACATCCATGCAGCTCATGGGCGCTTTATCAAAGAAAATACGATACTGAACGGTTGTGTCCGTTTCATAAACGTTAGCTTTAGCGTCAAAATCGTAAACCTTAGATGGTGTTTTAACCTTTAACTTTGGCGAATCTGACAAGCCCGAATAACCTTGTGCTAAATCAAATGCTGTCAACCACATTTTTGCCTTATCTGATTCAGCAATGTAACTTGCATTTTTAGCAGACCAACCCTGAATGCCCAGATTTTTTTTCATTGAAGTCACAACCCTATTCGTTGCTAGATTCTTAATTGATCGTTCGTCCCTGTATTGATCAACCGAGCACACAGATTGATAAACCAGCTGATTACTTGCATTAGCAGTTGATATTGGTGAAAGTGAAGCCAGCATACTTGTTTTTAATGAACCCATTACGATCGTTGGTTTATAAGATGAGACTGGTACACCGCCAAGATCAAACCCAAAACCTTTAACACTCGTTGATTTTACTGATTGAACTGAGTCTTGATTTGCACTCACAACTGATGTTGGTTTGTTTTTTCCATCTGCTGGGTTGCTAACAGTTTTTTGGCTGTAGTAATCAACTCGCTTTGGCTGATTACTTAAATAGGCTTGTAATGTCTGTTCGTTTGGCATTTCAATAATTTCAGCACGTCGATTCTTTTCACGACCAAGCTTACTATTGTTGTCGGCAATAGGGTAAACATCACCCGCGCCTTGGAAATACAAGTTTTCTCTAGGTACACCTTCTGCCGCAAAAATTTCCGCTACCACTTTTGCACGCTTTTCTGACAAGTCTGCATTTTTGGTACTTGTTCCAGAATCATCTGTATGACCAATTACGACAATCTTTTTAGTTTTGAGTAGTTCTACGAGATCGGCTCTTTTCTTAGAATCACTGACATTGACGTGGTTAGGACTGTAGGTTCTGGCTACTTTTGTAAAATACCCGCGCGCTTGTGGCGTTAGCTTGTCAGAACCTGACTCGAATTGATTGCCAACATCTTGCAAACTTACCTTTAGCCCGACGGTTGCAGGCTTGTCTTTTTGCTCGCCACTTTTGGCTTCTAGCCCTAAGTATTCCGAGGTGATAGGTTCGGCTTGAATAGGAACTTTGTATTCTTTAGAAATTTTCGATAGTTCACAGCGACGCTCGTCAATATCACTGCCAATCAGAGCTCCGATTCCAGCACCAGCAGCACTGGCTAATGCAATCATGGCTGGGCTATCAATGTTGTTACGCGCAATTAATAACGCTGACACCCCCCCCAATAAGGCTCCTGCATTTCGTGCGTTATTGCTACAAGGATCATCGCTAGCAAAGGTTTCTTGAATTGGCTTGACAGGATTACAACCGGTTGATAGCGTTGTGGAGCCTAATGCGAGTGCTATTGCAATTATCAAGCGGCGTTTTCTTAAAGCTGTTTGGAACATTTTCACTCTCTTTTTGCAATTTATTACGTATCTTACTGTAATATTTTTGAAAAAGCTATGACATCAAGGCCTCAAGCAGTAACTGAAGTTTTAATTTATGCTTCAAGCAAATCCACTTGTAGCCCCAAAACTAGTTCATTTGGCGTTTTGCCACCACGTGTTTTGTGCTGTTGATTATTCAATCGTTCCATCAGCTGCCGAGCTTGCACCAGCATAATATCACTCAGGCCCATACCCTTGGGGAAGTACTATCGAATTAACACGTTTGTGTTTTCATTAATCCCATGCTCCCATTAGGTATAATGGGTGAACAAAGTAACATGTGCTTTTAATGTTTTCGCTACAGCTTCATGCTCAGCGAACTCCTTACCATTGTCAAAGGTCAACGTATGCGCTTGATCCTTCATTGGCTTGAGTGCGCCAATCGCTGCCTGAGCCAACCTACCTACCGATTTGCTTTTTAGCGGCACAATGATCGTATAAAGTGTCTTACGTTCCACAAGGGTCTGCAAGACTCCTTTGTGGTTGTAATAGTCAAGGCTAAAGTATGTTTATAGGCCATTAAAGCAACATCAACTTGGCTTCTAAAATAGCCGCCACCAACAGATCAATGTCCGCGTGATTGTTGTACACACCAAACGAGGCGCGAATGGTGGCCGGCACGTTAAAATGTTGCATGACCGGCATAGCGCAATGGTGACTGGCGCGCAACGCAATGCCTTCTTGATCCATT
>JAFGXA010000019.1 GCA_016936855.1 Gammaproteobacteria bacterium | reverse complement strand
CGGCGGCCGCCGGGACCTAGAGGCATTAAAAAATATTATAATTTTTGTTTTAATTGTCTCTGGGTCCTGGCGTTCGCCAGGATGACGCAAAAAAGAGCAAGAATGACGTTAATATAGATTCTCATTTAACTGGCAATTTTATGTTCAATTAAATGAAAAATGTCAGATTAAATTTGAACTTTTACAAGCTTGCGTAAGTCTGATTATTTATCAGCAGTAGCCTAAGAAATTGGAAGCTTCGCCATTTATGGCAGAGAGCAGTCACAGCCTTGAAAAAAACTATAGACGCACTACAATCTCTTATTGGCCACGACCCTATAAATTGCATATGCGGCAAAAAGATTGTATCGTTTGGTAAAAGACTCTCAGCGGTACCTATAACAAACCCGTGGCAATAATGGAGCAAAAACCATGAACACTATAATTAACAGCTTACAAAACATCGTTCACACCCTTAAACTCAATTTATACTTTACCCTGATACTATTGGGGATTTTATGGGCAATTCACATAGTGAATTATATAATGGGATATCGTTTATCATATTTGGGCATTCACCCTCGCAAACTAGCAGGAATCCCCGGCATCGTTTTGTCCCCATTATTGCATGGCAACTTTGAACATCTATTATTAAATTCTATTCCACTGTTTGTGTTAGTTGATCTTTTGTTAGCTCAAGGAAAATTACATTTTTATACCATATCTATAGAAATAACTATCATAAGCGGCGTAGCAATTTGGCTTCTAGGTAGACGAGCAATTCACATTGGCGCTAGCAGTTTGATTATGGGATATTTCGGTTATTTATTAGCAATTGCTTGGCATCATCCAACAACCATGACTGTTGTTTTAGCTGTACTAGGTATATTTTATCTGGGCAGTTTAATGCTAACTAATTTATTGAGCTTCAAAAAAGGCGTTTCGGCTGAAGGACATATTTTTGGTTTTTTAGCAGGAATCCTCGTTGCCTACGTTTTTTAGTTTCATATATGTTAAAAATCATATTACAATTCACATATTATTGTTTACAAAACTGGAGAATTTAATGAAAACCATTATCTATTTACTGCCTCTTAGTTCTTTATTACTAGCTGGTTGTGCTAGCACCACATCAACAGTCTACCCACAAGGTAATAACAGCTATACCGTCATTACCACCAGCTCTGCTGCTGATAATGCCGCCAGTGCTGCCATGAAAAAAGCCAACAAGGTTTGTGCAATGCACCGTAAAAACATTATCGTGAAAGATCACTATGTTAAATATCAAGGCGCCATTAGCCGTAAAAACAAAGAAATAGTAAACACAGCTACTGAAATTGCCGGCTCGCTATCCAAAACATTTATACCAGGAATGACTTCAGATACTGATTATAAAGCCGTTGTGAAATTTAGCTGTAAATAACACATAAACCTAGGGGCGCGGTTTCCGTGCCCCCTTTTAAAGCGGGCTGTCAATATCAACGAATTCGCAGTCGATATTAAATTTTTCAGCTAAATGTTTTCCTAAAGCCTCTACTCCATAACGCTCAGTAGCGTGATGGCCTGCGATATAAAGATTAATATCCAATTCACGGGCAATGTGAACTATATTTTCAGAAACTTCTCCAGTTATATAAGCATCCGCGCCACCTAAGGCCGCTTCTTCTAGAAAATTTGGCGCACGACCAACGCACCATGCCACCTTTTTGATCTCTTTTGTATCACTACCAATCAAAAGCGGCTTACGCTTTAACTTGCTATATAACAAATCAAAAAGATCTGAGCCTAACATTGGTTGGTTAAAATCAGCTGCTAAATATAATTGATCTTTGGTTATATCATCTCCAAAAGAAAATCCCATATATTTACCAAACAGCACGTTATTCCCATAAACAGGATGAAAATCCAAAGGCAAATGGTAGGCTATTAAATTAATATTATTTACTAAAAGATTCTTAATACGCCCTTTTCGGAAAGATGTCACAGTAGGATCATCGCCCTGCCAAAACATACCATGATGAACTAAAACAGCATCAGCATTTTCAGAAATCGCTTTTTTAATCAACAGCTGAGATAAAGATACTCCAGCAATAATCTTGTTTATATTAGACAAACCTTCGACTTGTAATCCATTAGGCGCGTAATCTTTGAAATCGGCAGGAGATAATAACTCTTCAAGATAATCTAACAAATCCGAGCGTAACATTTATCGGACTCGCTTAATTAATGCACCTAACTGCATTAATTTCTCTTCTATACACTCATAACCGCGATCAAGATGATAAATACGATCAACTAACGTCTCACCATCCGCAACCAAACCAGCCAAAACCAGGGATGCAGAAGCTCGAAGATCAGTTGCCATAACTGGCGCACCTACCAAATTTTCTTGACCCTCAGTTATAGCAGTATTTCCCTCTAACCTAATATCTGCATTCATTCTATGTAATTCTTGCACATGCATGAACCTGTTTTCAAAGATGGTTTCTGTTACAGATCCAACGCCATTAGCAACACAATTTAAGACCAACATCTGCGCTTGCATATCGGTTGGAAATGACGGGTATGGGGCCGTGTGTAACGTAACAGCCCGAGGCTTCTTGCCTTGCATATCAAGGCTAATCCAATTGTCTCCCGTTTCAATAATAGCTCCAGCTTCAACTAATTTAGCCAACACCGCATCCATAGTAGTTGGATCAACATCTTTTAATGTAATCTTGCCACGAGTAATAGCTGCAGCCACTAAATAAGTCCCGGCTTCAATACGATCTGGTAAAACCGTGTAAGAACCACCGCTTAACTTTTCAACTCCCTCAATAATCAGTGTATCAGTACCAATGCCGGAAATTTTAGCACCAAGCGTATTTAAAAAATTAGCCAAATCAACAATTTCTGGCTCTTGCGCAGCATTGGTTATCGTAGTGATGCCTTCCGCTAATACTGCAGCCATAAGCAAATTTTCCGTGCCAGTAACCGTAACCGTATCTAAAACAATATGTGCTCCTTTTAATTTCCCACTAGCTCGCGCTTTAAGATAACCATCTTTTACCTCAATATCGGCTCCTAACGCTTGCATCCCCTTCAAGTGCAAATCAATCGGCCTAGCTCCAATAGCACAACCACCTGGAATAGAAACATCAGCCTGACCAAAACGCGCCAACAACGGACCCAATACCAAAATTGAGGCTCGCATAGTCTTAACCAAGTTATACGGCGCTACAAATTTATTAATAGAAGCCGCGTTAACTTCCACCGACATTTTATCGCCAATAACAATATTTGCGCCCATTTCCCCCAAAAGTTCCATGGTGGTTGTTACATCCCTTAAATGAGGAATATTGCTAAGCGTAACGGCTTCTTCAGTTAAAAGAGTAGCCATTAAAATAGGCAAGGCGGCATTTTTAGCACCAGATATGCGAATCGTACCATTTAATGCATTACCACCAGTAATTAACAGTTTGTCCATTATTTTTTCTCAATTTGGATAATAGCGTTTAAGCCCGTTAACTCCAGCATATCCTGCAATTGCTGAGGTATATTGGCAAACCTTATTTTTTTGCCTTTGGATGCGGCATAACGCAACCAAGCCGTGAACAATGCTAAAGCAGCATTATCACTAATTACCGCTTCAGAAAAATCAAAAACAATGGTTGATTGAAGAAAACCATCGATAAAACTCATACCAAGCTCTCTAACTGGCACTACCGTAGCGAAATTTAACTTACCATTGAGCAGTAAACGTCCATCTTTTTGTTCGATGATAGTTGTCATGTTTAACCGCGCACCTTTAATTTTTTAACTAAAAGCGCAAGACCACCTTTATTTAGAGTGCTAGCAAATTGCGAACGATAACTTTGCACCATACTAACCCCATCGACACTAAAGTCATAAATCTTCCAAGCAGAACCATGCCTTACCAATCGATAATTCAAGGTAATAGCTGGCGCTCCTGGTCTCGTAATAACACTGTAAACCCTGACGCGTTGCATATTACTACTAAAACTCCGTATTGGCCTGAAACTAATTTTTTCATTGCTATACGATGACAGTGCAGATGAATACATATCTGTAACATACTTAGTAAATTCAACAACAAAACTACTACGCAAACTACTAGAAGATTGATACCAATAGCGCCTACCAACTACTGATCTCGATATGGCATGAACATCCATAACAGGCACTACGATACGTCTTACAATATTTCTAATTACTTTCCTATTATGTAATTTGCTCTTATTTGCACGCAAAGAAGATAGCATTCTATTAGTGGTAGTTCTCACTACGCTTAGTGGAGCTGGCTCAGCGGCTAATACTGCACTTGCAAAACAAAAAGCAGCAGCAATCAATACAAATTTTTTCATAAACCTTTTAAACATTACTCTTTTCTCCCTTTTCATCTTTGGGCTTAAAAATTGCTTGCCCAATTAAATTCTCTAAAATTATCGCTGAATTGGTCTCCCCGAGCTTATCACCATTCCGCATGAAAGTCGTATCAAAACCCGGCATTATTGCTATATAGTTAGAACCTAACAAACTCTCAGACAAAATACTAGCAGAGCTATCTGTAGGAATTTTATCATCTCCTGAAATCAGCATGGTAACAAGCGCGCGATAACTATTTCTATCAAGAACAATATCTGACACTTCACCAATTCGTACTCCCGCGACCTTAACTGGCGCCCGCACCCTTAAATCTCCAATATTATCGAATTCGGCGCTAATTTTAATCGTATGATTAGCAGAAAAATCAGTAAAACCGCTAACTTTAAAAGCTAAAAGAAACATGGCGACAATAGCCACTAAAATAAAAAAACCAACCATAATCTCCACTATGCGTTTATTCTGCATTACCATCCTCCGAGCATAAAAGAAGTTAAGATAAAATCTAGACCTAAAATTGCGAGTGATGAATAAACTACAGTTTTGGTAGTTGCTCGTGCAATACCAGCTGATGTTGGCACAGCATAATAACCTTGGTAAACAGAAATCCAAGTTACCACAAAACCAAACACACCACTCTTAATAACACCATTCATAATATCTTTGTGCAAATCAACCGATGATTGCATATTTGCCCAAAACTGACCTGGATCCAAGCCCAGCCAACCAACACCCACAAGATAACCGCCATAAACAGCAGTAATCATAAAAATAACCGTTAAAAGCGGCATAGAAATTAAACCCGCCCAAAATCTAGGAGAAACAATACGCCATAAAGGGTCTACCGCCATCATCTCCATACTAGATATTTGTTCAGTAGCCTGCATTAAACCAAGTTCCGCAGTAAGGGCAGAACCCGCCCTGCCTGCAAACAGTAACGCCGTTATAACAGGACCAAGTTCTCGCACTACACTTAAGGCCACTAACTGCCCAAGCTGCACAGTCGCACCAAATTTATCTAAAATATTATAACCTTGAAGCGCTAAAACCATACCAATAAAGAGGCCAGATATTACAATGATAACTAATGACAGTACGCCAACCATATACAATTGTTCGACCAAAAGCGGCAGTGCTTTTACAAAGCGAGGTCTACGAACTATTACTCGCGCCAATAACACTGCAGATACACCAAGACGCTCGCAAAAACTCAAGCCAAAAGCACCAAGACGCTGAATTCGCTCAAGCATTTAATAAATCCTCATAGTAGTTTTTAGCAGGATAATGAAAAGGCATTGCACCATCAGGAAGTCCATGCACGAATTGATCAACCCAAGGGCTATTATCTTGCATAACAGCATCTGGCTCGCCATGCCCCACAATTTTACCGTTTGCAATAATATAAATATAATCGGCAATACTGGCCGTTTCAGCCACATCATGCGACACAATGATAGATGTTAATTTCAACACATCATTAGCATTCTTAATCAGACGCATCAAAACCCCCATAGTAATGGGGTCCTGGCCAGTAAATGGCTCATCGTACATCATAAGCTTAGGGTCCTTAATTAAGGTTCTAGCCAAAGCTACACGACGCGCCATTCCCCCTGATAGCTCAGATGGCATCAGATCTCTAGCACCGCGCAAACCAACCGCTTCCAATTGCATTAAGACCAAATCCCTTATCATATCTTCTGGTAATTCAGTGTGTTCACGCAACGGAAACGCCACATTCTCAAATACTGATAAATTGGTAAACAATGCCCCGCTTTGAAACATAAGCCCCATTGAACGCCTGGTTTTATATAACTCTTTTCTACTAAGTTTATGGATATTAATGCCATTAAACAACACACCACCTTGCTCTGGATACAATTGAGCGCCAATCAATTTCAATAAGGTAGTTTTGCCACTGCCACTAGGGCCCATGATCGCCGTAATTTTGCCACGTTTAATGTTTAAATCAACACCATCAAAAATCACTTTGTCGGCTCTGAAAAACTTTAATCCATTAATTTTTATAATGTCATCATTCATTATCATCAATTCTGCCAAAAAACCCCGAAAATGCCAATTAATATTTATTTGTTTTGATGATTATTGTAGCATGTGCTCTATGCAAAAAGAGCAAATAATCAAACTTGCAGCGCAAGTTATCGATACCGAAGCTAATGCGGTTTTGAGTCTTAAAACGAGACTCGGGGATAAATTCTATCAAGCATGCCAAATGCTACTTGAGTGTCCAGGTAAAATCATTGTTCTGGGTATGGGTAAATCTGGCCATATTGCATCCAAAATCGCAGCAACATTAGCTAGCACCGGCAGTCCTGCCTTCTTTGTTCACCCAGCTGATGCCAGTCATGGTGATCTCGGCATGATAAGCCATAATGATATAATAATTGCCATATCCAACTCAGGGAATACCGGAGAGATACTAGACATTTTACCTGTTATAAAAAAACGTCAAATATTACTCATCAGCCTAACTGGTAACCCAGATTCAATTTTGGCCAAAAGCGCCAATGTAAACTTAAATGTTGCGGTCAAAGAAGAAGCATGCCCGCTTGGTTTGGCGCCAACCTCTAGTACTACAGCAGCTTTGGTTATGGGAGACGCCATAGCCGTTGTCCTGTTAAAAGCACGCGGATTTACGAAAAATGATTTTGCTTTATCTCACCCAGGTGGGTCTTTGGGTAAAAAATTACTATTAGGGATAGACCAATTCATTCGCACAGGCAATGCAATTCCCAAAGTCCCAACCAATACTAAATTACCAGCTGCAATTGTAGAAATTACTAGCAAAAGACTTGGTATGACAACTATTGTTGATGAAAAAAATGAATTGCGTGGAATATTCACTGATGGCGACTTAAGACGCGCCATAGATAAAGGCATAGACTTGCATGAGACCACCATACAAAAACTCATGAACCCAAATTACAAAACCATAGGTATAAACACGCTGGCGTATGATGCTCTAAAACTGATGGAAGAATATTCTATTACCTCTTTAATTGTACTTGATGATAATAAAAAAATGTGTGGTATTGTGCACATGCACGATATTCTAAAAGCAGGAATAAATAAATGACACAACTAAAACATAAATGCGAAAAAATAAAACTTTTAATTCTAGATGTAGATGGAATTTTAACTGATGGAACTTTTACCCTAACTGAAGATGGTCAAGAATATAAAACTTTTCACGCCCATGATGGTTTAGGCGTGCGTCTAATTCAGAAACAAGGTGTGCATGTTGCCGTTATCACAGGGAGAAAATCTAAAGCAGTGGATATTCGCATGTCAGCATTAGGGGTAACCGATATATATCAAGGGCAAAGCGATAAAACCGAAGCTTATGAAGAATTAAAAAGGAAGTATAAAATAAAGGATGAGGAATGCGCCTACATGGGCGATGACCTCCCTGACTGGCCAGTCATGTCGCAGGTTGGCTTTAAAATAACCGTACCAAACGCTACGGATTTCATTAAAGATCAAGCCGACTGGATCACAACAAAACCTGGTGGATATGGCGCTGTAAGAGAGGCTTGTGAATTAATTACATCTAACTTGCAATAAAATAAATGACAATTCACCTAACCTCTGAATTAAAGAAAAGTATTTTAATAATTATCCTGTTAATAATATCTGGGCTCAGCACCTACTTTACTCTGCAATTGGTAAAGGACGAAACCAAAACTCATTTTAACAAACCAAAAAACCCAGATGCATTCATAACCAATATCACTTATCAAGAATATGATGAACAAGGCAAATTACACACCACAATTAAAACCCCAAAATTAGTTCATTACTCCTACTTAAATAGCTCTAAATTTGAGCAACCAATAATTATAATTTATGGAAAAAATAATGATATCTGGCGCATATCAGCAGTTCACGGAACAGCTGATCATGGCAATAAAACCATTGATCTAATTGGTGATGTAAAACTACACCGCCCAAAAAATGCCAACAATAAAGCTATCACCATAACCACTGACAAAGCTACAGTTCATCCAAAACAAAAAACGGCAGAAACCACAAAGCCAATTAATATAAAAGAACAAGGTTTTACCGCAAATGCAGTCGGCGCTAAGGCCGACTTAAATACAGGCGTAATCAAGCTACAATCCAAAGTGAAAGAAATTTATACTCCGTAAGTTAACTATACACCATACCAAAACCAGCTTTAACTCAATCTGCTAAAAGCTCTTTGATTTTATCTGGCAACGCAGGGCGCTTGGTTTCAATATTAACTGCTGTTGCAGTGTTAATTGCAGAAACAACCACTTTATTGTCGGATTTCCTAATCACATCCTGCACAAAATCAAATCTAATTCTGCCATTAGGCTGCATTTTGGAAGTAACAACAAACTCATCACCACTCTGCAATGGAGCTTTAAAATTCACTTCACTTTTTATCAAAAAGAAATCACATCCTTCCTCATGCATTTTAGCAAAATCAATTCCTAAAGATTGTAAATGTTTATGTCTCGCGTGTGCCATATAAATAAAATAATTAGCATTATTTACTACGCCCTGCAAATCCGTTTCATTATCACGAACTTCACTTTCCCAGATAAATACTTGCTGATCTGTCATATTTATTTCCTCAAATCTATTTAACTCTTCCAAATCTTCGATCACGGCTATTAAATTCACTAATAGCTTTTTCTAATCCGGTCTCGTCAAAATCAGGCCAGTAAGTTTCAGTGAAATAGAATTCTGTATAAGCTAATTGCCATAATAAAAAATTACTCAATCTTAATTCACCGCTGGTGCGAATAAAAAGATCTGGATCGACTTGATCTGGTAAAGATAAAAAAGAACGAAACATATTTTCATCAATTGCATCAGGATCAATGTTTGCTCTAACTATTTGTCGAGTAGCATTTAAAACATCCCATTTGCCGCTGTAATTAAAGGCAATATTTAATTTTAAACCGCTATTGTCTCTAGTTGCATTTTCTACTTTATTAATTATTGAAATCAATTTTGGTTCTAAGTTATCTCTACGGCCAATTACTTGTAGCTTTATCTTATTTTGATTTATTGCTTTTAAATTATTATTTAAAGCTCGATAAAAAAGCTCCATTAAATAACGCACTTCTAGGCGCGGACGGCCCCAATTTTCAATTCCAAAGGCCCACAAAGTTAACGACGAAATTTTCTTTTCGACACAGTAATTAATGATTCGCCTGGCAGCATTAGCTCCCTCCTTGTGTCCACGCATTCGAACCAAACCACGCTCTTTAGCCCAACGCCCATTACCATCCATCACGATAGCAATGTGCTTTGGTAGCTTTACCACTGCTACACTTCCATTAAAGCGGTTTCTTTTTCGTGTAAAAGCGTTTCTATTTTAGCTATGAAATCATCAGTCAATTTTTGAATTTTTGCCTCTTCTCGTCTTGCATCATCTTCACTAATTTCTTTTTCTTTTTGCAAGTCTTTAAAACTGTTATTAGCATCTCTTCTAATATTACGAACAGCAATTCTGGCATTTTCGGCTTCGGCTTTTACCACTTTAACAAGTTCTCTGCGACGCTCTTCAGTCAAAGGTGGCATTGGCACTCTTATCACAGCTCCGGCCGTTGCAGGATTCAAACCCAAATCAGCATTCAATATAGCTTTTTCGATAGCCTGTACTGCGCCTTTATCCCATGGGGTTACGGTTAAAGTTCTAGCATCACTAACAGTAATATTGGACAACTGGTTTAATGGATTCACTGTACCATAATAGTCAACCTTTACATGCTCTAAAACAGAAGGGTGCGCTCTACCGGTACGCAACTTACTTAATTCATGACTAAAAGAGCTAATTGCCTTTTCCATGCGATTTTTCGCATCATTTTGAATCTCTTGTAACATGTTTTGTCTCCTATTCTTGATTAAAGCATTACGCTAAATCAAATGTAGACGCGATAAATCGCGTCCCCACATGTGCCAAACAAGGCACATTTGCTAATCGATGACAACGTCATCCTGCACTTGATGCGGGACTTCCATCCCCTGCGCCGATATTGGTTATTAACACTGCATCAAATTTTTACAAATAGCACCTAGTTCGTCACTAAGGTACCAATATCTGCACCCAACACAATTTTCAACAATGCACCTTTGTTGCGCAAATTAAAAATACGTAAAGCCTTACCATAATCGCGACACTGACAAAATGCGGCCAGATCCATAACTGCTAATTCTTTATCCAAAGCTTCTTTATAGGTTAGATGTTGATAGCGTGTAGCATTTTTATCAACACTAGGATCTGCCGTATAAACACCGTCAACATTAGTCGCCTTTAGCAAAAGATCTGCACTAATTTCAATGCCTCGCAAACTCAACGCGGAATCGGTAGTAACTAACGGATTACCCGTACCAGCGGCAAAGATAATAACTTGGCCCCTAGATAATTTGCGAATTGCTTTATGACGGTCGTAATAATCAACAATGCCGCTCATAGGAATAGCTGACATAATTCTCGTTGATATATCGTGACGCTCAAAAATATCTCGCATCGCCAAGGCATTTAGAATGGTAGCAACAGTTCCCATATTGTCGCCACTCACCCTACCTAAACCGGCATCAAACAGAGCCTTTCCGCGAAAGAAATTACCACCACCTATAACAATGGCTACCTCAACCCCCAATTCCAAAACATCCTGAATTTCATTAGCTATATACTCAATAACTTTGGGATCAATACCAAATTTTGAATCTCCCATTAGGGCTTCGCCACTTAGTTTTAATAAAACCCTTTTATATTTAGGTTGAGTATTTTCTTGCATAATGATTATCCTTTTACTTGAGCCATAACCTCCGCTGCAAAATCGGTTACTTGTTTTTCAATGCCTTCACCAACTTCGAATCTTACAAACTCCACAACCTTTGCTTGTTTATCTTTTAATAACTGTCCAACTGTAATATTAGGATCTTTTACAAAAGGCTGACCAGTTAAACTAACTTCACCAGTAAACTTTCTCAAACGTCCTTCAACCATTTTTTCAACAATCTCAGCGGGCTTACCACTATCAGCAGCTTGCGCTATAAAAATTTCTTTTTCTTTAGCAAGTACATCTTGAGATAGTTGCGATGGATCTACAACTTGAGGATTACTAGCAGCAATATGCATAGCAATATCCTTAGCTAGAACATTATCACCACCTTCTAATATAACCAACACACCAATGCGTCCGGAGTGACTATAACCACCTATGATCATATCGCCCTCAACCTGCATTCTGCTAAAACGACGTACATGAATTTTCTCACCAATTGTAGCAACCAAATTCTTACAATTCTCTTCAACAGTAATGCCATCTAACTCGGAAGCCAAAAGATCATTTAAGTTATCAACATTAACCGTTAGGGCATGATCGGTAACCTTAGTTACAAAAGCTAAGAAGCTTTGATCTTTGGCAGCAAAATCAGTCTCACTGTTTATCTCAAGCAAAATACCACTTTTTTGATCATCACTAATTTTAACTGCAATTATACCCTCAGCTGCAACACGACCAGCTTTTTTAGCAGCTTTAGCCTGCCCTGCTTTACGCATCTCTTCAATTGCAAGCTCAATATCACCACCTGCATCAACTAAGGCCTTTTTGCATTCCATCATACCAAGACCGGTACGTTCGCGAAGTTCTTTTACTTGGGACGCTGTTACACTCATTCTAATCTTCCTCTTTAGTTGCTTTTTTGGTGACTTTCTTAGCCGTAGCTTTTTTAGCTACCTTTTTGTCACTATCATCCGCGACTTTTTTGGTAGTCGCAGTTTTTTTGGCTGTAGTCGTCTTTTTAGCTGCAGTCTTTTTAGGAGCCTCTTTTTCTTTAGCAACAGGAGCTTCAGTTTCCTTCTCTACCTCAGCCTTTTTAACTACACGTCTAACCGTTTTTACTTTTTTCTCTTCATGACTTGCAGCTTGCTCTTCAACCTTCTCTTCTGTATCAGCTTCTTTTACTACAGTTTTCTTAGCCTTAACCTCTTTCTTGACAACTTCAACCTTTTTTTCTACCTGTTCTTTAGGAGCTACGGCAGCACGGGCAATGATAATAGCCTCAGCCATATTACGTGTATAAAATCTAATAGCGCGCTCAGCATCATCATTACCAGGAATCAAGTAATCCGCATCATCAGGATCATGATTGGTATCAACAACACCTATTACTGGGATTTTAAGCTTTTTAGCTTCTTTAATAGCAATGTGCTCAATACCTGTATCAACCACAAATAAAGCATCAGGTAAGCCACCCATATTTTTGATACCACCTAAAGAGCGCTCCAATTTGCTCAGCTCACGCATTAAGTTTAATGCTTCTTTTTTGGTAACGGCTGCAAATTTTTTACTATCCCGCATTACCTCTAAATCTTTTAAACGCTTAATAGATTTACGTACAGTTTTATAGTTAGTTAACATACCGCCCAACCAACGATAATCCACATATGGCATACCACAACGAATTGCTTCTTCTTTGATAACGTTACTTGCTGACTGCTTAGTACCAACAAATAATATTTTGCTATTGCTAGCGGCTAATTTGCTTACAAAATTGACTGCATCAAGATAAAGCGGCAAAGTTTTTTCTAAGTTAATGATATGGATATCATGTTTGTCCCCAAAAATATAAGGACGCATCTTAGGATTTCTGAAACGAGTACGATGACCAAAATGCACACCAGCTGAGAGCATGTCACGCATAGTAATAGTAGGTTTTTTCATGTTTTTCTCCAGGGTTAAACTCCCACCTGCCCCATAATTTAATTGCTTCTTTCGAATGCAACACCCTAAATCATGTGTCGACAGATGTGTGTTGTTAATTAATAGTTGCTATAAAGCGGGTGACTTTATACCATAAGCGCATGACAATAACAATAAAAACTCAAGATGAAATCGAAAAGATGCGTGCCGCAGGCAGGGCCGCAGCAAGCGTTCTAGAAATGATTGAATCATACGTAAAACCAGGGATTACCACAGAAGAGCTAGATCAAATCTGCAATGATTACATTGTAAATGAATTAAAAGCAACTTCAGCCTGCTTAGGTTATCGCGGCTTTCCTAAGTCAATCTGCACGTCGATTAATCATGTAATTTGCCATGGCATCCCAGGGGCCAAAAAACTCAAAGACGGAGATATTATTAATATCGATATTACAGTGATAAAAGATGGTTATCACGGGGACACCAGTAAAATGTTTACTGTGGGTAAAAAAACCTCACCGCTAGCAGAACGTCTAATTAAAGTTACTCAGGAATGTCTTTATCTTGCTATAAAACATGTAAAACCAGGCATCCACTTAGGTGATATAGGAGCAATCATTCAAAAACATGCTGAACAAAATCGTTTTTCGGTAGTCCGGGAATATTGTGGCCATGGTATTGGTAAAGGATTTCATGAAGATCCACAGGTTTTGCATTATGGTAAAGCTGGCACCGGCGAAATACTAAAAGAAGGCGTGACCTTCACCATTGAACCGATGATTAACGCCGGCAAAAAGGAGCTGAAGCTTCTGCCAGACGGTTGGACTGTAGTCACTAAAGACCACAAACTCTCCGCCCAGTTTGAGCATACTCTTTTGGTCACTAAAACTGGTTATGAAATCCTCACCCTGCGTAAAGAAGAAATAATTAAATAGTTATACCACCGACTGTCTCTGGATCGCCAAACTCAAAAATACCACCATTATCTGAATCACCAAAAAAAGAAGAATCTATCGATGACGAAACAGCACTATTGTCGCTGCCTGTTGGTACAGCACCGACTGTCTCTGGATCGCCAAACTCAAAAACACCACCCTCAACTGAATCAACAGCACCTTCTTCAACTCGACGTCGTGACATAACTGGCACCTCTACATTTAACCCTTTCAACCAAGTGCAATCCTTTGAAAAGAAATATACAAATTAAAAGTAGCTACTGTCAATTAGAATCTTATATTATCTGCCTCGCTTAAACATTTTATCTAAATCATCAACAGTCAACTGTATATAAGTAGGTCGGCCATGACCACATTGCTCAGCTCGTTCAGTAATTTCTAATTCGCGTAATAAAGCGTTCATGGCATCAATTGATAATTTTTGATTAGCTCGTACCGAAGAGTGGCATGCCATTGTTGCTAAAATTTCATTAATTTTTTCTTGGATTCTATCTGTTGTTTTGTATTCGATTAAGTCAGATAGTAAGTCGCGTAATAATTGTTCGCCATCTGCCCCGCCCAAAATATACGGGATGCTTTTTAATAAGGCTTTATTTTCATCTATTATCTGCGCCTCCAAACCAAATTTATTTATTTCTGATTGCTCTTCATCCAAACAATTTATTTCTTTATGATTTAAATTAATTTCAATTGGAATCAATAATTGTTGTTTTTTTATACCGTCAAGCGCAAATGCTGTTTTTAATTTTTCATAATTAATACGTTCATGTGCTGCATGCATATCGACAAGAATTAAACCTTGTTCATTTTGGGCAATTATGTAAATGCCTTGTAACTGAGCGATAGCGTTGCCGAGGTGTTTTTTGTCGTATGAGTTATTTATTGAGATCCCACGATCAAAGCCTGCCCCGGACTTGGTCTGGGGTCTGGGGATGACGGAATCATAAGTTCTGCTGGTGACTGGCGCGTCATCAGCATCGAGCTGATCGTTGCCTGAGCGGACACAGGGAGCCGCCCTTACAGGTACCACATATTCTTGTGATGCCATATCATGCCCGGTTTTTTCATATGTTGCAGCTATTTCACGCACACACAAATTTGGTGCGTCGTTATTATCCGTGGACGCGATAAATCGCGTCCCTACAGGTGCTAAATCCATAATGTTTGGAGATGCTTTAGGTGCGTTTGTTTGTCTAGCAATTGCATCCCTTATTGCACCATAAACGAACCGATGAATATGCTGCGCATCAACAAATCGCACTTCGTTTTTGGTCGGATGCACATTAACATCAACTTGAGTTGGATCGATAGTTAAATACAAAATAAATGCAGGATATCGTCCATGGTACAGAACATCCCTATAGGCTTGCTTGATCGCATGAGCAATAGTTCTATCTTTTATGTGACGATTATTTAAATAAATATATTGCAAATCTCCTTGGCTACGGGAAAAAACCGGCTTAGAAATCCAACCTGTCAATTTTAATCCGTGGCTTTTGGCCTCTAAATAGATAGCATTTTTAATAAAATCTTGGCCACAAATTTTTTCAACGCGATTTTCCTGTAACTCACGACTAGACGCGATAGAAAAATTATTAATTATTTTATTATTGTGAATTAATTTAAATGCTACATCAAAATTACAAAGCGCAATTTTATTGTATATATCTTGTATATGATTAAATTCTGTCTTTTCGGTACGCAAGAATTTGCGCCTAGCTGGCGTATTAAAAAATATTTCCTTGACGCTAATAGTCGTACCTTTTGGATGCGCCGCTGGCGATATTTCTAAATCCGTCTCTCGTCCTTCTACACTAATTTGCCATGCCATTTTACTATCTTGCTGGCAGGAAATTAATTGCAGCTTTGAAACAGAACTAATACTTGCTAATGCTTCCCCTCGAAACCCCAAACTTGTTACTTGTTCTAAATCAGATAATGTTGCAATTTTGCTGGTAGCATGACGATTTAAAGCTAATGGCAAATCATCTTTGTGAATACCGAACCCATCATCCGTTATTTTTATCGATTGAGAACCACCTTTTTTAACTTCTACGCTTATATTTTTACTACCAGCATCTAAACTATTTTCCAATAATTCTTTAACTACGGAAGATGGGCGCTCTACGACTTCGCCCGCCGCAATTTGGTTAGCTAATTGTGTATCTAATATTTTAATACGCATAATATTCTCATTATATACCATTGCTAATCGTGCAACTTCCATAATCTAGCACACAGCATCTTAATACCAAAGTCATCACCCGACTTGATCAGGTGACCCCAATAACACTGCACCTACGTTTTTTTATAATACCCTATAATCCCCTGCATCAAAGCGTATGCAATGCGATGCTGGTAATGGCTATTACGTAATTTTAATTCTTCTTTCGGGTTAGATAAAAATCCGGTTTCAACCAACAATGATGGCACCTCCGGTTCTTTTAATACAACAAATGCCGCCTGCTCAACAAAACCATGATGAAGATCAGTGACTCTAGCTAATTTGTGAATAATGTCATCACCCACAGCCAAACTACTGGTAATAGATGCAGTTTGAGCAAGATCAATTAAAACAGATTTTAACACATGACTTTTATCGGTTAACACATGCCCTAGCTCCGATTCATTTTCCTTACGCGCAAGCCATCTCGCAGCTTCGGTTGTGGCACCATGTTGTGATAAAGCAAAAACCGACGCACCATGTGCCGTATGGTTTAAATAAGCATCGGCATGAATGGCAATAAACATATCACCATGATCATGCCGTAAGATCCTCAATCTACCACGCAATGGAATAAAATAATCCCCACTTCTGGTTAACTCAGCATGAAAACCTTTTTGGGCATTTAAATCTCTTTGCAAGTCTTTTGCAATTGCCAAGACCACATTTTTTTCTTTGGTTCCTCGATAACCAATAGCACCTGGATCTTTACCACCATGCCCCGGATCAATAACAACCACAATATTACGATCCTTGTGTTTGATACTACTTTTAGAAGCAGATAAATAAATTTTAGGATTCAAAGTTTTTTTTGCTAAATTTTTAATATCTATAACTAAACGATGCTGCATATGTTCTGATTTGGGAATAGTAAAAGTTTTATAACTAAACTTGCTAGAATTTATATCTAAAACTAAACGCTTAGTATGCAAATTATATTTACCCAAACGAATATCTTTAATTATAGATTTATTTTTTGACTGTTTTATATAGCGGCTAAAATTGGTGTTTTTTAAGTCTATTACTAAACGTTCTGGATTATGCAAAGTAAAAGCATGATAGGAAAAAAGGTTAGGTGACTCCAAAACCAATCTCGCGCGTTGTGAATTTGCAAACATTCTTGATGATGTTATATGGGTTGTTGATGCAAACGTTGTAGTTATACATAAACAACTAAAGCACATTAATTTAAACGTCATCCTGGTTTTTTTATACGTCATCCTGGCGGACGCCAGGACCCAGCAACAAACATGTCCCTTCGTAAGCTGGGATAAAAATAAATGGGGATACTTATTTTTCAAAATAAACATTTCTTGCATCTCCATCTACTTCAATATTTATCAAAAGATCAGCTTTTGGCAACAAAGATCCAGCCCGCTCAGGCCACTCTACCAAGCATATTGCATCTTTGGAAAAATAATCACGGAAACCAATAAACTCGAGCTCCTCCGGATCATGAAGCCTGTAAAGATCAAAGTGAAAAACTGTTTTATTATCTAAAGTATAATTTTCAACCAATGTATAAGTTGGACTTTTTACTTTGCCATCATGTCCTAAAGCCTGTAAAAAACCCCGAACTAATGTGGTTTTTCCAGCACCGAGCTCTCCATGCAAAAAAACCACTGAGCCTAAAACTACCTTTTTAGCTAATTCTGCTCCCAGCTCTAACATTTCATTTTCGTTATTAATACGTTGCACTCTAATCTAAACCTCATTATTAACCAGTTTTCTCAAATGCACCATCAAGTCAGTCGCCAACAGACCTCGCTCACCACCATCAAGCGCCGCTAAGTCGGCAGCTTTGGCATGCAGCAATACGCCCATCCGTGCTGCGCTACTAAGATCAATCCCTTGTGCCACAAGACCCGCTATAATACCACTTAAAAGATCTCCCATCCCGCCAGAAGCCATGCCCGGATTCCCAGCGGCGCAAGCACCAATTCGATTCCATTCGCCACCACAAACCAGAGTTCCAGCCCCTTTTAACACACAAACACCACCATAGATATCAACAATTTTTTGGATAGCACCATAGCGGTCTTGCTGCACATCTTGGCTGGACATTTCTAAAAGGCGCCCAGCCTCTCCTGGATGTGGCGTCAAAATCCAATTACCATTTGGCATATTATTACCTGACAATAAATTCAAACCATCAGCATCAATTAGTTTCGGCTTATCTGATTGAAAAACGGTAGTTAATAATTCTTTGCCCCAAGCTCCACGACCCAGACCTGGGCCCACTACAACCATGGTGGCTCTAGCCAACAATGGTTTTAATTCTTGCGCATTATTGACGCCATAACACATAAGCTCTGGACGTGCGCCACTTACGATAGCCACATGCTCAGGTCTCGTCGCTACAGTTACTAAACCCGCACCTACGCGAGCTGCAGCCTCCGCCGCCATCCTCACCGAGCCAGGCATCCCGTAGTCACCGCCTA
Source organism: Gammaproteobacteria bacterium (assembly GCA_016936855.1). Lineage (GTDB taxonomy): Bacteria > Pseudomonadota > Gammaproteobacteria > UBA9339 > UBA9339 > JAFGXA01. Next base: position 62,408 of record JAFGXA010000019.1, on the reverse strand, counting down.
CTACCAGAACTGCACCAAAATAACCCTTGTGAGCAGTGCGAGAACGTTTGGGTAACAGCTTTTTAAGTGGTTTCAAATATAAAAGATCAACCTGAGGCTCTATACTATGCAATAATTCATTAGGAATATCCAAGTGCGCCAACAACACTTCACCACAGTAGTTCATACCTTCGCCGGTGAAAAATCCACGCTTACATCCTATAAAAGTTACAGTGAGATTTGCCTTTACAGCGACACCCGCTACCGTACCAGAATCCGCTATTAATCCAGAAGGAAGATCCACTGCCAAAATTGGAAGCCCACTGTTATTCATACATTCAATCGCGATCCGATACTCTTCATCAACTTCGCCTCTTAGCCCCGTACCAAGCAAGGCATCGACCAATATATCAGACTTGCATTCAATACCCGGATCAAATGGCTGCATTGGTATATTATTTTGAATGCAAAGTTCAACAGCTTCTCTAGCGGCACCCTGCAACTGATCTATATCACAAAGATAAACGATCTTAACTCGCAAGTTATTGGTATGGGCCTGATGAGCAATAATGTAACCATCACCAGCATTATTGCCTTTGCCGCATAGCACTGTAATATTCCTCGCTCTAGGCCAACGTCGCTGTAGCGCAGCAAAAGCGGCTTGTCCTGCTCGCTGCATTAATTCAAATTCGCTAACATTAAGCTTTTCAATCGCAAGCCTATCTAATCTGCGTACTTCATCCGCTGTATATAAATATTTTATTTGCGCAAACATATCAACCTCGCACTATAATGTTAGGAATGAACTACGATTCTAACCAACTTACAGCAAAGATCAAAGCCTGGAGCGAGGAAATAGGCTTTAATCTATGCGGAATTACCGACACCAACTTAAGCAAATATCAAACCAACTTCAAAGCAAGCATACTAGATAAAAACTATAATGAGCTAACCTACCTAAAAAACAATTTGGACAAAAGGCTCGACCCTAAAAAACTGATGTCTGGAACTAAAAGCATCATAGTTTGCGCGCTTAATTATTATCAAAAACCTATATCTCCCCATATCTCTATTTATGCCCAAGGCGATGACTATCATAAGATAGTAAAAAACAAGCTGAAAGAACTTGCACAAAAAATCGAGACTCACATAGGCAACTTCAACTACCGTTGCTTTTGTGATACCGCCCCGGTTCTAGAAAAAGCTCTTGCAGAAAAAGCCGGCATCGGTTGGATAGGAAAAAATTCTTTGCTGATCACTAAACAAGGTTCATTTATGTTTTTAGGTGAAATTTTTACTGACCTAGAACTACAAGTTGATAAACCAGCAAAAAATCATTGCGGAAAATGTACTACATGCTTAAAAACGTGCCCAACTAAAGCGATTATTAAACCAAATAAAATCAACATTCAAAAATGTCTTGCCTATTTAACAACCGAGCCGAAATCTCAAAACCATCTCAAAATAGATCTTCACGAAAAATTCTACGGCTGTGATGAATGTCAGCTGGCATGTCCTTGGAACCGCTTCGCTAAATTAAATACAATCTTCACTCCAAACCAAAACCTCGCCAAGCCCTACAAAGAACTAATTGCCTGGGACGAAGACGAGTTTCGTAAAAACACCAAAGGTACGGCGCTGCGATATAAAAACATCAAGCACCCGTAATGGCGAACCTATGTGTGTGACGGTGCCATTAATAAAACAACGGTGATATCACAACGACCGTAAAAAAGAGCGGTAAATATCAGCCAAATCCTGTGACCAAGCAACAACCAAAGCGCAACTAGTTTTAGTTTTTAAACCTATCCTAGAAGAAAAGGTTTTATTTAAAACCAATCGCTGTTTTTTATTAAACAATTTGAAATTCATAGCAACAACAGCTTTGGGATGAGCGCGATCCCGATAATCAGCATATAATTTGATTACTTTAGCATATAAATTATAGTCAGTTGGCATATAACCGGAATCATCCAAAACTAATTTAAATTGCTTTGATTTCACCAAATATGTTTGCAAAGTTTGCGTGATTTGTTCATTTGGTTTATTAAAAAATGCGTTGTAATAATCATGCGTGAAATTTAAATCCGTTAATCTATACACAAAACTTAAGCTCGAATATTGTGGAACAATATTAACTGGCAACAATCTAATTGTTTTATTGGTTTTTCTGCAAGCAATAGATTTAAAATGAGGATTTAACGTATATTCAGTTATATTTGGACTTTTGACGGAAACACATCCAGCTAAAAACACTAAAAACGGAATCAGAATTAGGTGAAGATTTTTTTTATTTAACTTAAATGCCTCTGGATCCTGGCGTCCACCAGGATGACGTGAAAAAGAGCCAGGATAACGTTTAAAAAGTATTTTTTTCATAATTTATTTGGATCCATATGGCGTGGGGGAGAACCAAAAAACATGGATGGCGCAAAAGCTTTAGCACGCTCACTTATAGTCTCTAGGTTAGAAGTAACAGACTGCAAATTATTCATCATTCTATTAAAATTTTGCCTGTTATTAGCCAACATCTGATCACTGTGCACAGCCGTTTTCCCAACATTGCGCAACAGAAAATCGAGGTGATCAAACAACCGTTTAAAATTAACTTTACTCAACTGCTTTAACAAGAGCTGCACATTATCACTAAAATAGGTCAAAGTGCTGACAGTTGATGGAATATATAAATTGTCCGGCTGCCATTCAGGTCTTATATTGCTGGTGTTAGCTCCATTTACATAGTCTAATTCCAAATAAGCATTTCCAGTTAATCCCTGCATTGCAAGCTTTACTCGCAAACCAGCCGCAATATCCTTTTTTAGCTCTTCTACAACTTTGTCATCATCACTTGAAGCGAAAAAATTAGATGAAATCTCCATACGCACATAAATATAACGATTATAAGTTGATCCTTTACGATTGCGTTTTAAGTTATAAACACTTGCGACCGTTGCAATGTTATCAACCTTACCAATTTGCATACCTAAATATTTAACTGGCGAGCCGATAGATAAGCCCTGAACAGATTCGCTAAAATAAGTTTCAACTTGCACTACATTTTTGAAAAACAAACCTGAACCTAAAATCAAGATTGCCAATATCAGGAGAATAATTGCGCTCATCACAAAACTACCAATTCGAAAATAGTTAATCTGCCTTGTTCCACTCATGGTCTAATTAAGCCTCCCGATTGAAAAATTTCCGCGCAGCCATGTTATCACAACTCGCTCTTAATGTCAGAGGATCTCCATCTGCCACAATTTTACCATCATCTAACATAATAATTCGCTCTGCCACCTTATAAATACTTGGCAATTCATGCGATACAACGATAAAAGTAATACCAAGCGTCTCTGACAGGTGTAACACCAAATCGTCCAATCGCACAGAAGTTGTAGGATCCAAACCCGCCGATGGTTCATCCATAAAAATGATTTTTGGATCAAGTGCCATAGCTCTTGCGATAGCGGCCCGCTTTTGCATACCACCACTTATTTCGCTTGGTAAGTGATTGTAGAACTCTCCTAAACCAACCATCTGTAATTTGTTATGCGCAACAGCTTCAATTGCGTCTGTTGGCAATCCACTAAATTCCTCTAATGGTAAGGATACATTTTCCAGAAGAGTCATCGAGCCAAATAGCGCACCACTTTGATACATTACACCAATTTTACGTAAAATCTTACGCTTTGCTAAAGGATCACCATGAATAATGCTATCCCCATCTACCAGAATCTCTCCGGATGCAGTACCGCCTAGACCCAACATATGAGTTAATAACGTGGTTTTACCAGCACCAGATCTACCTAAAATCATAAAGCGCTCGCCAGCGGCAACCGAAAAATTAATGTTATCCAGCACGGTTCGATCTTCATATCGAACCGTCAAATCTGTAACTTTAATGATTGGCTGCATACTTATATCCCTAACACGTAGTAAAGCACAGCAAAAACCCCATCTACAATAACCAGCATAATAATGCCACTAACCACCGCCTTAGTAGTTGCGCGCCCCACTCCAGAAGGACCTTGCGCTGCCCTCAAACCATGCATGCAACCTATAGCTGCAACAACTATACCGAAGACGAAAGTCTTAATTAAACCTGCCAAGAAACTACTCAAGCTGACTGACATCATCAATTGATGACGAAAAATCTCCAAATTGTAGCCTAGGTGCATCATAACCAAAGCACACCCTACAAGACCGAAAAAGATCAAAAATAAATTAAGTAGTGGCGTCATAAAAACTGCAGCAAGAACACGCGGCACCACTAAAAAACATACCGGCTCTAAACCCATGGTAGTTAACGCATCTATCTCGCGATTAATTTTCATAGCCCCAAGTTCTGCGGCAAAAGATGAAGCAGTTCTACTAATTAACAAAACCGCTGTCATCAATGGGCCCATCTCTTTTACCAAACCTAGAGATACTAAATTAATGACATAAATTTGTGTGCCAAATTGTCCCAACGGAATTGCTGATTGAAATGATGAAATAAGACCAACCAAAAAGCCAATTAGTATAATAATCGGTAAAGCACCCGGACCAATATCTTCAACCGCTCGCCAAAAATCTAACCAACGCAATCCTTTAGGACTACGAATAACGTGCCAAATTTCAGAACTTAATATTCCAACAAAAGATAAATTATCACGTACGTTGCATATTGCCCGAACCGTCAAGGCACCCAAATTAAAACGTAACGTTGGATGAAGTCGAATCGCACAAACGCTAGCATCTCCATCAGTAACAACTTTCATTAAAGCTCTAATCTCTTCATTCAAGCCTATAAGTTGAAAGCCCCTCGCCGCTTCTGTCTGCCGTTTCTTAATTTCTAGTAACAAAGCAATGCCAGCACCATCACAATACTCTAATTTTTCGGCGTTAATTATTACTTCCTTTGGATTATTCTTTAACGCATCAAAAGCTTCTTGCCAAATCTTAGCTGTATTACTGAAATCCAATCTACCACCAATGATAATTCCAAGCTGATCCGATTCTTTAGAATTAATTGAATAATTTAACATCCCTTCGCTCATTTTTTATTTATATCATAATATCAATTCATTTAACATCAACAATATATAAACGTTCTCAAACCAATTGAGAAAGAAAAGTTTTCATTGGAACAATGGTCGGTTTTTCTAGTAAAAAACAGTCTTGATTAATATAAGGCATATCGAAAGCTAATTGAAAAGTGTGTTTAACACCCAATGCTTTTTGAAATTTATAGAGCGAAGAGGTGATTGATGTATTTGAAGATTTTTTTACTTCAATTAAAATCCAGGGTATATTATTTTTGGTAATCAAGAAATCCACTTCGTTTTTATCTTTATCTCGAATGAATGACAGTTCATAAGATCCTAATCCAATATCAGTCCAAAGCGAAACAGCTTTAAACAAATGGCATGCTACAAAATTTTCTATACGCATACCGGGATCGGAAATAGTAGCCCAATCCCACAAATAGCATTTGGGCTCCTTGATTAATGAACGAGAAATATTTTTCGACCAAGGGCGAATAAAAAAACAATAGTATAAGCTTTTTAACGCCCCAAGCCACTTCCTTATAGAATAATCAGAAGCTCTAACGAGTTTAGAAAGCTGGGAATAATTAACTAACTGCCCAGCTCGTTCCTGCATCATCGTGGCAAGTAACTCACACTGTTCAATTTCTCGTATCCTATCGAAATCTCTTAAATCTTCCCGGAAAAGTTGTTGGTGTTTTAGGCGCTGCCATTGATTAGAAAACAACGGGTCTTTCTTTAAAAAAGGTTCCGGAAAACCGCCAAACTCAAAAAGCTGCGTCCATTTCTTATCATCAATTTCTAATGGAGGTGTTATTTCTTTTCCATCTAGACATTTTGTTTTTAAATACTCTCCGATCGTTAGAGGATATTGATGGTAGAGAAAATACCTACCCAATAAACTATCTCCGCCTTTTTTATACACATCTAATTTGGCACTGCCAATAACAACAATGTGCAATTGATCATTATAAGTATCATAAAAACCTTTGAGGAAATTTTTCCAATCGGCCATTTTATGAATTTCAACAAAAACTCGAAATAGTCAAGACCTTTTCGAGTTTTTGTTGAAAATGGTCGGAATTCAATTAACCCCACCACCCCCTTTCATTTTAAAACAAAAGGATTTACAATCCACGGCGTCATGGCATTCATCAATCAAAAAAATGAACAAGATCTAGCGCCCTATAATGCGGCACAAATGCTAGTTTTAGCGTTTGCTGTTGGCATTATCACAGGACTTGGTGCTGTAGGCTTTCGAGCCATGATCGGCTTTGTGCATAATCTACTATTTTTTGGCAAATTAAGCTTTGCTTATGACGCCAACTTACACACCGCCATGAGCCCTTGGGGTGTTTTAATTATTTTTATACCTGTAATTGGCGCTATTGTCGTAGCGTGGTTGGTTCAAACCTTTGCACCAGAGGCCAAAGGTCACGGTGTACCAGAAGTAATGAACGCCATCTACTACAACGAAGGAAAAATAAAGCCTATCGTTGCGTTAATAAAATCCATCGCATCCTCCGTTTCAATTGGCAGCGGCGGCTCAGTTGGTCGTGAAGGCCCAATCATCCAAATCGGCGCAGCATTTGCTTCAACAATTGGTCAGGTTTTACCGATACCGGCAAGACAACGCATTATCTTAATTGCCGCTGGTGCTGGTGCTGGCATCGCCGCAACCTTTAATGCCCCTATCGGCGGTTTAGCATTTGCCTGTGAATTGATGTTGGTCTCTATTAACGCAACCACAGTAGGCTTAGTTGCTGTAGCCACCGCAACAGCGACTTATGTTGGTCGCGTCTTCTTAGGTGCCACCCCAGCTTTGAACATTCCACGACTGGAAGTTGTCACCAGCAGCAACCTAGCCAGCTGGCATGGCTTGTTATTATTTGCGCCTCTTGGCGTACTAATAGGTCTTGCTTCAGTACTATTTATAAGAACAATATATTGGTTTGAAGATTTCTTTGATGAAATACCTGGCAACTATTACACAAGACACGTACTTGGCATGTTTTTAGTCGGAGTTGTCATCTATTTTTTAATGAGATATACAGGACATTACTACGTTCAAGGCGTGGGCTATGCAACAATTATTGATATTTTAAAAGAACTTCTTAACAAACCATGGCTGTTATTGCTATTGTTCCTTGCAAAACTACTTAACACCAGTTTAACTTTGGGTTCTGGAGCATCGGGTGGAGTATTTTCACCATCGCTATTCTTAGGAGCCACTTTAGGTGGTGCGTATGGCGCAATATTACAGTTGCTTTTTCCGCATTTATCTTCAATCAGCTGCGCTATTTTTGCTCTGGCTGGTATGGCAGCCATGATCAGCGGCTCAACGGGGGCTGTTCTAACAGCCATCGCCATGACTTTTGAAATGACAAGAGACTATAACTCCATTTTGCCAGTCATCATTGCTGTTGCTTTATCTTCTGCAATCCGCAAACTGATCAGTCATGAAAGCATTTATACACTAAAATTACTAAGGCGCGGTATTATTGTACCAGAAGGACTTCAAGCTGATATTACATCCGCAAGCCGAGCTCGTGATGTTATGGAAAAAACCTTCCAAGTAGTGCAGGCTTCTGATTTGCAACACGTAATGGAAGAATTAAAAAATTCTCAAATCACCATAGTTGAAAAGTATGGTGAAATTTTAGGAATTTTAAAAACCAGGCAATTTACCAAACCTGAAATTACTCCAGAAAATGTCGGCGACTTTATTGATGAAAACTTCATAATTGTTTCACCATTTACCGACCTTGTTACCATCGCGCGCCACATGCAAGCCAAAGAAGCAGAGACTATTTTGGTTTCTCGAAATCCTAAAGAAAAGACAACTAACTTGCTATTGGGTGCAATTACCGCTAAGGAAATCTCTAACAATTTAGGCCGCACCGCCAAACTGATGTCCTAACGCAATGTGTACCAAGTCTCTGCCATTGCATTCACCCAATAACACACCCAATTATTAATGAACACTGTTTAGTCTAATCTGCATTACCGGGTGCTGCTTTGGTTTCAACTTACGTAAAATCCATAGCAAGTTTTTGGGCTTCATAGCAACACAACCTGCGGTGCCAATATTCGCTCCGCGCCATATGTGCATAAAAACACATGAACCTTTACCTTTTACTACAGGATTTTGATTATAGTTGATTAACATACCAAAACGATATACATGCTTGTAAGTATACATCTTTTCGCCTTTGGCGGTCTTATTATTAACTATTTTAGTATAATTAGCAGATTGTACATCATCAACGCAGGTAGTATCTGGTTGAAGTTTCAAAAAAGGCATAGAAGTTTTGGGTTTACTAAAACCAAACACAAAATCTAAAGGAAAAGTTCCCAAAGGAGTTTTATTGTCCCCCTCTTTTTTGTTATAAGCAGAACCATTTTTACCTATCACAACTGGGATCTCATCACCCACTTTTCGCCATCTATTATGACCATACTGCCAAAATTGAAGCTTACCATGAATAGTAGATTTATTAGCAAGAGTTACAACTAGTTTTTGGGTAGAGGCCTGCGCTATTACTGGCAACAATATCAATAACATCAATATTGTTTTCATTATTAAACCTTCGCCCAGCTATCGCGCAAAGAAATAGTGCGATTAAATTCTAGATAACCATTATTATTTGCCGTTACAACAAAATACCCTAAGCGCTCAAACTGAAAACAATCGCCAACTTCAGCATTGGATAAATTAATTTCAAGTTTTGCATTATTTATTACAGACAGTGAGTTTGGGTTAATGTGAGTTTTATAATCTATATCTTTATCTTGTGTTGGAAATGGTACAGTAAATAATCGATCATATAGCTTAATTGAATTGGCTCTTTGGCAATGATTTATCGCCACCCAATGAATAATACCTTTTACCTTTTTCTTACCCTCTGGCGTAACACCGCCTTTTGTGTCCTTATCATAACTACAATGTAACTCTGTCACTTTACCTGTCATTGAATCCTTTATGACTTTTTCACATTTAATCACATATCCATAACGTAAACGCACTTCAGCGCCAGGCGCTAAACGATAAAATTTCTTTGGTGGTTCTTCCATAAAATCATCGCGTTCAATATAAATCTCACGGGCAAATGGAATTTTACGTTTCCCCATCTCTGGCTGCTTTGGATGATTACTGGCCTCTAAATATTCAACCTCATTCTCTGGATAATTGGTAATAACCACTTTAATTGGATCCAAAACCGCCATACGCCTGAGAGACGTTTCATTCAACTCTTCACGCACACAATTTTCCAAAAGCGCCACATCAATACAACTATCTTTTTTGGTCAAACCAATTAAATCACAAAACTTCCGAATGGCAACTGCCGGATAACCACGTCTACGCATTCCCCGCAACGTTGGCATTCTAGGATCATCCCAACTATCAACAAACTTCTCTTCGACCAATTCCAATAATTTACGTTTACTTAAAACCGTATAAGTTAAATTTAGTCTCGCAAATTCGATCTGACGTGGATGACATGGTGTATTTAAATTATCCAAATACCAATCATACAACGGCCTATGATCCTCAAACTCCAAAGTACAAAGCGAATGAGTGATACCTTCCAACATATCCGATAAACAATGGGTAAAATCATACATAGGAAAAATCAACCAATCGCGGCCAGTACGATGGTGATGCGCATGCTTGATACGATAAATTACAGGATCACGCATGTTGATATTGGGAGATGCCATATCAATCTTAGCGCGCAACACCTTTTCACCCTCAGCAAATTCACCATTTTTCATCTTTTCGAATAACTCTAAATTCATTTCAATTGAATTATTACAATCTGGTGATTCACGACCTGGTTCTGTTAACGTTCCCCTGTATTCTCGCATTTGATCTGCATTGAGCGAACAAACGTAAGCCTTTCCCTGTTTAATTAAATCAACAGCATACTCGTATAATTTTTGATAATAGTCAGATGCAAAATATAGCCTATTTTCCCAATCAAAACCGAGCCATTTGATATCATCTTGAATCGCCTTAACATAATCGACATTTTCTTTAACAGGATTAGTATCATCAAAACGCAAATTACATTTAGCATTCTCAAACTCTTTTGCGATACCGAAATTTAAACAAATTGATTTAGCATGACCAATGTGCAAATAACCATTTGGTTCTGGCGGAAAACGAGTAACAATTTTGTCATGCTTTCCTGTTTTTATATCTTCTTCAATAATGTGTTTGATAAAGTTGGTCGGTCTATCTAATTCATTCATAAAATTCTCAATCTCTATACTGTTGCATTTGTTACCAAATGTACCATATCTGTTCGTTCCATATCACTTAGCTCACTCGCCTTAACACTATAAGCAATACTACTTAAAGCATTTTGTGAGCGCATAACGCGACCGATGATTATCTGGTTAGGCTTTTTGCCACAATTCTTAACCTGATATTCGAAAACTAAATTAAATTTGTTTTTATAAAGTATTTTTGAGCTGTTTTTCGAATAATAGCAACGCGCCGCATAGGTGGGCTTCACGACATTGCTGTAGTAGTGATCAACTCCAGCCGCACCATTTGTAATAGTTTGTGTTACACGAATCTGCCTGGTCCAATTGTAATAATTCTCACCATATGGTACAAAAATGTCGACTTTGGCTCCACGATCTTGCAGCGTTCTTTCATGTTGCCAATGGCTACCCATACCAGCAAAATCAACGGGACTGATATTACCTCTGAATGCTGTTGCATTATAAGGCTGCATTACCGCCAACTGGTTAAAATATGCTGCATACGGCGCTTCTTCTACATAGGGTTTTGGCGCGGTAGAACACGCTGCAAGAAATATCGCTGCGCCACACAAAATTAAGATGTTTTTTAGCCTCATATATTCTCCAATTAATTAATACCGAGCACGATTCAACACGGGCGGACACTCATCTGCCAAAACGAGGAGATCCACGGTTCCTGCTCGTTCGCTCACGCTCACTACGCAGGCCCGAGGATGACGGTGCCGCAACTAGCACATTGCAAATTCTTACCTCGCTTAAAACCCAACATTATACAATCATTAGACAAATGCAGCTAGCCTCAATATAATCTAATCTTGCTATGGCAACTATTCTCGACCTACAAATTGCAACAAATGACAAAGGATTGCCAATTGAAAACCAATTTAAACTTTGGTTGAACACTGCTTTGAATCATCTAAACCATCAAAATGATATAGAAATTACCATTCGCATAGTATCCGCAGAAGAAATTACTGAGCTAAACAACAACTTTAGAGGAAAAAACAAGCCTACCAACATTCTGAGTTTTCCCGCTGAATTGCCAAATATTGTAAAGGGAAACTATTTGGGAGACCTTGTAATATGTGCTGATATTATCAATGAGGAGGCGTTGCAAGATAATAAAAAACCATGCGACCATTTTGCGCATATAACCATTCATGGATTACTGCACCTATTGGGTTTCGATCATGAGACCGAAAAGGATGCAGAACAAATGGAAAAATTAGAAATCGATATTTTAAAGTTATTGAATATAGATAATCCATATACAACTAACAATAACGAGTAATATTTTGTTTAAAACACTACTAAAACCAAAAATAAAAAGCTTAAGAGAATTGCGTAATGCTATAGAACAAATCAAGCTGAATAAGCTTATTGATCCGGAACTTATAAAAATGCTGGGCGGTGTCCTTGATATAGCCAACATGCAAGTAAGAGACGTAATGATTCCCCGCTCACAAATGATCAGCATAAAAAGCAACAGCTCTCTTGAGAAAATTCTAGAAACAGTCATAAAGTCAGGTCATTCTAGATTTCCAGTCTTCTCCGAAGACAAAGATAATGTTTTAGGAATTTTACTAGGTAAAGACTTGCTACCATACACCAGCCAAAAGCAGGACTTTGTGTTAACAGACATACTTCGCTCCGCAATTGAAGTTCCTGAAGCAAAAAAATTAAATAGCATGTTAAAAGAATTTCGCGCAAAGCATAACCACTTAGCTATAGTTGTAAATGAATATGGCAACATCTCCGGACTGATAACCCTGGAAGACGTTCTAGAAGAGATCGTTGGAGAGATTGAAGATGAATTTGATATCAATGAAGAAGAAAGCATCAAAAAAATCGGAAAAAATAGCTTCATTTTAGGAGCATCACTTCCAATTGAAACCTTTAACGCCTACTTCAATACCGATTTTAGTGATATACAATTTGATACCATAGGAGGTATTATTATAAATAAGTTCGGTTATATACCAAAAAGAGGGGAAACAATTACCGTAGGAAATTTATATTTTAAAATAACAAAAAGTAACAAAAAACAGATAGAACTCATATCTATCAAACAAAAAGAAGGTAAAAACCATGAGCATTAAAAAAATTCTTGCAACTATTACCATTATCATTACTACAACTTTATCATTCTCCTGCTTTGCCTGGTGGTCAACAGGACATGAAATGATCGCGCAAATTGCCTATGACAATTTAACTCCTAATACAAAAATACAAGTAGCAGCACTTCTCGAGAAATCGCTCAATTGGCCAAATGTTGCTCCAAGCAAACTTTTACCACCACCTGCAAAATTATCAGAAAAATTAAACAACATGGTGCTAGCCAGCACATGGCCAGATGCTCTTAAGAACTATACCTGGCAAGGAGCAAATGGCGCTGCTCTACAGCAGGCTTATAGCAATCTGCATTTTGTAGACACACCCTTTGGTGCAAAGGCAAGAGAGAATTGCGCCTTGATAAATTGGCATAAGAGAGTCAAACAAACCATGCAAGATTCAAATGGAGACAATGTAGTATCTGGAATTCAAAGCTCCATAAAAACATTAGAATCAACAGAATCTGTAGCACAAAAAGCTATCGCTCTACGCTATCTAATACACCTAATTGGCGATGTGCATATGCCATTTCACAGTAGCGACCCAGTTTTCACACTGAAAGGCAGCGTAAGCTTCAAAACCTATGGAGCAAATGGCATAACCTTTGATCCTAGTGACAAAGTATTTATCTATAACTATTACCATCCCGACATCTCATTAGTTAGCATAGATAATTTGCATGAATTATGGGATGGCGCAATAAATGCTTATCGCAACATACCAGATCCATACAACTCCACATACAATACAAGCGCCGAAAATGATTGGCAAAAATATGGCTCGTCATATAAAAATTATATAGAAAAAGAAGCCTTAGCAATCCAAAAAACATTGGCAGCTAATTACCGCATTCAAAAGCTAATCAGTAGCAGACCAAACCCCATATTTTGGGCAACCAATAGCGCAAAAACAGCATGCATGCTAGTTAACAACAAACAACAAATAAGCTTTGCTCCGTACAAAACACAGAAAAATGGCCAAACAATCTATGGCGCTACCATCAAGTTCAAAAATGGCATCGCAAACTATGAAGAGCGCAACAGCTATATCGCAAAAAGACAAATTTATCTCGCCGGAATGCGTTTAGCTAACATACTAAACGCCATCTTTGCCCCGAACAAAGACAACAATCAACGCTACACAAACTATATAAAACGCATAACTGCAAACAACAACATACAACCATTAGATCAACTAGTAGACTCTCAAATATAAATCGTGCCAAATCATCGAGATCCCTGTGAATTGCCAGAGATACTGAGAGATGGAGGTCCCCGATTATCGGGGGATGACTTTGGTGGTAATTGGTGCGGCGCTTTGATTGGTCCTATTTTTATTCAGCACATTACTAGTTCAGACATGGGCGACCAAATAGGGTCACCCTTACATGTGTTTGATATGTCTAATTTGCTAATCGAAGGCACCGTCATCACACGGATTGACCGGGTGACCTCGTTAAAAACGCACCTGCGTTCTTAAACGACCAAGGGCGACCATAAAAGGTCGCCCCCATAGTGTGGAACAAAAAACACCCCTAACCCCCTGCTGGAGGATTAGATTGAGTCTCTGTGCCGGGGCCATCGTCTTTCTTAGCCTTACTTCCACTAACAAAATCTGATCTAGTAAAGTGTCGCGTACCCATGGATTGCTTCATAGAAGAAGCTTGTTCACCACCAGCACGGCCACCAGCTTCGGCAAATGGCTGCGCTCCAGCCTTAACGCTGTCAAGCAATTGAGGAGCTTGTGATTGATCTGGATGCAAACCAAGCCAACGCATAATCTTTTCAGGAATAACATATATCAACCCAAAAGACTGGTTAATTATGGCGACTACTGTAAAGGTATAAATCAACAATGCTCCCAGATCTCTCACCATATAAGCAACACCAACTTTGTGATGCTTACCAACAGTTACAGAATGAGCAATAATGCCACTACCTTTACTTATAAATGCCCCAAAACCGGCATTCAAAATTTCGACACCAATAAATGATAAAACGATACCAGCTATCAAACCTATAATCATCGCAACTGGTCGCAAAAAGACGCTTAACAACAACATAACAGCCTGTTCGGACTTACCCAAAAGATCATGCCCTTCTGGGTGGGTAATTCCAAGAGCAACAAGCGGAGCTGCTGCCATTGCCTCTATCACAAAAATTAACCAGCCAATCACACCAAATAAGAATAATAAGTATGGTATTAACGGCACATAGACAGCCAATGTAAAACCCATAACAAACATAGGTACACTAATAGCTGTTGCCAATGGCAGTGACATAGAAAGAAATGCCATAAGGAATGATGCTACGTGGTGAATAAGTGATGCAGCAGAACTAAAGGCTTGAGCTTCACCAGAACTAAAGGCACCTGTAACAAATGCAGCAATAACCGGTATTGCTTCAAGCACCTGGAAAGTACCACCAACCCACAAGAATACCATCTTAATGGTATGCCACATATCACCAACAGCAACCAGCATCATGGAACCGAGTGACGCCAGCTTTCTGATTGGGTTGTAACCTTCGTATTGCACCATATACATATACCAAGCATCAGCAACTTCATTTACGTGGTTTTGTACAACATCAGCGATAAAATCCACGCTATCTGCAGTCATTCTTTTGGTGCGCCTTTTTAATCTATTGAAAACTTTCTTAGCTCCACCTTTTGAGCTTAACTTCCAATCACTCTTGTTACCCTGGTCGTATGATAAAAAGAAATGCTGTTCGAAATCTCTGACATTTCCAAAATAATTCTTATCTTTCTTTTTGGTACCAGTTTTAAAATCGGAAATCTTGGTTTGTTCAAGCTCATGCTTAAAATGAGCATCTAATTGTTGAGCAATACCGAGAGCCCTATTTCTAGCATCAGACCCCAATGACAACGCTTGCCCCATAAGCGCGATTTCTTGTGAATCCGACCCAAAAACACTTCCAAAATCGTTAAATACAGCTCCTCGTTGCGGAGTATTTCTACCATCATTTGCCGGCGGATAGCCAATAGACGTTAAACCGGATAAATCATCAAAAATCGATGGTAAATAACGCCGAAGAAGCTTAAACCTAGCAAGACGAACAGGATTACTCTTAAAAAAAGGAGTAAAAAGATGCGACGAAATGGTTGCTTTATAATGAGCATTATCTATCCCACCGGATCTAGTACGCATAATATCATAGTAATAGCGCCCAGCCATAGCCCAACCATGATCCTTCGCTTCATCATAGTAATCTGCATCACTAGATAAAGGACCATGTCGATTAAATTGAAAACGCTCATTATAAACTGCAGACTGATAGGACATGGCTGAGTTAACCATCAACTGAGCTCCTTGCTCATCATCAGATAACAAATTGGTGTTGTATTGTTGCCCCTGCGATTCTTTATTGGCTTCCCTAACAACACTTTTCGCATAAGGCTCTAAAAGATCTATCTGGTGCTGAAGCCCACTTCTCTTAGCCTTCGTATAATTTGGCTTGTAATCTCCATCTTTCTTAACACCATAATAATATATGCCACAAATGCCACGATAATCTTGATAATACTCTCCAGTTTTGCCGGGAAAATATAGTGTATGAATATCAGAATCAAATTTTGGCTTCCAAACAATAGGTCTCGACAACACGCTCTTCATGAGAGAATATGCCGCAGTACCTTCTTTAGGATAATCCCGTGGATGATCTTTCATGCGTTGCAACATATCCAATCTTTCGTTATTTTTTGCGGTAGTTATTGAATACATACAAACAAGTGAACGATAAATATCAACCGCAGCTACATTATCATTTTCCATCTTAGGGTTTACGCGCGGATTGCTTAAACACTCAGGATCGCTCTTATCGCAATGCATACTGCTACTAGCACCACCCGAAGAAATTAAATGATTATTGACTGTTATTCCCGTTTGCCTAATATCCTTATTGGTAAAATAAACCACCCCTCCTTTCTGGAGGTAGTTAATAGCCGCCTTCCACGTATGATCAGCCAAACCAATCCCTTGAATGACTACCCACATCACAATAACCTGGACAAAAGAATAACCATTAAATTTCGGCACCAACATACCAATACCTAGAGCTGTACGGATAGCAGTCCAGTGACTCAATTTACGTCCCATAGCATCACCTTCTTGGGCCGTATCAATAACAGTTTTCACTGTAGTATAAATTAAAAAAAGTGATGCAATTGAGATTATCCCTGCATTAAACACACCAAACATAACGTCAATTATAGTTTTCTGAGGGCCAACTAAAACAGAACCGACCTGCCCAAAAATCTGCCTTAAAAACTCCATAGAAAAATCACTGGGAGAAGGTGAAAACAGGTTATGTGTACTCAAAAATGGATCCGTCGGGGTGGCTGCTATAGCTAAATTAGGGATTAACAAAAAAACAGTCCAAAATATCTTTTTGCAAAACTTCATATACTACACCTTGAAATTAAAATTATAATGCAGCCAATCCTTAAACGATAGGCCTAATCTACGTTGCTTAATTTGGGTATACCAAAAATGCTCTTTGAAAGCATAAACTAGCAACAACGAACAGAGCAAAAAACTAAGAATAGCGGCAAAAATATGCCCATGTATCAACATGTAAAGCGCGTAACCAAATAATGGCAAAGCAAGAATAAGGTAAATGATAGCAAGATGTAAGAATGCTTTTAATTGTTTCTTTAGCGAAGCATCATTGAGCTTCAAACGCAGTACAGCTTCCTCAAATGTTTCATGACGCTCAGCTTTATGGGGCACAAACAGGTTTTTTGCTGCTATAACTAACCCACTCGCAGCAACCCTAATATCGCTCCAAGCCGCCCAACGCGGAACATTAACCAAGGATTTCACTCCTCGACGAACCAATCTACGTTTTGCCATATCAATAAACCCCTTCCATCCAAATTAACTATATACGCGATTCTAGCACATAATTTACTCTACAATCCAAAACTTGTATGTCTGTAAAATTTTGGAAAAAACAGCCCCTGTATGCTAGCATGTCCATAGTTAATAAATGCATCTAACTGGAGTTCAAACATGAGTTCAGCAATAGCCCGCATGGTTGATAATCATATAGTCAACCTAAAAGAAGCTGTGGATAACACAAAATTATACAGTGGTCGCAATTGGAAAAGAGCCTACATGCAAGAAAAGGAGGTTGCATCCTTGTCTGAAGCTAAAAACCCGGACAACCAAGACCAAACTAATTGGATCTTCACGGCTCAACAGGAAATAATTAAAGATTTTGTGACAAATTGTAGGGATGCAACGGGCACTCCCAATCCTGAAAGTGTTGACGCCGCATTCACTGCAGCAATGGCTCGTCTAACAGCACTACAAGAATCTGCTAAAGCATCGCTCAAAAGTTTAGCTACAGAAAAAGGGTTAGACGGTGAACAACACGAAACCACAATAAAAATAGCAGAAACCGAATTACTCTATACGATAAATCAAAGCGAAAAGCTCTTGACCAAAATGCGAAATATGTTACGCGACCACAAGGTATACGCAGCTACTCAACGCATGTACGAACTATCCGTCAGATCCGAGGTAGATGACAGTTTTGAAAGAGGGAAATATAAAGCAAGAAACGCAAAGGATCGGGATGATGCCGGCATAGGAAAATACTTCAGAAAAGCTGGCAGAGTACTGCGCTTTCAAACATACAAGGTGATTTATGAAACCCGCCTAACCACAGATAAGGATGGTAATGTCATTGGAATAGAAGGAACCCTTAAACTAAGGGGAGCTATCAGTGATGAAAGCTATGACAATATCGCTAATAAAGCAATGGAAACGTTTGGACCAAATGCTAAGCTGAGAGTAGTCAATGGCAGCGAAAGACAAAGACGTAAATTGGTTAGAGCTTTGGTTAAACGCGGCTTTAAACTAGAAGATATTAAGGTAAGATTTCAAAAAGTTGTTTCAAAGGAAGATAAAGACTATGACAGCCATCCTGGAGCACCAGACCCTAAAACCCAAAAGAAAACTATCACAAAAACCATAGATGCAAGGGAAATATTTACAGATAAGGAGCTAGGAGAGCTTGCGCAATTAGAGAAAGAATATCAAGACAAGTTCGAATCAGAGCAATATATGACCAAATTGACTGACACTATGCGAAAAGACCTGCAAGATGCAGATGGGGTCCTTGCAAGAAACGCTATTCCTGGAAAAAAAGAGCATAAAAAGGAAATCAAGCAACAAAAAGAAGAAGGCGGAAAAAGTATTGCAAAATTCATAGGGAAACTTGAAGGTAATGACAGTACAAAACGCGCAGAACTGGAACCTTTTCTAGTCAAACAGAAAACCAGTAAGATATTAGAGGCTTATAGAGAAGCCGAAGGCGACAATAAAAAACTAATAGCAACATCTTTAAGCGAAAGAGTTTCTGACAAGATAGTAAGGGAACTCAATGGAGACGAACGCAAAGAGTTTTATAGCACCTTAGCTCCGTTATTAGTCCAGGCGGCAGCTGAAGCAAGAGATGCGGAAGGTGATGCAGAAGCTGCAATTACAGCTCACAAAGAGTACTTAGACAAGGCTGCAAACAGCAATAAACTCGGACGCAAGGTAGCAAGCATAATAGAGACAGCAATAGCTAGCGGCGACACTGCTCTAGTCGACGCAGACGGCAATAAACTTGCAAGAGATATTTCAGCGGTGGCGGCGCTTAAAGCATCCTCACCAACCACTTTCTTAAAGTTAGTTGCTCTAGAAATTATGCCTGATAAAGAACAAGGGGTGATTGATTTTGCAACACCTGCTACTGCAGCAGCAACAACTCGTCAAGATACTATAAAAGCCAACGCTAACTATCTCATTCAACAAGATACTGGAGATGGTCAATTAGGAAGATCACTAATTACCAACTATCAAGAGTTTCTTTCTCTGCGAGATCATATGCTGATTATTGGAGCTAGTAATGAGGACATTTATGCTTTAGATACAGGAGTCTTTGAAGGATTAAAAGAGGCATTATCTGCTACCGATGATGCTGCTGCTGCAAAAATAGCAAGAGCCACCCATTTCATCAGATCTATAATGTATCCAGCCGTACCATCTGATGGGTATAATCCTGTCGATCATCTACAACCATTTTTGCATGGTCTTGATAATGCAGCGCTTACAGCTTTAGGTAATGAAATGGTAAAAAGGGATATACCTGGAGAAGCTCAAAAGCTATTGGATCGTGAAGCTGTGCTAGATTTGACCGATGTCGTTCATTCTATTCAAGCAAATGGCGACGCTACTACAGATAAACAAGAAGCATTTTTAAATGGCGTTTTTCAGGATGATCTCTCGCTTGCTCAAAGCCTTATTGTAGAAGACCTAAAGGCTTTAGGTGATGCCGTGGTCCCAAGAAGAGGTGCTGATGGCAAAATGATAACCACTGCGGCTAGAGAAAGAATAATAAACATTCTGCAAGCAATTGGGACCGAAGATGGAGAAGATGTAGCGGAAAAACGTGACGCCTTTTTAAACACTGCTCTTGATGGCGATGTTTACAAGCCAGCTGAAGAAGGAGCTGACCCACAGCAACTTGATGGTGATGTAGCAAAGAAAGAATATATATTAGGAAGCTTGCCTGAGGCAGGCGATGAAGATATGTATGCTGAACTTAGAGAATATTTGACAATAGCACCACAAGATCACGAAGAACCGCAACTTGACTAAGAGGGAAAGGGAAAGGGAGAAAGAAAGGGAGAAAGGGGTCAGGTCTTGACTTGCGACATTCGAGTATGCGCGCGGCAAAGGGCAATCGCTAACGCATCAGCAGCATCGGCTTTTAAATCGCCTTCAATACCCAGCAACTTTTTTACCATATGCTGCACTTGATCTTTAGTGGCAGCACCATAACCCACAATCATTTGCTTAATCTGACGCGGCGCATATTCTGCTAAAGGAATATGATTATTTGCTATGGCTACAATCGCAGCCCCACGAGCTTGACCTAACTTTAAAGCGGAGCTCGGATTAACATGCATAAATACCTCTTCGATTGCAGCCTGATCTGGTCGATA
The DNA here is from genome assembly GCA_016936855.1 of Gammaproteobacteria bacterium. Classification (GTDB taxonomy): domain Bacteria; phylum Pseudomonadota; class Gammaproteobacteria; order UBA9339; family UBA9339; genus JAFGXA01. Next base: position 41,997 of record JAFGXA010000019.1, on the reverse strand, counting down.
TTGCTGAATTATTGCAGAAAGATCGTTAAAGATGGTTTGCAGACGCGCAGGAAATTGGCCAGAAATCGAAATAACACCGCTGGTTAAATATTGATAATTTTTACCACTAGTTTCAATAACACCGAAACCTGTAGCACGCGAACCTGGATCAACACCAAGAATAATAGTCATTTAAAGACTCTCTAAAACCTCATCCGGAATATCAGCATTATGATAAACATTTTGCACATCATCTAGATCTTCCAAAACATCGATTAAGCGCAATACCTTTTCTGCGGCGTCCTGGTCAAGGGTCGCTTGCATAGATGGCACCATACCAAGATCAGCATTAGCTATTTCGATATTGGCTTTCTCCAACGCATCTTTTACCGCTTGATAGTTTTCTTGGTCGGTAAAAAGATCCAAACTACCATCTTCGTTATTCACAATATCATCAGCACCATTTTCAAGCGCAATCTCCATAATACTGTCTTCATCGCTCTCAGGTGGAAAAGTAAATACACCCTTTTTAGTAAATAGATAAGCCACAGAACCATCTGTACCTAAATTACCACCAGCCTTGGTAAAAGCATGGCGCACTTCGCTAACTGTGCGATTTTTATTATCAGTCAAACATTCAACCAATATCGCAACACCAGCCGGACCATATCCTTCATAAAAACTTTCAGAAACATTAGCGCCTTCTGCGCCACCGGCACCACGCTTAATTGCGCGATCAATTGTATCCCGCGGCATATTTTCAGCTAAGGCCTTATCAATCGCCAAACGTAATGTTGAATTACTGGATAAATCATCACCACCTGCACGTGCCGCTACCGTAATTGCACGAATTAACTTGGTAAAAACCTTGCCACGCTTAGCATCTTGACGCGCCTTGCGGTGTTTAATATTTGCCCATTTACTATGTCCTGCCATACATACCTCGTTGTTTTAGTTTTACATGTCATCAATGTAATTTAACTGCACCGTCATTACCCGGATTGACCGGGTGACCTCCCATCGCACCTAAATTTATTTATAAAAAAACACTTTGCCATTCATACAAGGGCGGACGCAGGGGTCCGCCCCTACAGGTGCCAAACAAATCACATTTGCTAATCAAAGGCACGGAAAAACAAAGTATGCCATAGCACGCATCGAATGCAAACCGACGAATTTTAATCTAACTAATTCGGAGTTTTTAGATAAAATAAAATCTGCTATCATGCGCTTTTGTTTTTAATGGTAAAAATTATGCAGAACACATTTTCAGTAAAAGATTTATTAGCCGGTTTCGCTACAACTGATTCCATTATTACAACCAATGGTTGGGTGCGCACTAGGCGCGACTCAAAGGCGGGTTTTTCGTTTATTATGCTCAATGATGGATCTTGCTTTGATTCAATTCAAATTATTGCTCCACAAGACTTGAACAACTACGAAAATGATGTTCTAAAACTATCAGCTGGTTGCTCAATAAAGGTAACAGGTAAAATTGTACAGTCCCCCGGCCAAGGCCAAGCCTTTGAAATTCAAGCAACTGAAATTGAAGTACTAGGTTTTGTGGATGACCCTGAGACTTACCCAATTACCCCTAAACACCACACCTTAGAATACTTGCGCGAACATGCGCACCTACGCGCTCGCACCAACACCATCGGAGCTGTTACCCGCGTGCAGAACTGTATTGCCCAAGCAATCCATAGATTCATGCATGAACGTGGTTTCTATTGGATACACACACCAATTATTACTGGCAGCGACTGCGAAGGTGCTGGTGAAATGTTTCGCGTTAGCACCTTGGATTTAATGAACCTGCCAAAAACTGATAAAGGAGAAGTTGATTTTTCTCAAGACTTCTTTGGCAAAGAAACCTTTTTAACCGTATCTGGTCAACTTAACGTTGAAAGCTACTGCCAGGCCATGTCCAAAGTTTACACATTTGGACCAACGTTTCGCGCAGAAAACTCTAACACCACAAGACACTTAGCAGAATTTTGGATGATCGAACCTGAAATTGCCTTTGCTGATTTAATGGATAACGCCAAGTTGGCAGAAGAAATGCTGAAATATATTGCCAAAGCTGTCTTAGAAGAACGCATCGACGACATGGAATTTTTTGCAAAACGCATAGATAAGAACGCGATCACAAGGCTCGAAAACTTAATTAATAGCGAATTCACCGTCATGGAATACACTGACGCCATCAAACATTTAGAACAAGCCAATAAGAAATTCCAATTCCCAGTAAAATGGGGCATGGACATGCAATCTGAGCACGAAAGATACTTAACAGAGGAGTTGGTAAAAGCACCTGTTACTGTAATCAACTACCCCAAAGACATAAAAGCTTTTTATATGCGTCTTAATGATGATGAAAAAACTGTGGCTGCAATGGATGTATTGGTGCCTGGCATCGGCGAGATAATCGGCGGCTCGCAACGTGAAGAACGTCTCAATATTTTAGACAAGCGTATTGTTGAAATGGGCCTAGATATTGATGGCTACTCTTGGTATCGCGACCTGCGTCGTTATGGCACAACACCACACTCAGGATTCGGTATGGGCTTTGAGCGTTGTGTTGGCTATATGACTGGCATGGGCAATATTCGTGATATAATACCTTTTCCAAGAACTGTAAAACATGCTAATTTTTAGATGAATTTATACTTACTATACAACCTTATCTCCGCTATTTTAGTAGCAGCGGTTATTATTGGCTATATAAATCATCGCTTTTTAAAGTTGCACACAACAGTTGCCGTGACAGGCGGCGCACTACTTATCTCACTAGCAATAGTTGCCATAGGCAAACTAGGCGGCATTAATTTTGAGCATCATCTAGAAAGCATGTTGCGCAATATTCCATTTCATATTTTAGTTTTGCGCGGCATGCTAAGTTTCCTCTTATTTGCAGGTGCTTTGCGCATCAACATCAATGAATTGAAAAAACAAGTAGTTGAAATTAGCTCCCTTGCAATCTTCGGCGTGTTAGCATCAACCGCCATAATAGGAGCGATTCTTTATTTCGCCCTACCCCTGTTAAAGATAAAAATATCACTTATTTACTGTTTATTATTTGGGGCATTAATTTCACCCACTGATCCTGTAGCAGTATTAGCGCTCTTTCGCAATACCAATGCTCCTAAACAATTAAAAACCATGATTGAGGGCGAAGCTTTATTTAACGATGGTGTTGCTATCGTAGTATTTCTGACTATATACCAATTAGTATTTACCAGCACACCAATAAATTTTGATACTGCATCAATACTATTTTTACGCCAAACTATTGGAGGCATTGTCTATGGCGCTGGACTTGGTTACCTTGCTTATAGATTATTGAAAAAAACCAACGACTACATACTAGCTATCTTAATAACTCTAGTTATAACAACTGCAGGTTACAACTTCGCCATACATCTTGATATATCCGGACCACTTGCCATGGTTATGGCTGGAATATTCATTGGCAATAAAGGCATGACCCTATCGATGCCGAAAAAAATCATCGATACTTTAGATACCTTTTGGGAACTAATTGAATCTGTTTTAAACGTAATTTTATTTTCCCTAATTGGTTTAGAGCTACTAACAATCAACTTTACTCCAACCTTAGGCACAATTGCCGCTTTGATAATAATCATAGTCATAGCAACGCGTCTTGTAACTGTTGCAATCCCCATCAAACTGTTTCGTCGTTATAAAAAAATACCAAATGGTGCAATTAGGATTTTAACCTGGGGCGGCCTACGCGGAGCATTGGCTTTAGCACTTGCCTTAAGTTTGCCAGCATCTCCACACAGAAGTTTAATCTTAAGCATGACCTATGTGGTTGTAATTTTCTCTATAGTTGTACAAGGCTTGACTATAAAAAGTGTTGCATCAAGCATTGCCGAGCGAAAACAATCTCACCCTTAATTTGCGCCACATATCTTGATTCTCAACACCATCTTTAAAAACCACCACAGACGAGACACGCCACTTTCCAGTCCTTTTAAAATTCAACAAAATCAAAAATTTTGAAACATACCCATTTTCGAAATCAACTTGATACTTATCTCCAACATTATTTTGCAAAAACCAACAATCATTTTGATAAAAAACCTGCGCCACCGAATTAGAATGAGCCAATAACACAAATCTTGATACCATAAAACAAAACTGCGCCATCACCCCCAAAACCAACACCAACCTAACCCACCAACTCCACGGCAAAATAACGATAGATATAATCGCCAGAATATGTAGCACAATCAATATTGCTAAAAACAACCTTGAAAATTTAATAACAACATGCACTTTATATGCCCCATCGTTTTGGATTGTCCGTTATATATTGCTCGATTATTGCCAATTCATGCTTATCTCTGACAACGCGCTCATAGTAATTGCGGTGCCATAAACGCTTGTTGAAGCGCGGCCAACCATATAATCGAACACCACCCTACCAGCTTTGCTTAAAATCATCTGCTTGTTTTTTATCTCGCCGAACAGATGTTTTCGGTTCTGAGTTAGTAAGGTCACAAAATACACGCCATATGACGCATATTCATATTCAGGTAAACGAATCGATTGACGATGATACATTGATCATGATGATAAGCATCATCACGAGATAAAACTATACAGTAATTTTATTTCATCAGCCCAAATGCTGGGATCTTTGGTCTCTAAAATTAAAGGAATATCATCCATTCTAGAATCTTGCATGATGTATTTAAAAGCATCCACACCAATAAAGCCCTGCCCTATTGATTCATGTCGATCTTTACCAGCGGCAAATTCTGTTCTTGAGTCATTAAGATGCATGCCTTTTAAATATTCAAAACCTATTATTTTGGCAAAATCATCCCAAGTTTTTTGATAATCTTTTTTAGTGCGAAAATCATAGCCAGCGGCGAAAGCATGGCAAGTATCAATACAAACACCGATGCGACTTTTATCCTTGATCATATCTATAATAGCCGCAAGATGTTCGAATGTATCTCCAACGGTCCCACCTTGCCCTGCTGTGTTTTCTAAAATAACCGCAACATTTTGAGTTTTCTCGAGTGCATAATTAATTGAATCAGCAATGTTGGCCAAACACTCTGCATCACTAATTTTACGCAGACCACTGCCAGGATGAACATTGAGTTGCACCAAACCTAATTGATCACAACGATTCAGCTCATCTATAAAAGCGACTGTGGCACGCTGACGCTTTTCGATATCAGGCCCACCAAGATTTATCAAATAGCTACTATGCGGTAATACATGTTTTGGCTTTATATTTGCTAGAGATAAATTTTCTTTAAACGCTTTAATTTCAGCTTGAGTATAGGGTTTAGCAAACCACTGCCTCTGATTTTTCAGAAAAAAAGCGAATGCTTTAGCATTTATTGCTCTAGCATTAATCGCAGCATTGGCAACCCCACCTGTAATACTGACATGTGCTCCTACATATTTGCTCATACTCATAATTTTACTATATCATGCCCCCATGACTAAGCAAATATTTAAACCAGAACTACTAGCTCCTGCTGGATCCTTTGAGCAATTTATTACTAATATTACCTATGGTGCTTATGCATGTTACTTAGGCGGCAATGCCCTAAATTTGCGCGCCAAAAGTTCTGGGTTCAGTTTTGAGGATTTAGAAAGAGCGTTAAAAATAGCTCATAATAAAAACAAAAAAATTTATTATTGCTTAAATATTTTTGCCCAAGACAATCATTTGAAACAAGTTGAAGAAACGTTGCATAAATTAGGGGATTTTGCTGTTGATGGCCTAATTATTGCCGATCCTGGCGTAGTTCGTTTAGCCAAAAAAATTCTACCAAACACACCAATCCATCTGAGCACTCAAGCCAATACCACCAATAGTGAAGCAGTAAAATTTTGGCGTGATCAAGGCGTGGAGCGCGTTAATTTGGCGCGGGAATTAAGTTTGAATTCTATAAAGACGATTCGACAAACAGTGCCAAAAATGGAACTAGAAGTTTTTGTACACGGCGCAATGTGTATGGCCATCTCCGGCCGCTGTTTTTTAAGCGCCTATCTAAACGATCGCTCGGCCAATTTAGGTGCATGCACTCACCCCTGTCGCTTTAATTATAAAACCGTAAATATAGATTTCGAAGAAGAGTGTCGACCGCAGGGTAAATTATGGAATCTAGAGGAAGATGAAAACTATAGTTATTTTTTCAGTCCTGATGATCTTTGTTTAGTAAACTATTTAAAATGGTTTTGTTTAAATAAAATTGATGCAATAAAAATCGAAGGTCGCACTAAAAGTTCCTCATATAGCGCACAAGTAATTGATGTCTATAACACAGCTCTATCTGATATTCAGCAAGGAATATTCCGCCCTAAACTATATACTGATGAATTATTACAAGTTGGCACTCGCGACCTTGGTAGCGGCTTCTTTTTAGGAAGTCCTAAAAAACTTTTTAGCAGCATAAAAGCGACAAAACCCATCATAGCCAGAATAGAAAAGCAACTTTCGCAAAATAGCTGGCAATTACAAATTAAAAAACAATTAGATACTTCAAACAATTTAGAATTAATGCTGCCGGGCTTAATTCGCCCCCTAATAAAAAGCAAGCAATACGCTTTAGAAAACCTAAAAAATCAATCAATTGATATAGCACATCCTGGTGAATCTGTAATACTTAAAACCGAAACCCCTAATCTTTCTGAAAACTTATTCATAAGACTAGCCGCACTATAACCCTCGTTATGAAGGGCAATTCGCTGACAAATAACACCATCATCCCGGCGGATTTATACGTCATCCCGGCGGCGGCCGGGAACTAGAGGCATTAAAAAATATTATAATTTTTGTTTTAATTGTCTCTGGGTCCTGGCGTTCGCCAAGATGACGTGAAAAAAAGTCGGGATGACGTATAAAAAGAGCTAAAATGATGGGTTAATAGCGCGCTGCGCGCGTTGACTCATCAAATTACCTAACAATTCCTTAAGAATCTTGTGACAAAATACCAAACACTGTTAACTGAACAAATATAAAACAAATGGCACAAGATATAACATCACAATCAGATATTTTGGATGATGCATTATTTTGTATAGTTTCAGAGCTAGACATATCAGCCATATCAGCGCCAATAAGAAGCAGCGACTATAAAGATTTACCACTTTACGATGGCCCAAGCGAAGCCATAAAGACCATAGACCCCATAGCACTGTATAAAAAAATCTATGATGATAAAAAAACCCTAATAGATTATATTATTTTAAACTCTGAAAACATTACCATACTCACTGTCATTCTATTGAGCCATCTTGAAGCAGCAAATGCTAGCAAAGGCACACAACAGGAGGCGCATTACCTTACAATATTAAACATCTATGAAACACTATGCCACAACGAAATGGAAAAAGCTGCTGATACTGCTTTAATGCATGCCGTATGTTGCATGCTTGGATTCTCAGACAATCTCGAATTAATTAAAAAAATAATAAACACTCTACCAGACTTTGCCAAACACCTACACGCAAATAAAGATAACAGTAGTATTACAACAGAGATCCAAAACAAACTCACAGAAATACTATCACCAGATGAAGGTGATTCTGAAGAATATAGCGAGGAATCTAGTAGCTATGAGAATACACCAATACATAAGGTAGATGCCATATTCTACCAACCACCAACCTCCGATGATGAATTGGAAAGATTAATTAATTTAATTGGCATGAACTTGTTTCCAATACAGGATAGAGAAACATCAACCGCTATTACATTAGAACAAGCGGAAGACAATGCCGCATTAAAAAAATCCAAATACGCCATACCAATATCTATAATAAAATCGCCATTTGATGGGGAAATCATAGTCTTTAATGAAAAAACTGGCGATAAAGGTGGATTCAGTTATGGTCGACGCGGATTACTTCTAACGCGTAATCAAGCAACAAGTAAATACGAAATAAAGCGCTCAGTTTTTATTAAAGTACAGCGAAAAAAATCTAGAGAATCAACAAGACGATTCAAAAAGCGTTTACAGAAAGAAGAGACGCTCACACGCATTACACGATCAGGACCTGTATTCCTAACATTTAGCAATGATGATAATAAAGCATACATAACCATGAAATTATTAGAAGATACACTCCGCAATATAGTAGCTAATATCTACCAAAATGAGGCATTAAGTTACAAAATAAAAGTACTCAAAATTTCTCAACTAGCTATAAATTTTCTTTATGCTATACAAGAAATACATATAGCGGAAATTATACATGGAGATTTGAAATCGGAAAATATCATGTTAGATAAAGATGGGAGGCTGAAAGTCATAGATTTCGGTCTTGCAGAATTTTCAACCTCAGAGTATTTACTTTTATCCGCATCAGGAACGCTCCCTTACATAGACCCTATATCTTACTTAGCCCCTAAACTCGATTTTACACTCGATCACTATGCAACTGCTGTAACAATTAATTACCTTTTATTTGGAGATACCTATATAAATACAAACAGAAAAAAGCAAAGAACTGCACACAACAAAGCGTGCCGTTCTATTGTTAAATTTTGCGCTAAATCTAGAGATGATTTGTTGGAAAAATTTTCTGAAAAAAAAGACATCACAGACATAATTAGCGAACAATTTGACGCCATGATCGATCATCTTAAAACAAAAAAAAACAAACCAAGTAAATTGTATCATGCATTGTACATAATTAACCGTCTAATGAAATATACAGCATGTAAAGTAGTATCAACAGCACAGAAGGCTATTACTGACGACGATTGCGAATTCATTAAAAATATATTTCAAACTCTATATACAAACATTAAAACAACAAGAGACAATTTGGCAGAAACATATAAGAAACTAAGAGCAGAATCACTAGATTGCTCGCAATATTTTGCATTTGAAAAAGGCGGAGCAGTTGTTGCGTTACAAAGCAAAATTGGCAAAATAACTCAGACAATAGCCAACCATCCTAACGAACCTCTAGATAAACGTATAATAAAAGATTTAGAAGATTTGATCGCTACTTATACAGACCCAACCCCACCAAGAGCAGACTCTGCTCCTAAAAGCACCGCTTCAGAATTAGGAATCTTTGCAGAGCAAGCAATAGACGCATCAAAACAAAAACCAACAAACAGAATTGATTAAGCTATTGCCATTCAAGCTGGCATGTAACCATAATCTTAGCAACGTAGTTTTACCGGTATTGTTGATAAAAAAATTACTCCTAAAATAACTAATACTTTCATAAATAAATTTTAGGAGCAAACATGAAACTTAATCACTTTTTATTTTCATTATTAATAAGCTGCGGACTATTTACCGCTATTATTCCGGCATCTTATGCTGCCACTCTACCAAAACAACCAACTGCAATTAGCAGCAAAATAAATATCAATCATGCTAGTGCCACCGAACTTACAAACATCAAAGGCATCGGCATAAAAAAAGCAGATGCTATAGTCAAATATCGTACTGAACACGGCAACTTCAAAAGTCTTAATGACCTAACCAAAATCAAAGGCATTGGCCAAAAGTTCCTTGCGCGTCTCTTGCAAAAGAACCCTGGCAAGCTTACATTTTAAAAACACCGCGCAACATCATGGAGATCCCGCATCAAAGCCTGCCCCGGGACTGATCCGGGGCGCAGGATGACGGGATCATAAATGCGGGATAACAATGCCTTCGATTAGCAAATGCGCTTTGTTAAACACATGTAAGGGCGGACCCCTGTGTCCGCCCCAGCCGAACCAGCAAAGGCGTCAACCAAAAGCACCGTCATCCCCCGGGCTTGCAAAGCAAGAACCAGGGGACCTCCATCCATCGCACCTAACTTTATAAAAACACCGCACCAAAACCCCCATTGACCAAAGAACGCACAACTCTTAAAATACCTCCTTATAAAAAATAGTAGAGGGCACAACAATGTCAGAGGCAACATCCACAGCAACATGGCAACAACTTAAAGAACTAGCGGCGCAATCAGATACACTCAACCTTCGTGAATTATTCGCTAAAGACAAGCAACGCTTCGATAACTTTTCGCTCAAAACTGCAGGATTACTTTTAGATTATTCAAAAAACCTAATTACAGAAGAAATATTAAAACTCTTATTAAACCTTGCAGAAGAAGTAAATCTTAAAGAAAAAATCTCAGCCATGTATCAGGGCGACAAAATAAATAACACTGAAAATCGCGCTGTTCTACACACCGCCCTACGCAAAGATAATCCAGAAGCTGAAATTCAAGCAGTTTTGGATAAAATGGAAAAGTGCTCAGAACAAATTCGCACAGGCGTATGGCTTGGCTTTAGCGATAAACCGATTACAGATATAGTTAACCTAGGCATTGGCGGCTCTGATTTAGGACCTAAAATGGTGGTTGAGGCACTAACACCATACACCTCAAACCGCATCAAATGCCACTTTGTATCCAATGTTGATGGAACTCACATTAGCGAAACTCTAAAATATTTAAATCCAGAAACCACTATTTTCATAATTGCATCTAAAACATTTACTACTCAAGAAACGTTAACCAATGCCTTAACAGCTCGTGAATGGTTAGAACAAAAAGCCGGCAAGAAAAAAATCAATAACCATCTACTTGCTGTCTCTGCTAATCCAGAAAAAGCCGCTGAATTTGGCATCAATCATAATAACATTTTTCCATTTTGGGATTTTATTGGCGGTCGTTTTTCTCTTTGGTCAGCAATTGGCCTACCAATAGCGATCGCCATCGGCATGGATAGATTCAAAGACTTATTGCATGGTGCTGCCAGTATGGATCAACATTTTTTAAATGCTGATTACCAGGAAAATATGCCGACATTGCTAGCATTGATTGGCATATGGAATCGCAATTTTTTAAATTGCCAAACTCAAGCTGTTTTACCATATGACCAATACCTAGAATTACTTCCATCATACTTGCAACAACTTGATATGGAAAGTAATGGAAAAAGCATACAAGCAAATGGAGAGCCAGTTGATTGTGCAACGGCACCTGTTATTTGGGGAGCAGCCGGCACTAATGGCCAACACGCCTTCCATCAGCTATTAATGCAAGGCACCCAAAAAATCCCAGTTGATTTTATATTGTCACTAAAATCCCACAACCCAATCGGCCAACATCATTTATTTTTATACGCCAACTGCCTTGCGCAAAGCCAAGCTTTGGCATTCGGGCGCACAATGGAAGAGATAACCGACAAAAAATTAGCTGCTCACAAGATAGTTAAAGGCAATGTTCCCAATAATATTATTTTAACTGAAAAAATCACCCCGCAAACATTAGGAGCCTTAATTGCTCTTTATGAACACAAGATTTTTGTACAAGGCATAATTTGGGGGCTTAATTCATTTGACCAATGGGGCGTTGAACTTGGCAAGCAAATAGCTAAAAAATTAATTCCTCTTTTAGAAGGTGATGAAATCCCGAGTGATATTGATTGCTCAACAAAGAATTTAATTGAAAAATATTGCAACTATTAGGATATATAATTATGGTCAGGAGACATAAATCAAATAGAAGTTGGCACATTCACTGGACTTGCCATGATTCACACTTTTCATGAAAGGCATTGATGTTAGTTACTATATTGTAAAGACGCATATTCTTGCTATACTTAATGCTATGCAGCTTAACTTAACAAATTTAAACAAAACCATCATCGCACTAGATAGGGCTCTTGCGACAGCAAACTTATATAGCGAAACAAATAATAGCAATAGAGATCTCCAAGAAACACTACGTGCAGGAGTAATCCAAAACTTTGAAATCTCTTATGAACAATGCTGGAAAATGATACAACGTTGGATTAGCCTTAATGTTAGCAAAGAAGATGCAACATATCCTCGCACCCGCAAGGAGCTGTTCCGCCTAGCTGCAAAATACGGTTTAATTGATGACCCAAAACCATGGTTTCAATATGGAGATGCTAGAAATTTAACTTCCCACACTTATGACGAAGATACTGCTGATGAGGTATATGCAGTTGCCCATAACTTTCTACTTAGCGCAAAAAATCTGTTTAATAAATTAGAGAAACTAAATGCTTGATCTTGACCAAAGTGAACTTGATATAGTTAAAAACATTTTGGCCAAACATATCCCTCAATACGAAGTGCACGCCTTTGGATCTAGAGTAACTAACAACGCAAAACAGTTTTCCGACCTTGATCTTGTTATAATAACTGATAAAAAACTACCGTGGCAAAAACTCGAAGCAATTAGAGATGATTTCTCAGCATCTGATTTATCAATTATGGTCGATATCCACGACTGGCAAGCGATCTCTCGTGAATTCAGAAAGATAATTGAACAAAAGTACGTTATTATTCAAATGACAGATGATAAAAATTGTCCTGTATAAGACTCTGTTACTTTCACAACATCTTCTGGTGTTCCGCTCGCAACAACCATTCCACCACAATCACCTCCCTCAGGGCCTAAATCAATAATCCAATCTGCCGTTTTAATTACATCTAAATTATGCTCAATTACAACTACCGTATTGCCATGATCCCTTAACCTATGCAAAATCTGTAATAAATTATTAACATCATGAAAATGTAAACCCGTCGTTGGCTCATCCAAAATATATAAGGTTCGACCAGTATCTCTTTTAGATAACTCTTTAGATAATTTAATACGCTGCGCCTCCCCTCCCGATAGAGTTGTTGCGCTTTGTCCTAATTTAATATAACCCAAACCTACATCAATCAAAGTTTGTAACTTATTTTTAAGTTGTGGAATTGCTGCAAAAAATTCAAAAGCATCTTCAACCGTCATATCCAATACATCCGCGATACTTTTGCCTTTATACTTAACCTCTAAAGTTTCACGATTATAGCGCTTACCATGACACTGATCACATACGACATACATATCGGATAAAAAATGCATTTCAACTTTAATCAAACCATCGCCCTGACAAGCTTCACATCTACCACCTTTGACATTAAAACTAAACCTACCAACTTTATAGCCACGCGCACGCGATTCTTTAGTATTAGAAAATAATTCACGAATTGGTGTAAATAAACCAGTATACGTTGCAGGGTTTGATCTCGGTGTGCGCCCTATTGGACTTTGATCAATATCAACAACCTTATCAAAATGACTCAGCCCTAAAACATCTTTATACTCTTTAGGATCAGCTATAGTGGATCGACTCAATTTACGCGCCGCCAATGGATATAAAATCTCATTAATTAAACTTGATTTTCCAGAACCAGACACCCCTGTTACACAGGTAAAAAGTCCTACCGGAATTGTTACATCAATATTTTTCAAATTATTTTTACTAACTTTTACCAAACGCAATAAGCGCTTATGATCAATCGGCGTACGATTTTTTGGCACAGAAATTGATAATTTTTTCGCTAAGTATTGACCCGTTAATGATTTTTTATTCTGCATGATTTTTTTAGCGTCCCCCTCGACTATAATTTCTCCACCATGCACGCCCGCGCCCGGACCAATATCAATAATCCAATCAGCCGTTAGAATAGTTTCTTCATCATGCTCAACCACAATAACCGAATTTCCTAAATCTCTTAAATAGGTCAAAGTTTGTAGTAACCTCTGATTATCACGCTGATGCAAACCAATAGTTGGTTCATCCAAAACATACATTACCCCAACCAAACCTGAACCAATCTGGCTTGCTAAACGAATACGTTGTGCCTCCCCTCCGGATAAAGTCTCAGCACTGCGTGATAAAGTTAAATACTCAAGCCCAACGTTTATTAAAAACGTTAAACGCGCGATAACTTCTTTTAAAATTTTCTCGGCAATTTCACCTCTTTTGCCCGGCAATTTCAATTTTTGAAAGAACAAAAGCGCGTCACTAATCGACATTGCCGTTACATCAGGCAGGCTTTTATGTTTAATAAAAACATGTCTTGCTTCCAGACGCAATCTGCCACCACCACAATCAGGACAAGGTGATTCACTTAAATATTTAGCCAAATCTTCCCTGACAGCAATCGAATCGGTTTCATGATAACGACGATCCATAGTATTAATCACACCCTCGAAAACATGGGTACGAGATACTCTGCGACCATTTGCTATATAATAACTAAACTTAATTTTTTCTTTACCACTACCATGCAAAATCACATCTTTTGCATCTTTAGATAATTCATTAAAAGGCATTTCCAAATCAAATTCATAGCGCTTTGCCAAAGACTTTAGCATCGAGTAATAATATAAATTACGTCGATCCCAACCACGAATTGCGCCTTGTGCTAAGCTCAGTTCAGGATCCGCAATAATTTTATCTGGATCAAAACTCTGTTTTCGACCTAAACCATCGCAACTAGGACACGCACCAATTGGGCTATTAAATGAAAACATTCTAGGTTCAAGTTCAGTTAAGCTATATCCGCAAGTAGGGCATGCAAACTTCGCCGACATTAATAGTTCTTTTTCATTATCTAAATTCGCGACAATAACTAAACCATTAGCAAAACTTAATGCCGTCTCTAAAGACTCAGCAAATCTTTGAGCGTTTTCCTTTTTCACCTTCAATCGATCAACAACTACTTCGATATTATGCTTACTGCGTAAATTCAATTCTGGAGCGTCCGTAAGCTCACATAATTCACCATCAATCCTCGCTCTAATAAAACCCTTTTGTAACAATTCATCAAATAATTGTACAAATTCCCCCTTACGCTCCCGCACTACCGGCGCTAAGATCATCAACTTAGCATCAACTGGCATTGCTAAAATAGCATCCACCATCTGGCTCACTGTTTGTGCTTCTAAAGTTACACCGTGCTTTGGGCATCTAGGCTGACCAACTCTGGCATAGAGCAATCTTAAGTAATCATAAATTTCGGTAACTGTTCCAACAGTAGACCGCGGATTATGCGATGTGGACTTTTGTTCAATCGAGATTGCAGGCGAGAGACCTTCAATCAAATCAACATCCGGTTTATCCATCATCGATAAAAATTGCCGAGCATACGAAGATAAAGATTCAACATAACGCCGCTGCCCTTCTGCATACAAAGTATCAAAAGCCAGCGATGATTTACCAGAACCAGATAAACCGGTTAATACCACGAGCTTGTCTCTAGGTAAATCAAGATCGATATTTTTTAAGTTATGGGTTCTCGCCCCACGAATTTTAATACTACTCATAAACTACAAAGCCAATTCCTTCCCCAAAATAGCAGGTAAATCAGATAATGCTTTTGAAATCGGCACTGCTTTAACATCACCAAAATAATACTCTTTTTCACCACCGTAAATAAGAAACAGCGAAACACCATGAAACTCTTCCTTAAAAGAAAGCAACCCCTTGGCATCCATTCTATTGACTCGCTTAGATTTTTTTATTTCAAAAGCAAAAAAACCTTGAGGACCATAAACAATGAAATCAACCTCCATTCCCGTTTTAGTTCTCCAATAATAAAAACGATATTCCAAATCATAATAGTCATTTATTGCTCGCAGAGATTGCAAAAAAATAGTTTCCAACGCCACTCCATCAATCCTAGATTGCTCATCAGCAAAATCCTTCGGCCTAATCACTTGATAGACGCCTGCATCAAAAAAATAAAATTTGGGATGCTGCACAGTTTGTCTTTTTGCTCTTTTATTAAAAGCTGGCAAACGATAACCTATAAGCAAATCATCCAAAACATCAAAATAATTACTAACATTTTTTTGACTAGTACCACATTCTCTGGCAATCACAGCCATGTTTAATATTTGCCCTTGAGAAAAACTAGCCGCCTCTAAAAACCTGGTAAAAACAGCAAGATTTCGAGTCAACCCCTCTTGCACAACCTCTTCTCGCAAATAAGCCGACACATAGGCTTTAAGATATGACCTAGGATCTGGTTCTGAGATAATAGCTGGCAACATACCAAACATAAGCGCCTTGTCTAAATCGAATTGATCATCAAGCTCCTGAACTAATAGTGGATGCATGTGGTAAATCAGTGCTCTACCAGCTAACAGATTAACCCCTTTTTTACGCAAGCTTCTTGCACTCGAGCCTGTCAAAACAAACACGTAGTCATCACGCTCAATCAAACGATGAACTTCATTCAGTAACTCTGGTATCCTCTGCACTTCATCAATAACAATCCAACCATCGTAATCCTTGGGAATAAAATCTAATATCCGCCCAGGATTAGCCAGTAATGTTACGTATACCTCTGTATCTAACAAATCAAGGTAGATCGCATCAGGCAAATTTTGCTTAATCCAACAGGTCTTGCCAACCCCCCTGGGGCCTAAGAGAAAAAAACTTTTACGATATCGTAACGGCCTTTTTAATATTCTAGAAAGCATAATTCTATTTTAGCAGCTTTTTTAGAAAAGGCAATTCTAGAAATGCTAAAAACTGTAATTGCGCGACAACTCCAACCATCTATTTATTTCTTTGCGGACCATCCTCCGTCATTGCACGCCATTTAAAGACAATATCTTAGTCGGATCAAAAAATAAAATTCCGTTATATTCATTTGGGTTTTTATACTAACCAATTACACAAGCTGCGACAATAAGGTTTTTGCCGGCACAATCATTGGCTTTTTCAATTTAAAACAATCTTTATTGACATATGGCAAATCAAAAGCCACCTGAAATACATGCTTAGCGTTAAGTTGCTTTTGAAAATGCAACAAACTTTTACTGATATGAGTGTTACCAGATAATTTTGCTTCAACCAACATCCAGGGCTCATCATTTTTACTTATTAAAAAATCCACTTCTCGCTGCTCTTTATCACGCAGATAATATAACTTATAATTTCCTAATCCCGTATCGGTCCAATAGTGAACCGCTTTCAATAAATGCAGTGCCACAAAATTTTCAAATCTTTGCCCTTTGTTCTCGACAAGCGAAAAATCCCACAAATAACACTTCGGCTCTTTTAATAAAGATCTAGCAATATTTTTGGTCCACGGCCTAATTAAAAAACAATAATAAAGCAACTCTAAAACATCTACCCAGCGACGAATTGTGGTATTTGCCACTTGGATTTTCTTTGCCAAAATAGAAAAATTAACCAACTGTCCAGCTTGAACGCGTAATATTTCAGCTAAAATTTCACAACGCGATACTTCAGATACTTTGTTTAAATCTCGCAGATCTTCACGAAACAATTGCTCGTGTTTTAAATTTTGCCACCTATTACAAAACACTTCCTCAGCCTTTAGAAATGGTTCAGGAAAACCACCGAACTTCCATAAATTACCCCATAAATACGGTGCATGCGACCATTTTATCATGCGCGCTAAAATAGTCGCAAAAAATTAATTCATGACCTTAACATCGCTAATAGCTTTGTCGGTTGCGATAGCGATATCAATAGGTAGGGAAGAGGTTAGTTTAATATGATCTGGGGTATAAACAGATAACACACCATTTTTATTACTGACTTTTAAATACGGCTTAAACATCATAAAAGAACTCACGGTAACTGATGGCTTTTCTGATTTGGTAATTGATAAGTGCACTTGCGGCTGACCTACTGCAACAACAACCTTATTAAACTGATGGCTAAATTCTTTGTGAATAGTAAGAATCTCTTGCGGGGAGTGCCACTTATATTCACTTAAAACCTGCCTACGCAATATAACCGCCGAACTTACAGTAATAACAATAAAAACAACAAGAATGCCAGATAAAACCTTATTACTAGTCTTCATTATACTTTACCTCGCATTAATTTACTTAATTCATTAAGATCGATATTAAATAACTCTAATTGCTTTGTTAATTTTGGTAGTTCATTTTTAATGAAATTATTTTTCTTTAGCATCAAGGTTTTTTGATAACCATTATCCGCTATAAAATAACCAATACCACGCTGCTTATAGATAATGCCTTGCTCTTCTAAATATGAATAACTCCGAGCGACAGTATTAGGATTTACCGCGATTTCTACGGCTAACTCCCGTACTGCAGGAATTCTGCTATTTGATTCATATTGTTTTAATAGAATTTTTTCACAAATCAAATCCGCAATTTGCAAATAAATAGCCTGAGTTTGATCAAATTCCATTATCTAACCTCAGCTTCCCTAAGCTTAAGATAGCTGAGCACCCAACAAACTGGGGCTAAGGTAATCAAAAAAGTACTGTGCAATATCGACATCAGATCACTAATTACCATAATTGGAGGAAGCATGCTTGATTTCGTTGTCAAATTTAAGACAATAAATCCAAAAACAATAAAAAATAAAACTAAAACTGCCAATGTCAAAATGGTTTTAGTAGCAGGGGAACGTTTGAAATAGATGGACCCTAAAATAAAAGTAGATTGCAGAACTAAATAATACACAATTGTGCGCAATACATCTGGATCAAACGGATTAAACAAAACTTGTGAAATATGAAACACCAACATGTTTTCAAAGGCAGCCAACAATGAAATGATGTAATAAAAAGCTGATAATGCAACCACATAAATAATACTGGTTAATAGCAATTTACTTAAAAGCTTTTCCAAATTAGAACAGGGAATTGTAAGATAAAAGATACTTTGTTCTTTGCTATGCAAACAAGTAAAAGCGATACTACTTATCCAAAACCCACCAACGAATAACAATAACGAAAAAGTTCCTGTGTGAAAATTATGTTCAAGTGCGGTATTATTAAAAAGATCAATTAGCAACAAAATAATAGCTGCGGTAATTGTATAAATGAATATGGCATGACCTTTTCCAACAACTTCGTTACCAATTAATTTTGTCAACCTCTTAACGCTAAAACTCATAAAAATTTACTCCTCGAAAGCGGCAACCATATCACTTCTATTGTCAATAACCGCATTAAACAAAGCTTCCAAGTCAATTCTACTATCTTCCCGATCAAGATTTTTACTAATTACTATATTTCCGCCTGGAGATTTACTGCGATAAATTGATTCTCCTGGTGCAATATCCCCCAAATGGTAGCGCTTAAAGCTAAGCTTTTGCCCAATTATATGCATAGATTGATTAAATGCAATTTCTCCATCATCCAATATCACAATATTATCAATAAGATTTTCTAAATCTCGCACCTGATGAGTAGAAATTATGATAGTACGCTCTTCTGTAAGTTGCGCTGCTATTAATCTTTGAAATTGCATCTTACTGGGAATATCCAAGCCATTACTTGGTTCATCCAGCAACAAAAGCTTAGTATTACTGGCCAAACCATAAGCTAATAAAAACTTCTTTTTTTGACCATAAGACAAAGTATGCAAATCTGCCTTTGGATCTAAATCAAATTCGTCCAACATCGTCTTAAAAAGACTATAATCAAAACGCTTATAAAACGGCGCATAAAATTTCTTATACTTTTCGATACTAATATGAGGTAAATAAAATTCTTCTGGAATAAAAAAAAGCTCCTGCAAAAATGACGGATGCCGCTTTACAGGGTGTTGCTCTAATACTGAACATTCACCAGCTAAGGGATAAAGAAGACCTGCAATAAGTTTTAAGAGGGTAGTTTTACCAACACCATTTTTGCCAAGTAAGCCGTAGACCGAACCTGATTCCAAGTTCAGGTCCAAGTGGTCTAACAGCTTTTGGCGGCTCCTATATGAGAAAGAAATCTGTTTAATTTTTATCATTACTATATCAAGTTATAGTGTACTAGTTGAATAATACACTAGTTTTAGGTTTTGTCAAACACTTTTTTAAAAAAGTTAATGTTAGCACCAATCTTTTTACCTCAAAGTCATAACCAGGCTTGACTGGGTGGGTAATTATTATAAACACTACTCAACCGGGAAATCTTTACCAACAACACTCTTGATCCATGGTGACTTCGGCACTCCGAAAACATCGTAACCCGTTGCTAAATATATATCCCTAAAACCCTGTTCGTATATTTCCTTGGCTATAACGTCCCCAGATCTATCCTCTTTCAAATCAAAGTCTATATAGATTAAAGCATCTTTATTTATACTATCAATAGCATCCTTAAAAGCCCCCGAGCTATTAAAAGTTAAAATGCGTTTATTTTTGAGCTTAGCCATTAGCTTCCAGGCATCGGCTAATTCTTTAGAATCGTCTATTAAAACCAAATCAATACGTTTTTCATGCAACACAATAGGAATATATGGCGCCATATTTTTAGGAATAATACGAATTCCGCAATTTAAAACATCTTGCCTAACAGTGCGCTCCTCATAACGGCTGGTCACCAAAATAGAGTTTCCAGCCAAATCCAACTTCTTAATAAGATTTAAGCCACTAGACTTATGCCCAATGAGCTCATAATCCACTAAAAACAAATGATTAAACTTGCTATGCTTTTTACAATATTCAACAAAATTAAATTCCTCGTAAAAATGCTCTATTTTTATAACATCACTCTTCAGAAACCCTTGAAATCGCGATGTCCAAATATTATGAATAGACGCATCATCATCCAAAATAACAACAGTCATATCTTTACTTAAATTTATATCATGCTGAAACCAAACAGGCTCCTTGGTTGACGGCAAATATATAATAAAACATGTTCCCTTGCCCTTTTCAGACTCTATATCGTAATCTCCGCCCCATTCTTTTATATATTTAATTGCACTCGCTATACCTATTCCCGAACCATCCTTTTTTCCTAAACTCACGCCACCTTGCTTAATTTTTGGCAATAGTTCAGCAGAAATCCCTTTGCCATCATCAATTATTTTTATAACCACAAACGATTGATGCAAGTGCATTTTCACATGAATCCATCCTTTATTACTTATAGCTTCAACCGCGTTGTTAACCAAATTAGATATAATGCGCTTAAAACAAATTGGATCCAATCTTACAAAAGTAGCATAAACTGCGTTGTCTATTTCAAGTTCAATACCAATATGACGATCAGAAAATTGGATTCTCTTCTCTGAAATAATCTCATCCAAGAGACTTGAAATGAGCGCGGCCTCTTCTTGTGTATTCATTGATTCGGCTTTTCGATTTTTAACTCGATATTGTCTTAACATATTGTTGGTAATATCATTGATTCTTCTCGTAGCATTTCGAATTAAAAGTCGCTGTGGCTCTGGAAGCATTAATACATTTTTAAGTACAGTGTTAAGAGCGGCCAGTGGAGATCTAATATCGTGAGCCACTTGAATTGCTGTTTGAGAAAACTCAAGATCCATTTTAGTTTTTTCAAGCTTGGTATTTAGAGATTGAATTAAAAAGGTCTCAAGCTCACCCAATTCATCGACTTCAAAATCTTGCTTTTTAGGAATAATAATATCATCAGCATAGAAGGTTCTTATTAATTCACGAAAATGAGTAAGATAACGATGCACCTTCGATGCAATTGCGCTACTCAGTACAGCAGAAAAAATAACATAAGCTATCAATAAAAAAATAGCATCACTTATCGATATAAAAAACTTTTTATGCTCAATTACAGCAAGCAAATAGGATGTCGCAATCACAGAAGCAAACGTTGTTAGACAGATCACAAATAAAATTATTGAAATTTTGGTGATTAAACTATTAGGCTTATTTAGTAGTTTTTTTTTAAGTCTATCCTTTGTGAGGCAAACAAGCCAAGAATCATGATTAACAATCCAAGAGTCCATGTGGTTTCCATTGGATTCCCTGGTTGTAATGATGCTGTAACTACGCTATAGCGAATGATAAAATCTGACGATATTACTAACAAATAACCCGTAGCTAAATATTTTATACCGTTTTCTCTAGACTGAATTAAACAAAAAGAAGCAAAGATAAACCCGAGGGCCTCCATCATGGTATCTATGTTCTCGTACCATCCAAGCGTTGAAAGCTGATTAATTTTCCAGTTTATCCCATAGGTAAATATGCAAAATATTGTAACGCCTACAATGAGATATGGAATATACACAGAAAACTTTTTTGCCATTATTTTGCTATTTTGAAAAAAAAGCACGCCCCATGCCAAAGCTTGCAAAGTCAAAAAGATAGCAAAGGGAACATCCCAAAGAGAGTCTGTAGCAATACCAAAAGCTGTTATTCGATGAATGTTTAACACTTCGTTATAAATAAAATCTGACAAGGTGGCAGCCAACAAGGAAACACATAACAACATAAAAAATGTCTTATTTACTTCGGTTTTCTTGCAAATTACAAATGCAAATCCAGCCGCCACAAAGTCTAACCCAGCCTCGCCAACTAATGACATATAACCTGGAATAACAGACGCATAATGCACATTTTGAAAAAAATCGTAAAAAGCAGCGTATATTGTCCAAACAAACAAAGTAGCTAATAGTAAATAAAGATCGTTATATTGCTTTGTAATCCTCATCATTCTTTCCTCATAGCAAACACTCTAACCGGTAAACCATCCATATTTGGTATCTTAATTGGGGCAATAAATATATCATAAGCCCCACCTGTTATGTTATACAAATTAATCCCTTCTAATATTAAAACATTATTAGGCAGTAAGATGTGATGTGTTGTAAGAGCGGAATCTTCAATCTTATCTACACTCAAATAATCGATTCCCACCAAAGCCACCTTTCGCTCCACCAACAATTCAGCAGCTTCTCTTGTAAGATAAACAAATTCTGTATCTAATACATGATTTTTAATTAGTTCGGAATTTCTCGTTTTGAATAATACAAAATCTCCGGGATTAATGTTTTCATTAATTATATTTTCTGGAGTAATTTTTGATTTATCAGGTGAAATTTCTATGATAACAGCATTGCCGGCGAGATCATTTATATCATAATCACTGCTCGTTTTCCCATCCGAA
The DNA here is from genome assembly GCA_016936855.1 of Gammaproteobacteria bacterium. Classification (GTDB taxonomy): domain Bacteria; phylum Pseudomonadota; class Gammaproteobacteria; order UBA9339; family UBA9339; genus JAFGXA01. Next base: position 19,306 of record JAFGXA010000019.1, on the reverse strand, counting down.
ACAATATGCGCGGGAAAATCAATGTGGGTTCCAGAATGACAACTAAAATCAATGTCATGCTGAGTATAATCATCACCATCAGCAAGATTATTAGTACATGTGCGCTTAAATATTGAATCACCTGGAAACAATACGGTTTTTTCATCTAAATTTTGTGTTAAATCAATCAGTTTCTGCATACTATTTCCCACAGCATTTTTTGTGTTTTTTATTGCTGCCACATGGGCAAGGATCATTACGTCCAGTTTTTGGATAGACACCGTCAAAATACAACCAATGCCCATCTTTTTTTCTAAACTCACTTATTTCGTGCATAACCTTCTTACGACCATTACTAAGTGTAAAGCTAATTAAGAATTCAACATAGCCAACATTTGGATTTTCATTAGAGAATTTCGTATTTAGTATTTGCAAATTATCCCAAGTTATTTGATTAATCCAATCATTATTATCATCCGCAGCGAACTCCTTCGCAGCAGGACCCGTAAGAGTCTTTTTAATGTAAGAAAGATCCTTCTTTACAAAAGCCGAATAACGAGAGCGCATCAATTGTTCTGGTGTCTCCGGATTTTTTTTACCCGCAATAAATACCTCACAGCATTTGTCATAACCAAGACCCGATCCACATGGGCATTTACTCATAAAGGCTTTACTCCCGTATCTGTTTTCAGTATAAGATTGAATTTTAAGTTTACTATGGAACTTCGGTTATGCAAGATATATCACAACAAACATGGCATGCAACAACAATTGAACACTCTTTATCTATATTGGCAAGCAGCAAGCATGGCTTAACTGAGCAAGACGTTTTAGAACGCAGAGACCGCTATGGACTCAATCAGTTACAAGCAACAAAAAAACGCAGCTCGCTTATCATGTTCTTAAGTCAGTTCCACAATATTTTGATCTATATTTTATTAATTTCTGCCGTGATCTCATTGAGCCTGCAACATATCGTAGATTCATCAGTTATTTTTGCTGTGGTATTTTTAAATGCATTAGTCGGAATGGTACAAGAAGGTAAGGCTGAAAAAGCCTTAGAAGCCATCCATAACATGCTTTCGCACATGGCAAGCGTGATAAGAGGTGGGAAGCGCCATACGATTAACGCTGAAGAGTTGGTGCCTGGAGATATAGTACTATTGCGAGCTGGAGATAAAGTGCCTGCCGATCTCAGAATACTAGAGAGTAACAGTTTGCAAATTCAAGAAGCCATTTTAACTGGAGAATCTAAGGCTGTAACTAAAAATACAGATAACGTATCTATAAATAGCGCTTTAGGTGACAGGACCTCAATGGCCTTCAGTGGCACCACTGTAACATATGGTGTTGGTAGTGGCATAGTTGTGGCAACTGGCATGCAAACTGAAATAGGTAAAGTAAGTTCGATGTTGCAAAGTGTGCAAAAAATGGTAACCCCACTTTTGCGACAGATGTCCAAATTTAGTCGTTGGTTAACCTTTATTATCGTAGCTTTATCTGCACTGGTATTTGCCATCGGTGTCTATGTTTGGGGGCGCGGTCTTGAAGAAATGTTTATGGCAGCAGTTGGTATCGCAGTAGCAGCCATTCCGGAAGGACTGCCAGCCATCATCACTATCACCTTGGCAATAGGTGTAACTAAAATGGCAAAACATAACGCCATCATCAGACGCTTGCCAGCTGTAGAAACAATGGGAGCCGTTTCCACAATCTGTAGTGATAAAACTGGTACTTTAACTCGCAATGAACTAGCAGTCTGTAACATAACACTACCCCAGCATGACTATAATGTCACTGGCGCAGGCTATCTACCTAATGGTGAAATTCTAGAAAACGACGAAATCATTAATGCCAAAGAACACAGAGATTTATTAGCTCTAATTCATGTCGGTTTACTATGTAACGATGCCGAACTTAATGAGCATCAAGATGGATGGAAGTTGCACGGCAATCCCACGGACGGAGCTTTGTTAGCTTTGGCTATGAAAGCAAATTTTGATATAGCATTAGAGAGACGCAAATGCCCAAAAACCGACATTATACCATTTCAATCAGAACATAAATTTATGGCAACTCTACACCATGATCACGATGGAAATGGCTATATTTTTGTAAAAGGCGCACCAGAAAAAATAATGGATATGTGTCACATAGACAAAGATCATTGGCATGAACGTGTCGCAGAGCTAGCTGAGCAAGGACAAAGGGTGGTAGCGTTTGCAATGCGTAAAACATCTCAGGAGCATACTGATCTTAACTTTTCAGATCTTGAAAACAGCAACTTATCATTCTTAGGATTGTGTGGGATCATGGATCCGCCGCGCAAAGAGGCAATACAAGCTGTGGGCGACTGCAGAACAGCCGGCATCACAGTCAAAATGATAACTGGAGACCATGCTGCTACAGCTAAGTCTATAGCAGAACAGGTCGGAGTAAATAGTTCTACAGGAGTATTAATCGGTGCTGATTTAGATGAACTAAGTTCAGAGGAGCTCCAGGATAAGATAAAGGATGTTGATGTTTATGCTCGCACATCTCCCATGCATAAACTCCGCTTAGTACGCGCTCTCCAAAGAAATGGCGAAGTGGTTGCTATGACAGGAGACGGGGTGAATGATGCTCCAGCCTTAAAACAAGCCGAGATAGGTGTTGCTATGGGACAAAGTGGTACAGAGGCTGCCAAAGAGGTAGCGGAGATGGTCTTAGCAGACGATAACTTTGTATCTATCCGGCATGCAATTGAAGCTGGACGCATGGTTTATGACAATATCAAAAAAGCTATTCTTTATATTTTGCCAACTAATGCAGCGGAGGGTATGGCTGTAGTTATGGCAATTCTAATCGGAGGCGTATTACCTATCACGCCAGTACAGATTCTCTGGGTTAATACGGTCACTGCGATCACACTAGCCTTAGCGCTTGGTTTTGAAGATGCTGAAGATGATGTAATGTTGCGTAAACCAAGAGATCCACGCGAACCAATTTTATCAAAGCTTTTGATGTGGCGAATCGTCTTCGTATCATTCCTATTAGTTGCTGCAGTCTTTTTGTTATTTTTCTATGAAAGAGATCATGGAGTTAATTTAAAAGTAGCACGAACTGTAGTAGTGAATATGCTAGTAATGGGAGAGGTTTTTTATTTGATCAATTGTCGTAGAATTCAAGAATCAGCCTTAAATATCAAAACTATTTTTGGGTCAAAAGCAGTGTGGATCGCAATTGGTCTCGTAATGGTTTTGCAATTCATTTACACTTATATGCCCGGGATGGAAGATTTTTTTGGCAGCAGACCAATTAGTCTATTACATTGGCTACAAATTATCACAGGCGGCATAACCATATTTTTGTTGGTCGAATTGGAAAAATGGTTTGGTAGACTCCGCAGCAGAAGAAGGTATCATTGATATCCCTAGCGTTTACCCAATAAATCACATTGCCAATTATCAGCACCGTCATCCCCCGGGCTTGCGTAGCAAGCTCCGGGTGACCTCCATAATTTGGCACAATTTCTACTACGGATTCAGCTCGGCAGTATCCGTTAACGACAATACATCGTATTCGCTAGTTTCACCCAAAGGCACTAACTTTCCAGCGGGCACTTTATTACTTATAGAAAAATCCGAAATAGAAGGATCATATGCCGCTCGCTTAGTCGCTTCATAGTTCCCCTTATTAGTGACCATAGACATCAAGCGTTTTATACGCTCTTTTCGCGATGTCTCGGCATCAACAGCAGCTTTTCTATAACTATTAACATCCTCTACCCCGTTACCACGTTCTTGTCTACCCATATCAGAGAACGAGAATCTTAATTGAGTTTTTGGGTTATATTCAGCCATACCGCCCACTAATGCAGCTCTTCGACGAAGTCCTGCATCATACTCTGATTCTACACCGCTACCGACATCAACCTGAGTGCTCTCAACAGGAAAAGGCATTACAACCCTCACCCCTCCCAAACCATCACCAGTTATTGAACTTTCAGCTATTAAATCAAAACCAAGCGTCCTAGCTATAGAATCAAAGCTCATACCTTCAGAAGGCACTATTTGACTAATGCCACTACGACCCGAAGTTGACGAAAATCCCTCTATATATCCTACATGTGATCCATCATCAAGTGTGTTCGGTTCAGTGTCATCACCTGAATCATCACCCAGCGCGCCTCCAATATCACTGTACGCTCCAGATTGTTTAGCACTGGCACCTTCGAGTAACCAAGGCATATCTTGCCATAGGTATTCAAGAGCTTCAGTTGTACCAAGCGTTCGCCCGTCTGTTTCTGAAGTAGTATCAGACAGGCCGGGTATTGTTACAAAATCTGATGCTCTAAGTGTAGATTGATCACCCTTCAACCCTTTACCACCATCAAGAAATTGAAGAGCTTCGCTCGTATCAGCTGTTTCCCATCCACTTGAATAAACACCTTGGCCTCTCGAGATTGTTTTTGGGTCGAGCGAGTCTCTGCGTAGATTATCACGTCTTAATTTTGTCTGCGGAAGCACACCAGAATACCTAGTTCCTAAAGGTCCCGCCTGAACTCTTGAATCTCTTGCTCGGTCACGCAACCAGTCATCACCTCTTTCTGCAGATGGCTTCTCAGAAGCTCTGCCAAGCATAGCGCCATCAAAATCTTGTCCTTTATTAAAACCTCCATCTCTATGGCGATATGTTGTTGTACGACCACCGAAACCTTGCTGTTTTTCTTTTGACATATTTACCTCAACATATAATTATAAATAATACTAACAACTGTTATTCGAAAACATTTAAATTGAGATATCGAAACGAATAACTCCGTCCCTTTTATGACGCGAATGCGTGATCCTGTTGATAAGCAGTATAGCAATAGCAAAGCTTAATATACAACTAATATGTGGCGAATCATCTTAAGCTTTCTTACCCTGCAAAGAAAATAGTGCTGCATCCTTATAAACATTATCAGCCAAAATCTCATGCGTATGAGTTGTTGGATGAATGGCGTTATAAAATATAAATTTGTTCGGGTCGTCGAAGGTCTTACCATAAATTGGGTAATAACGAGCAAAGTACCATTCAAGCTGATTATTTTTACAGCTATCGCTATCACATACAGCTTCACTACCCGATGGCAAATCAAAGCTCGACTGAAAGCCATATTTTGCCGGATCAGCAATGAGGCTCTTTAAGATAGGATTAACATCATATGTATATATCTGCAAATCTGGGTAATGTTCTTTTAACTCATAAACCGGAGGATTAATCGGTAAGGAATAAGGATCAGTTTGGCTAAAGAGCAGCTCATTCCAATCAGTACAAACCTCATGAAAAGCATCCTTATTTTTGTACTCTGATTCAATATGATTGGGGTTGCTAAAAAGCGGAGTTAAAGAAATATCAGGCATACCTAACATCAAAATATACTTAGCTTTACTATGAGGGTCATTATGTAATGTTTCGATAGTGGAATAGATATTCTCCATGCCATTTCTAACAACGATAGGGGCAACCTTCGCTGGATCAGCATAATTTGCGAGTGCTAATAAATCGTTTGGTCCTGTCCAAACAACGTATAAAGTTTTATCAGGATCTGGATATTGATTATTTGTAGTTAACCTTTTTTCAAAATCTTGCACTTGTGAGTAAGTTTGCAACGTTGTATTGCCAGATACAGCCCAATCATTACCGCCCAATCTTGAGGGAATCGCATTAAGAGAATAAACTACAGATCCTTGTTGGATATGATATTTTTGCGCGAGAAACTCTGCCCAAGTTTCAGTAGGTGTATAAGTATTATTAGGATTATCAATCCAATTTGTTACAGGCGCTGTCTGTCCTTCGCCATCATCAGGATAATCCACATGTGTATTAACATCTGGATCAGCGCCTCGATAATTACCCATATCACTTAAACTATCACCAAAAAAATAGATTTGCGTAAAGTTTTTTGGTAGCGCTGCCAGTGCTAATTGTACATTGCTGGCAATGAGAATAAAAACCAAAGTACTAAAAATTCTTTTAAACATTGTAGTTTACCTGTAGTCCAAATAGTTGGGCATAAGCCTTGTAGCCAGCTTGTAATGTGGCATTACTCATTCCATCCAATACTAAGTTGATATGTGAATGATTAAACAAGATAAAAGCATATCCCGCATCAAAAGACAAATTTTTTGTAGCATTGTATCTTGCGCCGAAAGTTATCCAATAACGATTAGAATCAGGAATTCTAGCAGTTTTATAGGTTGCGTCGGTTGGGGTTTCATCAAAAGTAAAACCATTTCTTAAAGTCCATTTATTATTTAACTTATACTCTTCACCAACTGAAAAACGCCAACTATTGTGATAATTCAATTGGACAGACGAATTATGCGGCTTATGTTGTGGGTCAGTAAAATTAAGTGTTAATTTTTTCAGAACATTCCACTGCGTATATTGTGCATCCGCTTCAAGCAACCAATTTTGTGTAGCTTCATGGGCCAAACTCAACGTTGTACTAGCCGGCATAGTAACGTCACTGGATACACCACAATTAGTTAATCCAGCAACTGCAATTTGAGCATCTACATCACTATAGCCTTTTAAATTATGTTTCACTCTAGAGCGATAAGATAAACCTACCCTAGTAGTCGGGTTAATTATATAAAACAATCCAGCATTAAACCCAACCCCCCAATCTTTACCTTTATTTTTTATATAGACATCTCTATCCGGTGTGCCACCTTTGTTATCATACATTTGATCAAGCTCTGCGCTCATATATTGTGGATCAATCCCTATACCTGCAGATAATTTCTTCGTAATCTTATAACTAAAACTTAACCCAAAATTAATGGTTGCAATTTTAGATTTAGTAGCAAAGTAACGCGCCATTGAATCGCCTGGATAGATGGTCTCTAAGCCGTAAGGAACATTAATGCCTGCACCAAATGCCCATTTATTATTTATTGGCTGTACGTAGTGTAGCCCTGGAACAACACCAGCAGTATGAGGACCTTTACCATCCCCCGACACCGGGTTCGTCATATAGTCAGTACCCTGAGCATCATGCATCCTGATATTAGCTAAAACACCAATTCCAGACACAGATACAACTTTGCGCCCAACAAAGCTCATGCCGGCCGGGTTAAAATACTCGATAGCTGCATCACTGGTATTAGTAGCTGTCCCCGCATCGCCAGCACCAAGCCTCGCTGCACTTTGTTCTAACGATTGAAAACTAGCGGCCGATGCAAGCATAGGGAAGAAAGCGGTTATTGCTGAGAGTAAGACTATTTGATTAATTTTTTTCATATTTGCACCAAAATTACTTCCCAGTCTGGGATCCAATTTACCCAAACTTTTTCGTTAATATCATATTCCAACTTAGCATCATCCTCATTGAAAAATTCTGTGGCAAAAATCTTCTTGCCACTAGCTAGGCGAACCACTAGATCCACTGTTGAGCCTTTGTATACTACTTGCTCAACCACACCAGGTAAAGCCTCAGTTTTCTCCGTATTTTGCATCTCTTGCAAAGACCAAACAGCGATATCTTCAGGACGCACAACAATATGTATATTCTGCCCTGCGGTTAGCTGTTTTTTATTGGTTACTGTAAATGTTTTATTTTCTATCTCAAAAGATATTCGCTCGCCATCTTCAAGAACTTTGCTATCAAAGATATTAGCCTGCCCTATAAACTGAGCGACCTGTAAACTGCATGGCTCCTCATAGATCTCCCTTGGAGTCCCTAATTGTTCAATACAGCCTTCATGCATAACTGCAATACGATCCGACATTGATAGTGCCTCCTCTTGATCATGCGTCACAAAAACAAAGGTTATTCCAAGCTTTCTTTGCAACTGTTTTAGCTCCATCTGCATGTTTTTGCGCAAATGATAATCAAGAGCGCTTAACGGTTCATCAAGCAATAGCACCAAAGGCTCATTAACTACAGCTCTTGCAATAGCAACACGCTGTTGCTGCCCACCGCTTAATTGATTTGGTTTACGCCATTTTAATTTATCCAATTTTACTATGGATAAAACTCTATTTACTTTGTCTTCTATTTTACTTTTACTGATTTTTTGACAGCGCAATCCGAAGGCTACATTCTCAAAAACATTCATATGAGGAAAAAGAGCGTAGTTTTGAAAAACCATATTTACCTGACGATCTTCAGGAGGAATATTTGTTATAGTTTGACCGTTAAGATAAACATCACCTAAATTAGGCTCCTCAAAACCAGATAGAATTTTAAGCAAAGTTGTTTTGCCGCAACCGCTTGGCCCAAGTAATGTTATAAATTCACCATTTTTAATAGATAAATTTATGTTGTGAAGAATCTGTTCGTCACCAAAGTGTTTAGATAAGCCTTTTATTTCTATAAAATTATCTTTCATTAAATAAGTTTTTTAATAAAGCAAAATCAACTTTAGTTAGATCCTTTACAACAAGATCTGCTTGCTGATAATTCTCTGGTTTATTGTGTCGATCAATACCCACACACAAAAAACCACCGTTTTTCGCAGCCTCAACTCCCGCAATAGAATCCTCAAAAACAACACATTCGGACACATCCAAGCCCATACCATCGGCTGCTTTTAAAAATATTTCTGGATCTGGTTTGCCATGAATTATGTCATTACCTGTAACTATTGCAGTAAAATCACCAATGATGCCAATCTTCTCTAAAATTCTTCTGGTATTTTTACTACTAGATGCAGCAGCAAGTTTAATGTTATTCGCAAGCAACTCTTTTATTAGGCTAATAGCAGCATCAAATTTTTTTAATTTACCTTGCGCTAAGTATTCTAAATAATATCCCTGCTTTTTATCTCCGGCAGCCACCACCTCCTCTTCAGTCATATTTGGCATCATATCGCGAATAGCATCTAATCTTGGCTTGCCATCAACCATATCCTCATAAACCTTTAAGTCAAAGTGGATACCTAAGTCATCTTGAAATAATCTTTTCCAAGCCTCAAAATGCAAAGGAACACTATCAACTATCACCCCATCTAAGTCAAATATTACACCTTTAAATGTCATTATTAGCTCCAGACAAAAAGGCGCATTGTAGGTAGCACCCCGAATTATGTCAATTCAATTTCAGCCAATTCCTCTTTGTATTTTATGCTAACGATTTCATTTGGCCTCAGTACAAATTGCTTATCCATAACCAAAATTTGCATATCTTCAGATTTCTGAGTTTCCCATAAGAAATCTATTACGTTATGGTTAATAGTAACCTCAATTGGATCCCCATGCCATTGGATCTTAAACTGAATCTTTTGCCAATTATTTGGCAACCAGGGATTGAAGTGAAGCTGATGATTAATAGCCCGCATACCACCAAAACCACAAACTACAGCCTGCCAAGTGCCTCCAGCTGCAGCGATATGCACCCCACTTTCTGTGTTATTCTTATGATCATGCAAATCAAGATAAGCAGTGCGATTGAAATACTTTAATGCCTGCTCGCTGTTGCGTGTTTCAATAGACATGATGGCATGTATTGATGTGCTGAGCGATGAAGCATGCATGGTTTTCGGCTCATAAAAGTCATAATTTACTCTCTTTGTCTCCATATCAAATTCATCTGATAACACATAAAGCAAAGCCAAAACATCAGCCTGTTTAACCAACATGGTGCCACCAGTATTAAAGTCATTGAATCCTTGCGGATAGACGGGCATACCATTTTCATCCCATTTAGTTATTGGCACTTCATGTAATTTAAAAAATCCCTCGAATTCTTCAAACAACTTGGTATGCGGATCAAATAGCACATAAACTTTATGTGACATTTCATGCCAATTATTTACTTCAGATTCTTGCAAACCAATTTTTGCGACAAGTTTATCCAACTCTTCGGGATGTTGGCCATGCAACCAGTGATATAGTTCTACTGCTTTTGACAAATTCCACCTGGCCATCCAATTGGTAAATGTATTGTTATTAATATGCTCATGGTATTCATCAGGACCGATAACGCTACTTAACTCATAACGATCTTCTTCGGCATTGTATTCGAGACGACTTTCCCAAAATCGCGCAGTTTCCATGATAATTTCTGCACCGTATTTCAACATGAAATCGTTATCTCCTGTCGCGTTAAAATAGGTATACAAACCTTTAACCACATCAGCTGTTATGTGAATTTCTTCTTCACCGGGCCAAATACGATTTTTGCCATCTGAAGACCATGTTGGAGTCTCTTCCATGCCGGTATCTGCGGATTCCCAAGGATAACGTGCGCCTTTATAACCAGTAGCAGCGGCATTTTTACGCGCTCCCTGTAAAGTATGATAACGATACATTACCAAACTCTTTGCCGTTTCAGGTTGGGTATATATATAAAAGGGCAGCGTAAATATTTCGGTATCCCAAAAAATATGACCTTTATAACCTTCGCCAGACATGCTTTTCGCACCCACATTGACCTTTGGATCGTATTCGTTAGCCGCAATTAACAAGTGATACATGGAAAATCTAACTGCTTTGGTGGCATTCTCGTCTCCTGTTATTTTGCAATCTGAGAGGTTCCATTTTTTCCGCCACACTTCTTGATGAGCCGCAAATCTATCAGAAAAATCTCTAGCCATGTTACTTTCCAGGGTTTTTTGACATGCCGATTCGATGTTTTCTGCTGAAATTTCACGAGAAGTATAAACACTCAGCATCTTTTCTATGTGAATTGGCTTACCCTGTCTCGCTCTTAATCTAGTAGAGTGGGAAATATGCTGATAATCGTTAATTGGTCTTACCTGCGCTACTTCCGATACGATCTTTAAACCAAGCCCATAACCAATCACGTGCGGACGATCTATGGTCTTCATCTCTAAATACACCAAATCTTTGCCTATAGGCTTAGAAACCACCTGTTTTAAATGTTTACTTTTAGCCCATTTGTGCCACTTCACCTCTGGATCAAAAGATGCTTTGTCATCGTAAGCTGGAATACGATCCAAATTAAAAGTTTGCGCTTCAACACTGCTTCTAATAATCATTTCACCCGAGTAATTTTCAGGCGTTATTATGGCTTTGATTTCACACAAATGAGGTTCAGCGAAACTAATATAACGAATAGTTTCTAACCTAGTAATGCGACCGTAAGGATCCTTAAACCTGGTGAAGCGATAAAGCAATCCTTGATGCATGTCTAAAATACGGTAGTAATCAAGTAATTTACTATTTTGAATACAAAGCCTTTCACCACATGCAATAATCTCTAAAGGAATCCAGTCTGGCATATTAACCATATGAGAAATACTTGAATCGTTATGATCAAAAATCCCATTAATGAAAGTTTGGGGGAATGCCGCTGTATGCGTTGCCTCTAATGATCCACGCGACCCTATATAACCATTACCTATACTAAAGATGGTTTCGTAAAAGTTAATTTTATTAACATCAAATTTCTCTTCAACTACCCACCATTCTTCTTTTGATAATAACTCTTTTAAAGTTTTAGGTAATTTTTTTCTTTTAAGCATAAATCTACATCCCTTCCATTAAATCAATAACATCATCAAAAATTATAACTTTATTACCAATCTTTCTACCTCGAAGTCATACTCCGGCTTGCAAAGCGAGACCGGGAGACCTCCATAAACTTGCTCGGTCAAGTCAAGTGGCAATCTATCAAAATTAGAATTGCTGTAGCATTATACCAGCAATTTATCTTCTAAAAAATTAATGATAACATGCTTCTATGAATAACGATCAAGATATAAAAATAGATACACTCTGGATGCAACAGTTAACCGCAGCTGGGATCAATTTAAAAGACGTCGATCCTTTCCGCGAAATAACAGAGCAAGAATTAGAGTATCTTCGCAACATGTATCCTTACGTTCGACTTATAAGCCCTAATGCTGGCTATATTTCAGAACAAAATTTAATTAAAAAAAAAGCTGCTACAGGCTGGCAAATTTTTGATTATGATAATCTCATAGCCATATCACCAGGAGATAAATTGTTTCATTCTGGCAATCAAAAATTTATTGCCAAAATTTTAGCCGGTAAAGATCCTGACGGCGACGATGGTGATGAAGGTGACGGCGATGATGCTTTCTTACCAGAGGCCGGCACAATTTTGCAACAAGCATTGGACACCATTGAAGAAATAATTCGCATGGCTCTAGGGCGCGGGTGGCCATATCTCAAAATCCTGGACGGCAGCAAAATCATGAAACGCATGACATGGATCAAAGGCGAACAACATGGTTGGCTAATAGAAGGTTATAGCCCCAGCGAAGAAGAAAACAAACTGCTGGATCGCTTACGTGAAAGCGATGATGAATGGCAATTAACACCTACTGTTTTGCACATATAATTTATATCTTATGCACACTTAGTTCACCACCAAGTACCTGATAATCTTTATATAGCTTCCGGCCTTTAGCTTTCGCCTTTTCATCGTTAGGAATAATCTCTAGAATTCTTGCATAATATTCGGGCCGAGAAGGCATTGTTTGCGTGCAATTAATCAATACATCAAAACCTTGTAAATCATTTTTAAGACATCCAAGCTGAATCTTCTCATTGCTTTCAATATCAACACCAATTCTAACGTGAGGAATAAAAGATATATCTCGAAATGTCCAAAGCCTTTTATCTAGAGCAGCCAAATGATCTTGATCAATACAATTAACTAGTACTTTGAGCTCTTTGTGATAAATCTTTTCTATCAAATAACAAATGTATTTGTTGTATTCTTCTTGTGCTTCGTAAGGCAATAAGTAAAAATCGATTTTAGTCATACCTATTAGATTAAATTATGTAGCAACTAACAGCAACATATGATATTGCTTTAGATGCTCTGGAACTGATTAATTCTTATAATTCCTTCTGGAAATTTTGCCACGATGTCTAATTCCCCCCCCATAGCTTCTATATAGTTTCTCAGGGTCGAAATATACATGTCAGTTCTGCGTTCAATCCTGGAAATATTTGCTTGCTTGGTGTGAAGTTGTTCTGCCAATTTTTGTTGGCTCATGCGCAGTGCTTGTCGCAGTTCTTGGAGTGGCATCTCGCTTAAAAGCCGCTTAGTTTTTTCTGTTGCACTTCTTCGTGCCGTCGGGCTCATTTTTTTACGTAATTGTTCGAATTTTTTTACCATAATAATTCTCTACTTTTTTAACTCTATCAAATGTTGCTGATATAATTTATCTGCAATTGGCACAAATTTTTTATACCATCTTTCGTCGCCCTTTTTATTACCACCAATTAAAAGTATCGCGTATCTTCTCGGATCGAATGCGTATAACACTCTATATGGTGCACCACCATGTTGTATTCTAAGTTCTCGCATGTGTTCATATTTGGAGTCTCTTATCTTGGAAGAATAAGGGAAACCGAGTTTTGGCCCAAGCTCTTCTAATAATCCAACGCTAGCAGCCACATATATCTGTTCTTCTTCGCTTAAGATATTCCACCAAGCCTCAAATTCATTCGTATATTCCACCTCCCACACAACAAGATCCTCCGATTATTACACATAGATCATATTACATCAATGTAATATTGCCACTAAAGCAAGCAATTGATTTGGAAATTATACTAAACTCGATTTTGCAAATATAATACCGTGCTTTATACTGACGCCTTTACTCTGAAGCATGGACAAGCTAATTGTTTAAGAGTAGAGTTCTGCGCATAAATATCGCAAATAGAAAATAAAAAAATCATGTGGAGACCAACAGCAACAATTGACAATTTAAAATTAAGGGCAAAACTTTTGGCGAGAATTCGTCAGTTTTTTGCGGAAAAAGAAGTACTAGAGGTTGAAACACCATTACTTTGTCATAGCACAATTCCAGATCAAAATATATTAAGCTTTAGTTCAAGCTATAAATTGCCCGGCATTGATGAAACTTTATATCTGCAAACATCTCCTGAATTTGCCATGAAAAGATTATTGGCAGCTGGCGCACCATCTATTTACCAAATTTGTAAAGCCTTTAGATACGAAGGATATGGCAAACAACATAATCCAGAATTTACTATTTTAGAATGGTATCGTTTAGGTTTTGATCATCATAAGTTAATGCAAGAGATGGATGAATTTTTGCAATTTTTAATACAAACCAAACCTGCACATAAAATTACTTATCAAGAACTTTTTATTGAGCATTTAAACTTAGATCCCATTAAAGCAACTTATAGTGAAATCAAAAATTGCGCCATTAAAAATGGTCTTAATCATATGGAAGGTCTTAGCAAGGATGATTGGCTTGATCTGTTATTAACTCATAAAATCGAGAAACAATTAGGTAAAAATAATAAGCCAACATTTATCTATAATTACCCAAAAAGCCAAGCAGCCTTAGCAAAATTAAATGAAGATAAATTAACTGCTGCAAGATTTGAGGTTTATATAGAAGGAGTAGAATTGGCTAATGGTTTTTACGAGTTAACTTCAGCAAATGAACAAAGACAGCGATTTTTAGATGATCTTAAAAAAAGGGAAGCATTAGGAATTGCAACAGTGCCACTTGATGAGAGGTTCTTGCAAGCATTAGAGCATGGCCTGCCCGATTGCGCCGGGGTGGCGCTTGGTATTGATCGCTTGCTTATGGCCAAAAGTGGGGTTCGAAATATATCCGAAGTTTTGAGTTTTAATGTAACTTGTGCCTAAGTTGTCGCAAGTCAAGACTTGACCCCTTTAAATAAGTAATCAAAATGATCTGTGACTATAAATCCAGTTTTTTCATACAACCTTTTAGCTGGTTCGTTATCAGCTAAAACTTCTAGGTATATCTTGTGATAACCTTGATCTTTTAATATTTTTATTATCTTTTGGACCATCCACTGACCATAATTTTTATTTTGCTCGCTTGGAGTGATACAAAGATCGTGCAGGAAAGGCCGATCTTGATCCCATCGCACGTGAACTTTGCCAACCATATCCCCATGCAAAATAAGCTTATAAATCTTGCGGTTTGGTTGAATAAATCCATCAACAAAGCGTCTAGCAGTTCTATCAACAGGATCTGGAAAACACTTAACATGCAGATCAACCAGTTTCATTAATTCACTTCTTTCTGCACTTTCAAGATTTAAATTTGGAATTTCCATCATGGAGTCTGGAACAGTTTGAAGTTTCATTACAAGCTCTGAGTGATCCAATTTTGCGCCAAGTTTTTCTAAATAAGAAATAATAACAGTTGCTTGGTGCGGACAAATAAAAATGATTTTATCCAGATTTTCATTTTTTAAATCACTACGAGCTTTTTTAAGCAACTTTTTAAAAATACCTTGCCGCCTGTAGTTAGGATGAACCATAGCTGTAATCTCTGCCTCGCCCTTTTTGAAAATAAAACTCGCCAAATAAGCAACTATTTGTTTGTTAACAAGATAAAAATAATCATGTTTCCCCGGCATCGCCCGCTCTTTTATGATATTCCAATACATCCTGGCAGAAAACCCATCATACTTATAACAAACATCCGCCAACTTGGTTAATTTAAGGAATTCTTTTTTATCTAAAACCGGCTTTTCTATCATCTTATTTAATTTGCTTATTACGATAATCTTGTACGGCAGCAGCAATTGCCTGCCCGGCCAAAACTGAGCAGTGAATTTTAATTGGTGGTAATTTTAGCTCTCGCGCTATATCTTTGTCTTTCACCTGCAATGCCTCTTCAATAGTTTTACCTTTAATCCATTCAGTTGCTAGTGAACTTGAAGCAATAGCCGATCCACAGCCATAAGTTTTGAATTTTACATCTTCAATTATTTCTTTACCATTTTCTTTTTTCACTTTAATTTGCAACTTCATCACATCACCGCAAGCAGGCGAACCTATCATGCCAGTGCCCACATTTTTATCATTTTCGTCTAATGTCCCGATATTTTTTGGGCTCTCGAAATGTTCTATAACTCTTTTATCATATTGCATACTACTCTCCAACTTAATGGTGATGATCGTCATCTTGCCATTTTATACTATTTAGATCTACGCCTTGCTTGTATAAATCCCATAGCGGGGATAGAGCACGTAAATGGCGTACATTTTTATTGATCAGCTCAATTGCCCTATCGATTTCACTGTTAAGTGTAAAACGACCAAAAGAAAATCGGATTGAACTGTGAGCCAGTTCATCAGGCAATCCCATAGCCTTTAAAACATATGATGGCTGTAAGCTTGCTGACGTACAAGCCGAACCACTGGATACAGCTAATTCTTGCATACCCATAATTAAAGACTCCCCCTCAATAAAATTAAAGCTGATATTGATAATATTAGGTACGCTAAGCACAGGATCACTATTTAGTTTAATCGCCTCTAAATCTTTAACTCCATTCCAAAATCTATCACGTAATTTTGTTAAGTGCGCATAATCTTTAGTTAATTCTTTTTTAGCTAACTTAGCAGCTTCTCCCATACCAACTATTTGATGAGTCGCTAACGTGCCAGAACGCAACCCTCTTTCATGGCCGCCACCATGCATTTGGGCGACTAATTTAATGTGAGGTTTGTTGCGAACATAAAGCGCGCCAATGCCTTTGGGTCCATACATTTTGTGCCCCGATAGCGACATCAAATTCACATTTAACTTTGAAACATCTATCGCGATTTTGCCAAGAGCTTGTGCAGCATCAACGTGAAAAATTATATTGTGTTCCTTTGCAATTTCACCAATTTTAGCAATATCCTGAATAGTGCCAACTTCGTTATTAACAAACATGATTGAGATCAAGACGGTATCTGGTCGAATGGCCTTTTTAAGAGAATCAATCTCGACCACACCTTGAGATGATGGTTGTAAATAGGTTACTTCAAAACCCTCTTTTTCTAATGCTTTGCAACTATCTAACACTGCTTTGTGCTCTATAGCTGAAGTTATAATATGTTTACCTTTATCTTTGTTAGCAAAAGCAACCCCCTTTATAGCAAGATTGTTAGCTTCAGTGGCATCAGATGTGAAGATTATTTCCTTTGCATCTGCATTTATCAAATCAGCAATGTTACCTCTTGCTTCCTCGACTAATTCTGCTGCTTGCCAACCAAAAGAGTGAGTGCGAGATGCCGGATTACCAAAGGTACCGCTTTTGGTCATACAACCACACATTTTATCGAGAATTCTCTCATCGAGCGGCGTAGTTGCTGCATAATCCAAATATATAGAGCTATTGTTTTTCATGTCTTATTTTTCTTATTAATTCTTCCAAAGTTATACCATTTAAAAAATCATAAACGGTTCTATTTAATTCTTTCCATAAGTTGGCGGTCAAGCAAGGCATGTGTTCGTTGCAATTACAAAAACCACTGCAATGGTTGCGATCAAGCTCATGCTCTTCCACTGCAGCTACCACATCAGCCACCGTTAACTCGCTGGCGTTTTTTGTTAATAAATAGCCACCTGCGGCCCCTCGAACGCTTTTTACAACTTCAGATTGACGCAATTTTCTAAAGAGCTTTTCCAAATATGCTAGAGGGATTTTTTGTCTATCACTTATCTCTTTTAAGCTAACAGCACAGCCTCTTGGCTGCAGAGCCAAATCCAAAACAGCATTTAATGCATAACGTCTTTTTGTTGTCAATCTCATATCGGACTATTTTAGTCTGGTATAATTTTTTGTCAACGCTTAAGGACGCTATATTTATAGTTTTTGATAACAACGTATGTTTCGTGCTATTTTACCATCTAACATAAGTAAGCAGAAATCATAAGCGAAGAATCTGATGTGAAGATTTACGGTGCAGTCGCCAAACAAAAATCGCTTATGGGTAATTTGTTTTCTAAATCATCTGAGCCTTGTCCTGCCATATTACCTTCATATAAAAAGTGCTTAAGTTTTGCAGTCTTAGGTTGCTCCAAAGTTAAAGAATATTTGCCTTTTCCATCCGTTTCTCGAAGAGAAGCCCCTAAAGCCAAAAGAGACAAAATTTCCCAACAAAACCATGAGGTGGTTTTTTTGTCAGAACGCAATAAACTCTCCATAGCAAAAGCTGAGATTAGAACAAACTGCATATCGCAATGCAGACAGGCAAGAGCCCAAGCGCCATTTATGCTAGCTGTTGAAATAGTGTTTGGACTATAAACTCTGCCTATCATTTTGAAGTGTCGATAATGATCTCTAAAGAATGGCTTTTTATTATCCAATCCTGCGAGCTTGGAAAATTTTATCTTTTTTTTATCTCGCAATTTATATAAAAAGGCTGTCTTTTCCTTGCGTAAGCTTTCTGAAGCAACTACTTTCACATAAGCATCGTATGACTCATTAGCCACCAAATCATGCATAACACATTGGAAGTTATCATCGTTTTCATAGTCATCTTTAAACAATCCCCATAGCCGTAAAACATCGTCACTGCTATAATCGCCCTGACTATAACCTGCTAATTTTCTAAAATTAACGCGTTTTATGAATTCCGTATTAGGTCTTATTCCATCATAACTTAATCTATATTGTAAAAACGCAATCATTGCATTTTTCTTCTCACTATATGATAAGCCAACCAAGTGATTGGTTTGA
Organism: Gammaproteobacteria bacterium; assembly: GCA_016936855.1. Classification (GTDB taxonomy): domain Bacteria; phylum Pseudomonadota; class Gammaproteobacteria; order UBA9339; family UBA9339; genus JAFGXA01. The sequence continues at coordinate 877 of JAFGXA010000019.1, read as the reverse complement.
CAAAAAAATTTACAAATATTGTAGTAAAAGTGGGTACGCGATTTATATGGAATTCCCAGATCCTTATTACTTCTTTTTAACCTGATTCCAACAGCGCTTGTATTCATCCTGAGAAAGAGTGCTGTTTTTATGGAAACGTCCGCGCTTAGCATAATTCTTCGCAGTTGTTGATCAACAATAGCGGTCTCCTTATCAACGCGAGATTCAAGATGCATGATTAGCTCCCTAATTATTGCAGTATCTACATTTTTACTACATGCCAAGAATAATAAATATGATAAGGTCGAAGCATCGTCATCCACAAAATGCAATATTGTTGTGATTGTTGCAAGGTCATTGTCTCCTATTGCAGTGACCGCTGCTTTTTTGAATTTTTTGTATGATTTAACGGAATAGAATGCGACTCTCAAGGCTTGAGCCAATTCAGAGTCAGAAGCGGTTAACGCATTGTGTTTAGCCTTTATTTCTTCAGCAAGTAAAGTAATTTCTTCTTCGGCTAGGGTTCCGAGATTGCTTAGTGATGCAATTAAACTTAATAGATTTTCGCTCTCTTGCGTGTTTTTTAAATACGCTACTGCTTTTGATACTTTCATCTTCTACATGCCCAAATTAATATCATGTAAAGACAAAATAACACTAAAACTTTAAAGTAATATTAAGGACGCTTCTGGAAATTCTATTTTTTCAGCGTCCCTCATTATCACCTTTATTTGAAAAGCTTCTATTAATGGCTCCTGCCACCATATAAGCCAAAGAAACTTTTTTCTCGCTATAAAGAACTTGTAATAAACACAGGACTTACGCGAAAAACATTTTAGTTTCCTTATTTTTTAATTGATCTATCATATAATTTCTCATTAAATTTTGTTTTAGTTGG
>JAFGXA010000018.1 GCA_016936855.1 Gammaproteobacteria bacterium | reverse complement strand
TCGCCTGCATCAGGGTATTAACTTAAAAAAACCAATCGAGATGCTACAATAACATTTTTTTGGAACCGATTTGGCGAACCTATACAAGGATGACGCAAAAAAAGAGCCAGGATGACGCAAAAAAGAGCTAAAATTCTGGGTGAACAGTTACGAAATTATTCACTAGATGATGAATAAGATCCTGAATAATATGAATCAGAAGAAGATTCCTCACCCAACCCTTGCGATCCCGTTGGTTCAGGTTTAGACCCAGAACCAGCAAAAAACCTATATGGAAACGGCCCTGCTCCTGCTGTGATTGGAAAGGGTTCGGAAGTGCCAGTCGCTTCATCAGATAAAGGAAATCCTGAAAAATTCCACCTAGAACCCCCTACATCTCTAGATCTACTAAATCGCTCTCGTCTACGCTCCGTATATTCAACATTATGTTTGATTGCATGCTCTATAACACTCAAAACAGCACCAGCCATTGCCTCAGGCAATGTAACCTCTTTAAGTCCAACCTGCGCACTCTTTGCAACATCCATCCCGGTAAATTCAGACGCTCCTGATTTTTCACGCTTCTTCTTGCTTTTTTTCTTCGTCAAATTCAAGCAAATAGCTACAGCTGCTCTATGATTATCAACAAGCAATCTTCCTAACTCTAATATTGCATCTGATAGACTTACATCAGAAGGAGCAACATCCATGTCTGCGCCACCTTTATCATATTCACGCATTAAATTTACGGCACGAGCACTTAATTGTTTTTTATCAATATAATTAATACTTCCAGCCCTCCACGCTGACTCCAAACCATCTCCAAAACTAGTATAACGCTCTCCAAAATAGCCGCCCAAAAAAACCTTATTTGTAATTTCAGCAGATTCTGAGAATTCATAATGACGTTTTACGACAGCAATAGATCTTTCTATAGATTCTTTAGCTCTCTTGCCAAAAATTCCTTTGATTTCATCTTTAGTAATAGATGAATTACTTTTAAAGTGTGATAAATACAAACCAACCAACCGCTCCTGCGCGATTAATTGATCAACAATATATGGAATTTGTCGGGAATAAAATTTTCTTGGTAAAGGTAGCAAATCATCCATAACCATAAGTTCGCTTCTTAAATGATCAGTTCCTTTACCACTCAGCAACTGAAGCCTCTCAATTTCTTGCGCATGATCTTCATCTTTTTTTGTCATCTCTTGCCTGTGTCCTTCATCATTAGCAGCCAACTCTAATCCATGCAATTTATCCTTCGATTTCGCCTTACTAAAGAAAAACATCTTAAGAGCCTTCCAAATTAAAATATCACTCAACCACTTCCTATAAAAAGTCTTCTGCAAAAAAGTATAAATCCCACTAAAAATTGTTGCAGCCTGGACAATAAGCCCCCAGACTGAATCAAACAATTTCTTCCAACCAGCCATACTACTTGCGTGTTTGATTACAAAAAAAGCATGGATTTTATGCAAAATTAAAGCAGCCAATGCCAGATGTGGAGCTAATAACGTTAATAAGAGAATAGCAATACCAAACAACAAAAAGGGAGCTGCCGACCAGGCAAGCGCGCCCCTTACCTTGCGATAAAGCCGAAATTCCTTCTCATATTTTTCGTGTTTTTCCTGCGCCGTTAATTCTAATTCACTTAGCGCATCAGCGTCTTGCATAATTGAGCAATCCCAGCAAACAAAAGTTAATAAAATAAATCAAAACCGTCATGAGTTTATTAAAATAAACTTAAACAGGCTGCTAATTATTTTGGAGAATCCATAACCCAATGAATAAATTGGAAAAGAAGATATACTTACTTAAGAAAAATAAACAGTAGGAATTTCCCTAGCGAGCGGTTTTTTAATGGTACCGGGGAGAGGACTTGAACCTCCACGAGATTGCTCTCACAAGCACCTGAAGCTTGCGTGTCTACCAATTTCACCACCCCGGCAAAAATTACTTATCTAGATTCGCACAATTGTAATAATTATAGCGACGCATATTTGCTGCGCGATTCGCCATATTATTACTGTTCTGATTAAAGATCAGGGTGCGTCTCAAATGAGAACAAATAGCATGCTGTTTTTTAGCAGATAGATCCTGCTTGGCACAACCAGCCAAAGAAATCAGTAGCACTAAAAATGGAAAAATTATCCTATTCACAATGGACGAGATTAACAAGTAATTGTGCTTATGGCAATAAGTAGTTAAACTTGAAGCTCAATGAGCAAAATGAATCTCAAGCAGGACCCGCACTTAGAACGCGAAAAACGGAAGTACGCCAAACCGATCCCGAGCCGCGAATATATCCTGCACCACCTAGAAAAGCACAAAAAAGCCGCCACGCAACAAGAAATTCTTAATCTTTTTAAATTACGCGATCCAGATTTGCAAGAAGGAATACGGCGACGTTTAATCGCCATGTGTCGCGATGGTCAGCTGAGTTGTGACAAAAACAACCTTTTTAATATAATTGACCAAAAAACCTTAGTACGCGGCACTGTAGTCATAAACAAAAATGGTTATGGTTTCGTCATCGCTGAGGATGGTGATAAAGATGTTTTTTTGCCACCTAGCAAAATAAAAAATCTATTACCGGAAGATAGGGTTTTAGTTAGAGTTACCAAGCAAAGTCGCTCCCGTCGCGAAGGTGTCGTCGTAAGCATTTTGAGCCGCACCATCACACAAATTACAGGCTTTTATCAAAAAAATAACGGGGAAGCGCTGATAAAGCCAATCAACAAAAAAATCTTACAACAAATAATAATCCCCAAAGGAGCCGGCAAAGGTGCTAAAAACGGACAATTAGTAGTAACAGAAATCACCAACTACCCAACTAAAAGAAAACTGGCAACTGGCAAGGTAATTGAGATCCTGGGGCAACACATGGACCCCGGAATGGAAGTCACCGTTGCTAGCCGCGCTTATAATATACCATTTGAATGGCCAGATAATGTCTTGCATGAGGCAAAACAATTAAAATCACTAACAGATATAGACCTGCTTCACAGAAAAGACCTAAGACATGAACCATTTGTAACAATCGATGGTATTGACGCCAAAGATTTTGATGATGCCGTTTTATGTAAAACAATCAGAAACGATGGTTGGCTACTTTATGTGGCAATTGCCGATGTTGGCACCTATGTAAAAGCAGAAAGCGCGCTTGATTTAGAGGCCCAAAACCGCGGAAACTCTGTCTACTTTCCTGGCCAAGTAATTCCAATGCTTCCAGAAAAACTATCTAACAACCTATGTTCACTCAAACCAAATCAGGATCGCCTATCTATGGTTTGTGAAATGCGTATAAAAGCAGATGGGGAAATAGCAGGATACAAGTTTTATGAAGCAGTAATAAATTCTCACGCGAGACTGACTTATGACATAGTTGCTAAAATGCTTGCTGGTGAGACAAATCAGCACCATAAATTACTAAAGCAAATTATAAGCCTATATAAAGTATATTTAGCACTATCAACTCAGAGAAAAAAACGCGGTGCTATCGATTTTAGTACTGTAGAAACTAAAATAATTTTTGATAAAAACCGCAAAATAAAAAAGATCCAACCAACCATACGCAATGATGCGCATTGCATAATAGAAGAGTGCATGCTGGCTGCAAATGTATCTGCCGCCAAGTTTTTATTAGATAATAAAATTCCAGCACTATTCAGAATCCATGCTGAACCAAATAGCGAAGATCTAATAAATGTACGAACTTACCTGCATGGATTGGGGTTAAAATTAAAAGGCGGAGAAAACCCAAAACCAAGAGACTATGCTGATCTTTTAGAAGAAATTAGAGGCCGCGAAGATAGTCACATAATTCAAAAGATAATTTTAAAATCCATGCGCCAAGCAGTTTATGACACTGAAAATATAGGACACTTCGGTCTGGCATATGATACCTATGGCCACTTTACATCTCCAATTAGACGCTATCCAGATCTATTAACTCATCGTGCAATTCGTCATTTAATTTATGGTGGTAATGCTGAAAACTTTTTTTACAATAACCGCATAATTCATAATATTGGTGAACACTGCTGTACAACGGAAAGACGCGCTGATGATGCTGTTTTTGATGCAATTGATTGGCTAAAATGCGAGTATATGCAAGATAAAATCGGCAAACGTTACGTTGGCACAATAAGCAATGTTTGCAACTTTGGTCTCTTTGTTGAACTAAAAGATGTATATGTAGAAGGCTTAATCCATATTGCTACATTAACTGATGATCACTATAAATTTGATCAAATAAAATATCGTCTAATTGGTGGGCGCACAAAAAAACGTTATTCATTAGGCGATAAAATAAATATTATAGTAGCTAAAGTTAATCTTGATAATAGACAAATAGATTTTGAACTGGACGAATGAACATGAAAACTGAATTAATTTTTGGAATGCACACCGTTACCAACTCCATTGAACACCACCCACACAATATTCTTAGTATCTTTTTACAAAAGAATATTAGAGTACAAAAATTAAACAGCATCATAAAATTAGCTAAACAGCACGACATTCCCGTTGAATTTATTGCCAAAGAAAAACTCGATAAACTACTGCATAACCATAACCACCAAGGCGTAGTCGCCAAAATTAAAATTGGTGAAGAAAAAACCATGCAAAGTCTAGATGATTTGCTAGACGATCTAGATCATCCAGCATTTTTATTGATTTTGGACAGCATTCAAGACCCACATAATCTAGGCGCTTGTTTACGCACTGCAAATGCGGCTGGTGTTGACGCTGTAATAATTCCTAAAAATGGCTCTTGTCAGATGACTAGCACTGTCAAAAAAATCGCATCTGGTGCTACAGAATTCACTCCGCTTATTAGTGTCACCAACTTGGTCAACACCATGAAAGATCTAAAAAAACGTGGTATTTGGTTATTTGGTGCAGCAGGAGAGGCTAAAAAATCAATTTACAAAAGTAAGCTCGAAGGACCAATTGCTATTGTAATGGGAGCTGAAGACAAAGGACTACGCCGCCTAACACGCGAAACTTGCGATCACTTAATTAGCATTCCCATGCAGGGCGAGATCAGCAGTCTCAACGTCTCCTGCGCTACCGCGGTTTGCCTTTTTGAAGCCATACGCCAAAAAATTACATAAACCAAACTACTTAGACAAATAATCTCGGTAGTTTAAAATCTCAAAATCTTTGCCATACGAAGTAGAGTTGCCAGCATAATCGCGCCCTGTTTTTATGTAAATTTATCGTGGCATCGTAAATCTACATAAAAACAGAGTTTACGTCTTAATCAATATTACAACGAATTCTCTAACGAGCAGAAAAATCATCTGCAACCCCTTCTGTCATTTCTGCACTACTACCTTCAGCGGTATTTTCATCATCTGTTGCCGACTTCCTCATCCAATCAAAAATGACGTCAACCCCATCGGCAGCACGATCTACAGCTTTGATAGCATGTGAAGCTACTTTGTCTGGACGCATAATCCCTATAGCTTGCAGCAATTTTACAAACGGCTGCCAAAAGGAAAAACTACGCCTACCTTTGAAAGCAGTCACCAAATTATTCATATACGTATTAAACGTGGTGATTTTATCAGAATCTGGATCTAGCAAAGCCTCGTATGCAGAATCCAATACTGTACAAACAGAACATTTCTCTTCAAAAGTTGCCTGATCATCACAAAGTATCTCTTTCAATTCACCAACAAAACCACTAATTAAATGCGTTACATCTGTCACATTAATCAAATGATCACCCAACCCTGGCAATGTAACATTTAAATCCAAAGCCCCATAATCCAGCTGTGCAAATTTTTCTACAAGATCTTTACCAAGATAATTATCTTGCAATAAATTTTGCAAATCATCAAATCCTGGAACGCCTCTATATTTTGCCATTAAATCAACGTTGGATGTATGATCACCTTCAAAATCATCGAGGAACTCATTCACAGCCTTTAAAAACTCTAATTTATCAACAGAGTCTTCTCTTAATACACTTTCTATCCTCTCAGTTAACGCACCACAAAACCCTTTGTGATACTCATCATGCTCCACTACCTGTGTTAATTTATCCTTTATTACGAAGTTTGCTCTAGCTTCTGCAATATCCTTTAGAGTATCCCTAATCAAACTTATATCTGCATCGGGTACATCACGATCCTCGAATAGAGGTATAATCCCATTGCCATCGACCAATCGCAGTTCATCTCCATTTTCTAAATCTCTGGAAACCAGCACCAAACATTCACTTAATACGTCATTACCTTCGCATCGTTCTTTTATCACATCAACATCAAGGTAACTCGACGTTTCAGCACCCAATATACGCAATGCATTATCTAACCTAACTCGTTTTAAATCATTCATGACTGCTTTTATCAATGCGAGTTCATCTCCATCTGTAACATCGGAAAATGCGTTTTCCGCCCTAATCAAATCAAAAAATGATAATGAATCTGCTTCTGATAGTGCGCTATATATAGTTCTTATTGCTGTAGGAAACGCCTCATCTATTGCATCAGCATCACTGTAAATATACTTTAATTCAAATTCTTTAACCCAGGCAGTCAAAACCAATCTTTCATAATTCCTAATAGAAAATGAACCTTCGATCATTTGCAATCTCTCACTAGCTATATCAACAACCCCTTGAGCGCTTTCCCTTAACCCCTCTTTACGACGGTCATCCACAAGCTCTACAGGAACAAGCAAACTCCCTCGACTTAACTGTACTGGGTCGTAATCTACACTTGATCGACGCATTAAATGATTGATAAGCTTCATCATTGAAGCTTCAATTGATGATAGCGAGTAATCCATTCTTTTCTCTGCGATATAATCAACAATAATAATGATCTCAGACAAGGCGGTAAGCATTTGATCATCATCAAAATCTCCGTTCAACAATGACTCTTTCATTAGATAGCAAAATGCTTCCATGCAAATTTGCTCTCTTTGATCTTCACTAGAAATATATGTTAACAATTCAGGTATTCTGTTCTCACGCAAATCAAGCAGGATAGCTATTTTTTTCTGAGCAGAGATTTCATTACTAAAAACATCGGCAAAACCCTCAGATATTGAAGTCATTTTTTCTGTTAAATCAATTGATTCACCAAGTTCGCTTAATGATTCAATGAGAGTTTTATCAGAATCTGCCGAAGCTATGCATCGACTCAACAAATCTAATTGATCCGACGTCAATTTACGTAACTCACCGGCAGCTATAGCCTCTGTTGCAATATGGGATATAACCTCTTCTGGATCCATCATCGCAGCTTTTAAGCGAATCATTGCAAGCGCTAATTCCTCGTTTTTCACAAGGTCTGCAAATTCTTCTAACTTGGTTAGATCGTATTGAAACGCACTTTCTGAAGTTAATTCATCCGAAACTGACTCATATGACATAACGACTCTCCGGCAAAATAATATCTAATCAATCTTCATCGGCATTATAGCACATAAAAAGCAAATTTACTTCTCGTCGGGCATAAGGTCATTTATATCACACACACCACTAACGCAAGCGAGCTCACGCTTTAGCTCGGTTTCATCGGTCTTTTCATAAGTTAATAGCTGTGAATAATCGATATGCTTTAGTTTCTCTTGCATTTCTTCGTAGGTTTTTTTATCAATTTCTTCATAAGGCGCCAATTGATAAACATGATTTGATTTCGGTAGGAATGACAAGCCACCGACAATATCCCAATTATCATAAACCCAATTAGCAGTGTTGATCCACTCTTCTTCGTCAACCGAAATAGTCACTGACGGATTATGCTCTGTGTAATTTTCTTTAACTGTTTTCCAATGCTCAAGCTGATCTAGCGCAGTTAAATCTTTAGTAAAGATAGCACCATCTGGAGCCTTTACAGGGAACTCCAATACATACGTACTAGCATTATCCTTAGTTTGCCCAACCTCTGGATGATAAGGCACCCCTTGATCACGTAACATCTTGAACAATGCATCGGTTGCTGAGATTCTAATTCTCCGCACATAATATGGCGCATAACGTGTATGCATTCCTGATGCGCAATCTACTACTTGCGATACGGTACCAGATGGTTTCACACAAGTAATAGCAGCTGATGGTTTAATCCCAAAGCGTTTAGCATATTCATTATTAACATCAATAGCTTTTTTCTTAAGCTTTTGTAAAACATCACCACTACGCGCCACCTTTGAATCCCATTGACCAGTGACGGACACGCCTAATAGACGTTCTTCTTCGCATTGCTGGCGCCACTCTTTAGATAGATATGGAAAATTAATTAAAGTTGCTTGATAAGTTCCCAATATGGTTGCCAACCGCATCTTGCGCATCAATGATTTTTCATCATCGTCGCTACGCGCCACAATCTCAGTTAAATTACAAAATGATTTAGAACGCAAAATAATTTCGCCACAAGGATTGGTTCCTACTATCCCAACGACCTCTCCATCATACATGTAGCCCTTACTATCTAACAAATCAAGCCTACGCTTCGGCAAGGTTTTGGATAAACCACTTCTGTTGAAAATACCACGCTCGCCAGAACCGCTTTTCATAAGAGACAACCACTCTTCCATAAACTCAGTATTAGTTGGTTTTTCCAAATAAACTGCTGAATTATTGGCCATAGAACGATGTGGGTGGGTATAGTAAAACTGACCTTTTTTGGCATCACGCAAATCTGCATCATCCAAGTCAGATAATGAAATCATTGCGCTACGTCTAACACCACCTGCAACCACAATCTCACCAATCTTGCACAAAATATCATGCGCATTCATATTGGTTAATCTGCGACCCTGCCGCCTTAAAACCAATTCACGGGTAAATTCAAGCAAGGCTCTTAAGGGATCTGGCCCAGAACTCTTACCACCCATAGTTGTCAAACGTGCACCAGCTGGTCTCAACCTGGAGTAATCAAACTTAATGTCTTCACCATTAAACCAAGTTTTCATACCCAACACTAAGGCATCGCACCACCCTTCTTTACTATCTTCAATCACATGCGTTGGGAGTACTTTACCAGTTTGACGTTTGATTTGCGGCAAAGCTTGAACACTAGCACTTTCAACCGAAAAACCAACGCCAGTACCACACATCGAGATATACATAACCTCACCAAAATCTTCCAGCTTAGATGGCGCAATAAATGAACAATTGTAAGCGCAAACATTAGTAGCACGCGCAGCTTTGCCAGCAAATTGCAACAAACGCATCGACGGCATAACTTCTTGCTTTAAAATGGCTTCTCTAACTTCGTCATACTCTTTGGCAGTCAATTTTTTGCCTAAATTATCGCGCATAAAATTAATATAACGATCAACCGTTTCAATCCAGGTCTCACGACGCTCTTCTTCTTCTATCCATCTTGCATAGGTACGTAAATAAACAAATTCAGCCAAAGAATTACGGAAATATTTCTTACTTTCATCTGCTAATTTTTTCACATGCTCAGGGATTGCTGGTCTATCTCTGCGACATTCAGCACGTTTTTCACGATATAAAATGTAAGCTTTAGCAGTTTTAACAAACTGTTTTTTGTCTAAACCAATAATCAGTTCTTTTTCTACCGTATCCTGCAGACCTTCTACAGTTGGCACAAAAGTTTTATGTCTTTTAGCAATTACGTTTAAGTCCTGCACAATGCGATCCGTAATCTGCTCAGCCTCCTGCCAAGAACCTTCGCCTGTATTTTGCATCGCTTTATAAATTGCTTTGACGATACGTTCCTGATCAAAATTTGCTATTGACCCGTCTCGTTTTTGAATTTTTTTAATTAATTTTTTAACCGCCATAATATATTCCACTCCTTTTTAATCAAAAATCAAATACCAACCGTGCATATTTAGTCATGAGCGACCACATGGGGCCGCCCCTACGGGTGCAAAATCATCAGCACCGTCGTACGTCATTCCAGCAGACGCTGGAACCCAGAGGCAAATAAAAAATATTTTAAATTTTTATTTTTATCCCGGCCTGCGCCAGGACATGTTTGTCTCTGGGTCCTAGCACCCGCCATGATGACGTGTTTATCACCAAAAATGACGTTTTTTTCACCCACGCAAATGAAACAAAAATCACCACCATCCAAACCATATCGCCCATTAGCGCATTACGTAAAAATGGTAAACCCGCGATACAACAATTCATTAAACCAATTGTATTTTTGCTATACATTGGATTAATTAACCAAGAACCAAAATTGGTCCAGGCCCAAAAACCCAATTCAGAAAAAATAATAGTAAAAACAATTGGGAGGTTTTTGTTTTTTGACCAGCTACCAAACAAAATCATGGCGACAAAACCAGAATAGGTAAATAAGCTCCAAAGACCTAAAATCTTATACCCATAAATGTATGACAAACCTATGTCGCTTAAAAATATTGCAACTAAAGTTAATAAAATCGCTAAACCTTTATTCAAATTCTTTCCAGCAAACACACACAAATTAGTCGTTGGCGTAAAATTAGGCATATGCGGAATTAACCGACCTAAAGTTGCAATCACAACATACAACAAAACCAACTTATTCTGCTTTTTCTGCATCCTTATTCTCCATAAATCTTGCACTTATAAATAACCAATCACTTAATCTATTTAAATAGGCCAAAATGTTTTTTTCAATATCAACTTCTCGAACCAACGCAACCAAACTACGCTCGGCTCTCCTACAAACGGTACGCGCCACATCTAGATGAGCTGCCACAATACCATCGTCCCCCGCCAACACAAAGCTATCGATCTTCGGCATCTCTTCTTCCATCTCATCAATCTCTGCTTCTAATCGCATAATAGCATTTTTAAGCAAATCACCCGGCACCTTCTCAGTCGGAGGCAAAGTCATCCCCCGACCCCGGATCAAGTCCGGAGCAGGCTTTGATCGGGAGACCCCCTTGAGATCACCGTGAGCTAATTTTAAGCCGTCACCCCCCGCCACAATACTCCCAATCTGTATCAACTCTTGCTGAACACACCGAACTCTGCCACGCAACATCAAGCTTTTGCCATCACCTAATGTAGCCAAAATCATTCCCAACTGCGCACTCAATTCATCAATATCACCCCCTGCCTGCAAACACAAATGATCCTTTACAACACCGCGCCTATTGATCAAACAGGTTTCACCCAAATCCCCATGTTTTGTGTAAATAGCCATCAAATCATCCTTTTAAACACAATATATTGATGTCGACTCGCAAATACTAGAGAAAAAAAATAGCCCTGTAAAACCCTTTTTTTAACTATTTTTAAAAGATTTTTAAGATCAAAGACCTATCCCAAAATGGTGATACATAGCTAGACTTAACCCCATTTGAACCGTAAACTAGTGATCTATGAATAATAATATCCACCAGTTTTCTACAGCCAATTGGCGTAAACAACTGCGCATTAATGATCGACGCACCAAAATCACCATTACGCTTTTTGTCTTAATCTATTTATCAGTTGGACTCCTAATTGATCTCTATATTCACGCAGGTCCAGTCAGAACCATGACCGGTGAAGTCGTGAAGCCACCATTAGGGCTAATATTTCACGCCTTAATTACTCTGCAAATTACACCATATGCGACTATAATAATGGGCATCGTTGCCATTATTTCTATTCTAATTACCTTTAGCTTACACGATAAATTAATCCTACTTGGCACTGAGTATAAACAAATCACCGATTCCGCTACATCCATGGAAGAAAAACAGCTTTACAATGTAGTAGAGGAAATGAAAACCGCAGCGGGCTTAAGATACATGCCAAAAGTTTACTTAATCGATGCCGATTACATGAATGCTTTTGCCAGCGGTTACAGTGAAAAATCAGCGCTAATTGCCATTACCAAGGGTTTGGTTAACAAATTAAATCGCAGCGAACTACAAGCCGTAATTGCCCACGAATTAAGCCATATCAAACACCATGATATTAAACTAACCCTTATGGCATCGGTCTTAAGCAACATAATGCTTATTGCGATTGACATTCTATTTTATAGCGTAATTTTCGGCCGTGACCGCGACAGTGATAATAGGCTAGCAACTATCATCATAATTCTGCGTTTCGTATTACCAATATTAACCGTTCTGCTAATGCTTTACTTAAGCAGAACTAGGGAATACATGGCAGATGCCGGAGCTGTCGAATTAACCCGCGACAACACTCCACTGGCTGATGCTCTCCTTAAAATTAGCGGGGACCATCAACAACATGCTGCAACTTATGGCAACCAATATCTACAAACACCACATGAAGACGTGCGCCGCGCAGCATACATTTTTGATCCAGTACAAGCTGGCATTGAACCCATGAAGTCAGTGGCATCACTGTTTTCAACCCATCCATCGATTAAAGATCGTTTAAAGGCGCTGGGATTTAAATATAATGTATCGTGATGGCCCCCATGCTGAATTGGCACGGTGTTTTTTAATAGGCAGGTGCGAGGGATGGGGGTCACCCGGTCAAGCCGGATGATGACGGTGCCTTCGATTAATAACGAGATAATAATGGAAAGCATAAATAAAATTTTACAACAAATCATCAGCATTGCCATTGAATATCAGGCAGATCAAGTTATACTGTTTGGTTCGCGCGCAAGAGGCGATGCCGAAGAAAAATCGGATATTGACGTGGCGATCTTGGCGCCAAATCTGCATCAACGCGCTTGGCTTGATCTTGTTGCCAAAACCACAGAGATCGAGACTCTGCTTAGCATCGATGTTGTAAGACTAGATCAAGCTGGGGAAAAATTGAAAGAACGAGTAAAGCAAGAAGGTAAATTGTTATATGAGCACAACTAAGCTGCAGATTTCTATGGAGAACCTATCCAATGCCATGGATAGATTACAAGAAGTATTGCAACATAAAAAACCAAACTCAACTGAGGATAATAATCATGCGTATTGAACCAGATATAAAATTAGATTTTAAAGATGTATTAATTAGACCGAAAAGAAGCACACTGCGCTCACGCTCTGAAGTTACAGTAGTAAGAGACTACAAGTTTCGTAATAGTGGCCAAAAATGGTCCGGCGTACCGATAATCGCCTCCAACATGGACCACACGGGAACAATAGCAATGGCCAAGGCCTTAGCGGAACATAAACTAGCAACAGCATTAGACAAATTTATTAGCCTCGAAGATTGGCAAGCACTAAATGAAAAAGTCTTACCATATACATTCGTCAGCGCTGGCAGCAACAAAGACGATTTTGAAAAAATCAGTGCTATCTTAAAAAAAGTAAATATACCTGGCATCTGTTTAGACATCGCCAATGGTTACTCCAAACATTTCACTGATTTAGTGAAAAAAGTGCGTGAAACTTTCCCCAACAAAATCATTATGGCCGGCAATGTTGTAACTGGTGAAATGGTTGAAGAACTAATTATATCTGGCGCTGACATTGTGAAAGTTGGCATTGGCCCTGGATCAGTATGCACCACCCGTGTAAAAACCGGCGTTGGGTATCCACAATTATCCGCGATTATTGAGTGCGCGGACAGTGCCCACGGCCTCAAAGGCCACGTGTGTGCAGACGGTGGTTGCGTTGTCCCTGGAGACGTTGCCAAAGCTTTTGCAGCAGGTGCCGACTTCGTAATGCTAGGCGGCATGTTCGCCGGACACGATGAAGCATCTGGCGAAATTTTCGAAGTTGACGATAGACAATATAAACGTTTTTACGGTATGAGCTCAGCTGAAGCTATGCATAAACATCACGGTAAAGTTGAAGAGTACCGTTCTAGCGAAGGTCGTTCGGTTAATGTTCCGTATCGTGGTCCAGTTGAAAATACCATATTAGATATTCTAGGTGGCATTCGTTCAGCATGTACTTATGTAGGTGCTGACCACTTCAAATATCTATCAAAATGCACCACTTTCATTCGGGTAACGCAACAGTGGAATGAAATTTACGCGCACAATCAAACTAATAAAGACAACGCCAGATAATATGGAAAAAACTTATAACCCAAAATACATCGAACAAAGATGGAGTAACACCTGGGAGGATGAAAAATACTTTAAACCCACAGGTCACGGCCAACCATATTGCATAGTTATCCCACCGCCTAATGTAACGGGCACCCTGCATATGGGGCACGGTTTTCAACACACTTTAATGGATGTGTTGATTCGTTACCATCGTATGCAAGGCGATAACACTTTATGGCAGGTTGGCACTGATCATGCTGGCATCGCCACGCAAATGCTGGTCACGCAACAGCTAATATCAAAAGGACAAGATCCATACCAAATGACTCGCGAGAAATTAGTTAATAAAATTTGGGAATGGAAAGAACACTCCGCGGGTTCTATCTCACAACAAATGAGGCGCCTAGGTATTTCTGTAGACTGGGACCGTGAACGCTTTACTATGGATAAGGGCTTATCTAAAGCTGTACAAAAAGTATTTATAGACCTGTATCGAGAAGGCTTAATTTATCGCGGCCAACGCTTAGTCAATTGGGACCCTATCTTAAATACTGCCGTCTCTGATCTTGAAGTAATCTCCGAAGAAACTCAAGGCTCTTTGTGGTATATAAACTATCCTATCGAAAACGGTGAAGAACTATTAACCATAGCCACCACTCGCCCGGAAACAATGTTGGGTGACGCTGCAATTGCCGTGCACCCAGAAGATGAACGCTACCAACACCTGGTTGGTAAATTTGCACTACTACCTTTAACCGAACGTCGCATTCCTATTATTGCTGATGAATATGTAGACCGCGAATTTGGCACAGGCTGCGTTAAAATCACGCCAGCTCACGACTTCAATGATTACGCTATTGGCAAACGTCATGATCTGCCAATGATCAATATCATGAACCCAAATGCTACTATCAATGACAATGCTCCTAAAAAATATCAAGGTTTAGATCGCTTTGAGGCTCGCAAACAAATAGTAGCAGATTTAAAAGCTGCTAATTTATTAGTCAAAATTGAACCACATAACTTAAAAGTTCCTAAGGGTGACCGATCAAGTGCGGTAATTGAACCGCTATTAACCGACCAGTGGTTCGTTAAAGCCAATGTTTTAGCAAAACCTGCTATTGAAGCTGTTGAATCTGGTAAACTTAAGTTTGTCCCAGAAAATTGGAGTAAAACCTATCTCCAGTGGTTATATAACATTGAAGATTGGTGTATCTCACGCCAACTTATTTGGGGACATAGAATTCCAGCTTGGTATGATGAAAACAACAACATTTATGTTGGTGAAAATGAAGAAGAAATACGTGATCACTATAAATTAAATGCAAATGTCAGTCTCACTCAAGATGAAGATGTATTAGACACCTGGTTTTCTTCAGCCTTGTGGCCATTTTCAACCTTAGGTTGGCCGGAAAAAACACCAGAATTAAAAAACTTCTATCCTAACAACGTACTTGTTACCGGTTTTGATATTATCTTTTTCTGGGTAGCACGCATGGTAATGATGGGCATGAAGTTTGCAGGCGATATCCCGTTTCATGAAGTCTATATCACTGGCTTAATTCGCGACCCTCAAGGTCAAAAAATGTCCAAATCCAAGGGTAATGTACTAGACCCAATTGATTTGGTTGACGGCATTTCTCTCAAAGACCTAATTACCAAACGCACAACAAATTTAATGCAAGCAGATCTTGCAGAAAAAATTGAAAAAGCCACTAAAAAAGATTTTCCGGATGGTATTAAAGCCCATGGTATGGATGCGCTGAGATTTACTTTTTGTGCATTAGCTTCAACTGGGCGAGATATAAACTTTGATTTAAACCGCTTGGATGGTTACCGCAGTTTTTGCAATAAATTATGGAACGCTAGTAGATTTGTGATGATGAACATCGAGCCAAACGAATTAAAGGCACCGTCATCCCCCGGCCAGTTTGGCACCGAGCCAAATTTGGGAGGTCACCCGATCAAAGCCTGCCCCGGACTCGATCCGGGGTCGGGTGATGACTTTGGCACTAAATTACAATATAGTGTCACAGAAAGTGATGCGTGGATTTTGTCGCGTCTGCAACAAACGATTAAAACTTGTCATGAATCAATTGCTAACTATCGATTTGACCTATTAGCACAAACTCTCTATGAATTTATTTGGCATGAATATTGCGACTGGTATTTAGAACTCTACAAAGTAAGCGACAAAACCAGTAATACTATATTAATCGTATTAGAAACCATCTTACGTCTGATTCATCCTATTATGCCCTTTATCAGTGAAGAGATTTGGCAAAGAGTAGCACCTCTTTTAAATATTGATCGTCCAACTATCATGCTGGAACAATACCCAGTTGCTGATGAGCAATTAATTAATAAAAAAATCGAACAAGAAATAAATTGGCTGCAACAAATAATCATTTCGGTCCGTAATATTCGTGGTGAAATGAATATTACCCCTAATAAAAAAATTCCACTATTAATTAAAAATGCTAATAAGCAAGATCAAGCTTACTTAGATAAATATAAAGAAATAATTATCAAGCTAGCTAAATTAGAATTAATCGAAAATACTCCTGAAAAATTACCAGCTACAGCAACAGCATTAATTAACCAATTAGAATTACACATTCCATTGGCTGATATTATTGATGTAGCAGCTGAACGCGGACGCTTAGAAAAATCCATAAATAAATTAAAAATAGAAATCCAAAAATCTGAAGCAAAATTAAACAATATAAATTATATAAATCGCGCGCCTGAAAAAATTGTTGCAACTGAAAAAGCGCGACTTGCTGAAAACCAAACAGCTTTAGCGAAATTAACATCGCAGTTTGATAAACTATGATGCAATTATGGCACCTGTAAGGACGACTTTATATGGTCGCCCATGCTTGATTTTGCACAGTATGTCGATTAACAAACAAAGGTGTCAGATCATGGAGATCCCGCATCAAGGCCTGCCCCGGGCTTGATCAGGGGTGCGGGATGACGGTGCGAAAAACTAGCACAATAGGTATTGAAACAAATGGCTAAAAAAATAGAACAATTTTTACAAAAACGCACATCACCATTAGCCAGTATTTATCACAAAGTAGATGAGCTAAATCATCTCAATAAAATCTTTCACGCCATCTACAACAATGACTTAGGCAAACAGTGTTACGTTGTAGATCTAACCGCAAAAACCCTGCACTTAATTGTCACAACTTCTGCTTGGGCTACTAAACTTCGCTTTTCCATTCCTGATATTATAAAAATCCTAAAAACCCAACCAGAATTTAACAACATCTGCAAAATCAAGTATAAAATCGATAACTTTAAAGCTAAGGCGCCAGATTAGAAAAACCCCGAACCCCTGACTCGATCCGGGGTTCGGGAGAATGTAATGGTTATTTATTTTGTGCGTTTAACACATGTGCAACACACGATGTAAGCTTTTGCGCTGCATCTAAATGCAAAAATTCATTTGGACCATGCGCATTAGAATGCGGACCTAAAACACCAGTAATTAAAAATTGTGCCTTAGGAAATTTGTCATTCAAAAGTTGGATAAAACCAATTGAACCACCCTCACCCATATAAATTGGATCTTTACCAAAATAAACATTAGATGATTCATGCAGAGCCTCTTCTAACCAAGGCGCGGTCTCTGGCGCATCCCAACCTTGGATAGTATCAGCTTTATTTACCACAATTTTTGCATTGTATGGTGGATCCTGCTCTAAAACGCGTTTCATATCAGCAACAACTGCCGATGGATCAGCTTTAGGCGGTAAGCGCATTGACAATTTTACTTTAGTTTTAGCACGCAACACATTACCAGCATCACAAATCTCTGGCAGATAATCTGCCCCTGTAACAACTAACGCTGGGCGCCAAGTACGATTTAACAATAGCTCGGTATTATCATCGCTAACAGCTTTACAACCTGGCACAAATGGGAAACTTTTATAAAGCTCATCACCCAAAACATCAGCCATGGCTTTGGCCTGTTCTTGCCTTACACCGGGAATCTCAACATTAGCAGAGTCCAATAAAATCTCACCGGTATGCATATTCTCAATACGATCCAACAAAATTCTCAGCATCCTAAAAGTTGCTGGCACAATGCCGCCTGCATCTCCAGAGTGTAGACCTTGGGTAACAGAAGAAATTTCTAGTGTTACAGCGGCAACGCCTCGTAAAGAAGAGGTACACCATAATTGATCATAATTACCACAACCAGAATCAAGACATACCACGAGCTCAGGCTCGCCAATGCGATCTGCTAGTTTTTCTAGATAATATGGAAAATCAATACTACCACTCTCTTCGGCACCCTCAATCAAAAGCACGCAGCGCGGATGCGGTAGTCCTTGGTCGCGCAAAGCCAAAATGGCAGCTAAAGATGCGTAAAAAGAATAACCATCATCAGCACTACCACGACCATACAATTTACCATCACGCAAAACCGGCTTCCAAGGCTCTAAACCATCACTCCAACCAGTATTCTCTGGCATTTTGTCTAAATGACCATATAAAACCGTCGTTGCATCAATTTCTCCCGGGATTTCTATGTATAAAAGTGGTGTGCGCCCCTTATCTTGTAACAAGTCAATTTCTATACCAGGAATATTATGCTGTTTGGCCCATTGCATCATGTGCTCGGCAGCTTTCATCAACAAACCATTTTCTTCCCAGTTTTTATCGTAATCCACCGACTTACATGGAATTTTTATAAATTCGCTGAGTTCTGGAATAATTGATTGCTGCCATATATTGGTAACAAAATGGTGTAGACGTTCTTGATTCATATCTTCCCCTTATTTTTGTTTAATCCGAACCCGAAATAATACGCTCAACTTAAATCGTAGGCAAATGGGCGGGGTATCAACAAACATCGTGCGATTTTCAGCAAGGGCGGGCACAGTGGCCCGCCCCTACGTGTGCCAAATAAAGCACATCGCTAATCGAAGGTAACGTCATCACCCGACTTAATCGGGTGACCTCCTTAATCTGGTTTTACAGTGTCTTCACAAGAATCACTCACAACCTTTTCCATACTCGACCCAAAAAAGCCTTCATCTGACGCTCGTGCATTATAATCGTCCCCAGCAACAGATCGATCAGGGGCGGGACTTCTTTCCAACTCAACTATTTTTTTATTAATTTCCTCTATCTGGCTAGTATATCTGTCATCTGATTGCTCCGCATAAATCCTCGCAGCATTTCTGTAATACGCCAATGTCTGGCCCGTTCTAACACCTTGATTACTTAGAGAACGCGCAACAGATAAATACACATCAGCCATTTGTACAGAATTAGAATCAAATTTCAGCAAAAACACACCGATGATGCCATGTAGATCATCAACAGCCTGCAAACCAAAAACTATACTGATAAAAATTTCAGCTACATCCTTCTTTGCTTTTGCAACTTCTACTCTAATACCACCTTTAATTGCTCCTTTCAGCTTGCCGACGCACTCGTGCTTATGATTAACAGAACGCGTGTCTTTAGCATCTTTCCCGTACAATTTCTTAAATATCTTCTGCGCCTCCTTATAACAAACAATCGCGGTAGACAATTTATCAAGCACTAAAAAAACATCGCCCAATTTTTCCCAGATATTAGCTATATGTTTAGAGATCACTTTATTATATCCATTGCGTAAATAATAAGACTGTGCGGCATAATTAAGTGCACTTTTATATTTTTGCTCTCTAATACATAAAACACTCATATGATAATAACTATCGGCTAAATCCAATGGATGAATATTTTTGCCAACCAAATCATCAGCACCACGTTGCTGAGCAGAAATAACACCAGAAAAAGTTAACCGAGCAAACTCAAGCTCACCCAACGCAAGTTGACAAGCCCCAAGCTTACTACGCACAGCTACGAGCGCTGGATGCAAGGAGGTTCTATTAGTTCCAATAGAAAGAATCTGTTCATAAAAACTACGAGCATCATTGAATTTCTCTAAATCATAGTTGATATCCCCAAGCGTCTCATAACAACTTAATAAAAATGGGTAGTTTTCGCGATCTAGTTCAACTAGCTTAAGCTTAACCGATTCAATATCTTTAATTGCTCTACCATAATTTTCCATAAGGTATTTAACTCGACCTTTAGCATACGAATAATCTGGTAAGTAATCCTGATAAACTGAAACCTCTATTGAGTACAATGCACTAATAAATCTTTGTGAGCTATCCATATCGCCCATGAAATAATCAATTTCCGCTAGAGCTAATAGATTTTCGAACAGTCGGGGATGAGCAAGCCTTCCTACGAACTCACTTAATTCACGCGCAGCAACGTGATGCACTCTCGCCTCTTTATATTCCCCTAATTTATAATGCGCATTACCTAAAAGAGTACGAATAGAAGCCACAACATTCCAAGGATAACGACTTTTTTCAGCCAATTTTAATCCAGTCTTTCCGTGTTCTATAGCATTTTTATAAGAACCACGGCCATAAAGAATCAGGCCTTTTCTGTATAAATTTATTGCCAAATAATGCTGATTTTCGGTAGATCTTGCCTTTCTGTTTATTACATCTACATCTTCAGGCAAAATATTCATAGCATCAGAGAATTCACCCATAGCATATAAAATTTCAGCTCTGTTACTCAAAAAAACATCGCTGATTTGAGCAGCATCACCTAGACTTAAAGACCTCATAGCACTAAGCACTAAATTACTATACTCCAAGGCCTCAATACGATTTCCTAATGCAAAAAGAATTTGGCTATGATTATGAAGAGCAATTGCTCTATTAATCTTCCATTGTAATTGATCGTCTTGTTGAGAAGTAATTTCTTGAAACATATCAGACGCTTTATCACTATGCTCGAGAGCGTCCGTATAATCTCCTAAAGCATAACAAACAACACTCAATCTGTATGCGCAAGCGCAAAAGGCAATAACCGTTCAATATCTTCAATATCTTCACTGCCTGAGGAAATAGAACTTAACTCATTTGAATATCGTTTACGCAATTACTCTAAAAAAGCTTCTCTTTTTAAAAAATAAAAATTTGGGAAATCAATGCCTGTTATTAACATAGCTGTTGGATCATGGGAAACACGATTCATAAATAAAACATTGGAATCGCCATCTCCCTCAACAGTGCTTGGCATCTCGAAGTAATCTTTTATTGCAGAAAAATTAGTATTATCTAAGGTGCGATTATCTGTAATTAAAACCGGCATGTTTACTGTATAAGTTCAGAAACATATGAGACTTTTGGTGTTGTTATAGCAAGCGAGTGAGCGCGCCATCAGAAGCGCTAGGCGAGCGAGC
>JAFGXA010000017.1 GCA_016936855.1 Gammaproteobacteria bacterium | reverse complement strand
CTCGCTCGCCTAGCGCTTCTGATGGCGCGCTCACTCGCTTGCTATAACAACACCAAAAGTCTCATATGTTTCTGAACTTATACATTTAGCTAACCGAAAGAGGTCTAAATAGGCTTCAAAAATTGAAACGTTGACTCATAATTCACCTTACTGAAATTTAGGAAGTGAAAGCAATGGGTAAACGCAGAAAAGATATAGATCTTGAAGATATGGCGGATCGTTATCATTTGTCCTCAAGAAAGGACAAGAGTAGGCTTTTGGACGAAGTATGTTATCTTTACGGATACTCTCGTAAATATGTTATCCAAGTATTAAATTTTAATACCCGTAAAAAATACACAAGCAGAAGACGCAAAAGACGATACGACCCTAAGTTGTTGTTGCCGACGTTGACATACATATGGCTGGCTAGCGATCAAATGTGCAGTGAAAAATTAAAAGACATATTGCCTTTATGGTTGCCATTTTATAATGAACCATTAACTGACAATATTAAACAAAAGCTTCTATCGTTAAGTCCAGCAACGATTGACCGGTTGCTAAGGCCAAGCAAAATAAAATACAAACGCTATGGTTTAAGTGGTACCAGTCCCGGATATTTGTTAAAAAACCAAATTCCAATAAAAACTGACCATTGGGATGTTACTCAGCCTGGTTTTATGGAAGCCGATACGGTAGCACATTGCGGCGATTCTCTGGCTGGAAGCTTTGTTTGGAGTATAACGTTAACCGATATATATAGCTGCTGGACGGAGATCAGGGCAACTTGGAATAAAGGCGCTGAGGAAGTAAAAAGACAGATTGAAAACATCCATGTGTATCAACATTATTGTCACCAGCTTATCCACCAGCTTGCCAACAGATGCTAAATATTATTACAACAACAATTTTTTATTATTTTTCGGTAAGGTGAATTATGAGTCAACATTATAGTAATAACTGCTAATCTTCGGTTAGATAGTTTGATGAGTCAACGCGCACAGGCCAACAGAAAAAATTGGTAGATCTTGCTGCTAATAAACTAATGTAGATAACGCCAAGCGGTGCCATTCCCCCCATCTTCTAAAACAATATTCATAGCAGTCAATTGATCACGGATCTTGTCTGCTTTTGACCAGTCTTTATCAGCACGCGCTTGGTTACGCTCTTTAATTAAATTTTCAACTTCTAATTTAAACTCATCAGATAGCTCAGTTTGCAAAAATTGCGCAGGGTCTCTTTGTAAAAAACCCAAAATTGCTGCTAGTTTATCTAAGGTAGCTGAATAATTTGCGGCTTTTTCGATGTTTTGTTTCTGATGAGCCTTATTGGCCAATTCAAACAAAATAGCAATTGCTTCTGGTGTATTAAAATCGCCATCCATTGCATCGCAAAATCGCTTATAATAACTCTCCACCAACTTACCACCTGTTGAGGAGACATCACGCTTGGTTATATATAAGCGCGTTAAAGCGGCTTTTGCTTGCTGAAGGGATAACTCCGAGTAATTAAGCGGACTACGATAATGCGAAGATAACATAAAAAACTTGATAACTTCGGGATCATATTTTTCAAGCACATCTTTCAAGGTAAAAAAGTTCCCCAAAGATTTAGACATTTTTTGCTTATCGACTTCTACATAGCCAACATGCATCCAATAATTAACAGGATTAATGCCGTTAGCAGCTTCGCTTTGGGCTATTTCATTTTGATGGTGCGGAAATTTCAAATCAGCTCCACCACCATGAATATCAAAATTTTTACCCAAATAACAGGTAGACATAGCCGAACACTCAATATGCCAACCAGGGCGTCCTTCGCCCCAAGGCGACGACCAGCTAGGCTCCCCTGGTTTTACCATTTTCCATAACACAAAATCTAATGGATCTTGTTTAGCACCATTAACATCAACTCTAGCACCAGCACGAAAACTATCCAAATCCTGTTCTGCCAACTTCCCATAATCACCAAACTTGTGAACATCGAAATAAACATCACCATTAGTAGCTATATAGGCATAATCTTTAGCCACCAAATCTTCGATCATGGCAATAATATTATCCATGTTTTCGGTGGCTTTTGGTTCAAAATCAGGCTTGATAACTTCCAATGCTGTTTCTACTTCATGCATGGACGCAGCATATTTTTCAGCTATAACAGCATAATCAACACCACCCTCTTCCGCCTTTTTAATAATTTTATCATCTATATCGGTAATATTACGTACATATTTTACCTTATAACCTTTTTCTTTGAGATAACGAATCACCATATCAAAAACTACAAAAATGCTACGAGCATTCCCAATATGGCAATCATTATAAACTGTCAAGCCACAAACATAGATAGTAACTTCATTAGGCGTAATTGATTGAAAAGGCTCTTTTCGTTTGGTAAGCGTATTGTAGATTTTCAACATATCAATTCAGAATTTTAGAAGAAAAAAGTGGCGGAGCGGACGGGGGTCGAACCCGCGACCTCCGGCGTGACAGGCCGGCGTTCTAACCAAACTGAACTACCGCTCCGTAAGATGGGCTAATTTACCAGCTTTACAAATCACTGTAAATAGGTTTTTATGCCGATTATGCAAAAATTAATTAATCTAGTAATTTTAGACTCTACAGATTCAACAAATGAATGGATAAAGAGGCATCACAACCAAAATTGCGAATACCAGGCTTGTCTCGCAGCGCAGCAAACTAGTGGCAAGGGACAACCAGGAAAAAATTGGTACTCACCTAAAGGAGAGAACATCTATCTATCGCTACTCATTAATAATACAATCCCCGCCCCACAACTATCTCTATTAAGCGCTCTTGCTGTTGCAAGTTCCTGTTTAGAAATCGACAAAAAATTGCCAATAAAAATTAAGTGGCCGAACGATATTATGTGTGATGGTAAAAAAATAGCTGGTGTTCTCTTGGAACAATTTAATAAAAACAGCCTAATTATAGGTATTGGACTTAATCTGCATTTATCAAAACAAGATAAACAACAAATATCACAGCCTGTGACAGCTTTAAATGAGTTAACCAGTAAAAAATTAAACCGTACCGAGATAGCTAATTTGCTATTAAAAAATTTGATACACACTATAAAAACTTATCAAAAAATCGGCTTTGCACCATTTTTATCACAATGGAAACAACTTGATTTTTTAAATAACAAAGAAATAGCTATATTTCACGCTAACAAAACCTACAATGGAACATACTTAGGGATAAACGAGAACGGCCAAGTACAACTAAAAACATCAAGTACAATAATGACTCTTAGCTCTGGAACTATTGTAGACACACACTTATTTACTTTATAAAAAATAACAAGCATATTATTGGATAACACTGAGGATTACCGTATGCAAAACTTAACTACAGCGATAAGCAACAAATTAGACTCACATTTTAACATCACCCAAAATGGCAGCTCCATTAAAACAGAACTCCTGGCTGGATTAACAACTTTTCTCACCATGTCATACATCAGGACTTACGCGAAAAACATTTTTCTGAAGTTATTTTCAGATAATTTTCATTTTTCCGCATAAAGTTCTTGACAGGGTTTTTT
>JAFGXA010000016.1 GCA_016936855.1 Gammaproteobacteria bacterium | reverse complement strand
TAGCATGGCATATTATTCCTCCTGTAAAAATATTATATATACCACAGACTCCATATCTTGTCAAGACGTTAATCTAAAATACTATAATAGCTACTGCATAAGCAAGATCATCGTCTTTAGCGCTTACTACTTCGAATTTTTTTTTCATATTCTCAACTAAGGCATTTAGCTCTTTTTTGCAAACGCATTCAATAAGCAAATCATGCCTGAAGCTATCCTTATCGTATGTATTCGGCAAGACAATAGCGGCATCCTTATATGGCAATAAAGTAAGCCATGCTCTGAGAGCGAAAATTTCTTCAATATCCGTCGATATTTTTCGAGCTTCTATCTTAAATTTTAAAACATTCTTTTCTGGAAAAACAGGTGTACCATCTCGTCTTTCTATGTAGGAAATATTGTCTTTGAGATCTAGTTTGTAATGTATAGATTCTGAAATATCTATAATCAATGACCGCTTCTCACGCATAATACACCTCGTCTATAATTAATAAGTTGAGTTGATTGTAATATATATTTACGTAAATACAAAAAATTTGTATAGGTTCAATTGGAACGCGAGTTGGCTCATAATTAACCTTACCGAAATTTAGAAGGTGCGCCCATATTGCCCGGGATCTTTTTCGGCCAACGTTCTGGCTGTATTAATAACCCTCTGGGGCTATTGTGTGCCAATCGGTGTGTTGCTGATATTGATGCCCTACATTAAGAAGTAGCGAATCGAATCCGCGCTTGCCAATCAATTGAAAACCAATTGGCATTATTTCATCAAAACCTGACGGAATAGCTAGCGCTGGCAACCCGGCTAAACTTGAACCATCCATATAGATATCGTTCAGATACATTTTAATCGGATCTTTAACCTGGCTATTTAATGCAAATGCCGAAGTTGCAGTACTTGGAGTTAGCAGCAAATCCACATCCTTAAACGCATCCTCAAAATCTTGACAAATTAAGCGCCGTACTTTTTGGGCCTGCAGGTAATACTTATCATAATGCTCAGGTCGCAAAACATAATCACCAACCAACATGCGGCGTTTTACCTCTGTGCCAAGCAATTCTTTATTATCAAGCTTTGCTAGATTGCGTACCGCATCTGCGGTAGATAAAATTTGATAAGTTGCAACGGACAGAAAAAAATTGGGCAAGGATATTTCTCGGAATTTTACTCCAAGCTTTTCGAAAACACTCATTGCCTCATCGATTGAACTAGCAACGGCAGGATCAAGGTCTGTTGCAAAATATTCTTTAGGGAGTCCTACTGTAAAATCACCAACTCTATTATTTAATTGTGCTGTGTAATCTTTATATGTTTTTGTCATATAGCTTAAAAGAATGGCTAAATCTTCAACGCTTTTAGCCATAGGGCCAATTTGATCCAAGCTGGCGCTCAGCTCTACCATACCATTTCTAGATATGGCGCCATAGGTTGGACGCAAGGCTGATATCCCGCAAAAGGTAGCTGGTTGACGAATAGAGCCTCCAGTGTCAGAACCAGTTGCAACTGGCGCTAATCTAGCAGCTACCGTCGCTGCCGATCCACCAGATGACCCCCCTGGAACTTTTTCCAGATCCCAAGGATTCAGTGAGACACCAAAAGCGCTTCTTTCATTGGATGTGCCCATAGCAAATTCATCAAGATTGGTTTTTCCCAAAATTGGCATAGCTGCTTTTTGCAATTGACCCACAACGTGAGCATCCTCTGCTGGCACAAAATCAGCCATACAGTTTGAGCCACAGGTTGTCCTAATGTTTTTCGTACAAATATTGTCTTTGTGGGCAATTGGGATACCAATTAACAAATTGCTATCTCCACTTGCTAACAACTTATCTGCTAACCTTGCCCGCCCTAAGGCTTCACTCTCTGTAACTGTAATAAAACTATTTAGCTTAGGGTTATAATCTTTAATGCGTTGTAAATAATACTTGGTTAGTTCAATACAGGAATATTCTTTCTTTCTAAGATCTGAACTTAATTCTTTTATGGTTTTATTTTTCATCGAATTCTTCTTGCAAAAAATCTAGAGGCTCAACCCCATTGGTATCAACGTTTGTTATTGGCTCGACGAATTCAACTATTCGATTTAAGGCCTGCATGCAGACAACAAGCTCTTTGTCGGTCAACACCACACCGATCTCTTGAGCCATCTGCGAAACTTCTTTATCAGTTAAATATTGCATGGCCGCTGATTTTAACGAAAAACTCCACGAAAAAATAGCATTATGTTTGCAACAAAAATTTTACAGTTTTGCTGTTTTCAGTTAGGATTTCCGTATTGATTTTGCAAATAAGAGAGAACTTACATGTTTAAGAAAATTCGCGGTATTTTTTCAACTGATATGTCGATCGATTTAGGAACTGCCAACACCCTAATCTACATGCGTGGCAAAGGCATTGTACTTGACGAACCTTCAGTAGTAGCTATCAGGCACGAAGGAGGCAATCATTCACGAGTAGTAGCGGTAGGTGCAGAAGCCAAAAGTATGCTAGGGCGCACGCCAGGAAATATTTCAGCAATCAGACCGCTAAAAGATGGCGTTATTGCTGATTTTTATGTTACTGAAAAAATGCTGCAATATTTCATTCATAAAGTACATGACTCAAAACTATTTCTAAGACCAAGCCCAAGAGTCTTGGTATGTGTGCCATGCGGCTCAACTCAGGTAGAACGCAGAGCCATCCGGGAATCAGCATTAGGTGCCGGAGCACGCGATGTATACTTAATAGAAGAACCAATGGCTGCTGCTATTGGAGCGGGGCTTCCAGTTGACAAAGCCAGTGGCTCCATGGTTGTTGACATTGGTGGCGGTACAACAGAGGTGGCAATTATCTCTTTAAATGGCATTGTCTATTCACAATCCGTGCGTATTGGAGGAGATAGATTTGATGAAGCAATCATCAATTATGTAAGGCGCAATTTTGGTAGCCTAATCGGCGAGAGTACTGCCGAAAAAATTAAGCAACAAATCGGTACCGCATTCCCAGGAAGCGTTGTAAAGGATATGGAAGTAAGGGGGCGCAATTTAGCTGAAGGTGTGCCTCGCAGTTTCACTTTAAATAGTAACGAAGTACTAGAAGCCTTGCAGGAGCCTTTATCTGGCATACTAAGCGCAGTAAGAGCGGTATTAGAACAAGCCCCGCCAGAACTAGCATCGGATATCGCCGAGTGCGGCATGGCCTTAACCGGCGGAGGCGCTCTACTGAAAGATTTAGATCGATTACTAACCGAAGAAACAGGCTTGCCTGTGTTGGTTGCTGAAGATCCACTTACTTGTGTAGCTCGCGGCGGTGGCCAAGCTCTGCAAATGATGGACACCTTTGGCAGCGAATTT
The DNA here is from genome assembly GCA_016936855.1 of Gammaproteobacteria bacterium. Classification (GTDB taxonomy): domain Bacteria; phylum Pseudomonadota; class Gammaproteobacteria; order UBA9339; family UBA9339; genus JAFGXA01. Next base: position 6,991 of record JAFGXA010000016.1, on the reverse strand, counting down.
TTATCAAAAGAATAGGTTTAAGCGCATGGATCGATATCCGAGGCGTGTTTTTAGCAAAAGCTATGCTCTTGGACTAAAAACTATATTTTTGCTAGCCTTGGGTAGTGTATTGTTGATTTTTGACGGCTCCACCTGCACCAGCCTTCCTCACAGATTGCTGAATTGGGTTGCCATGCCAATTCAATATAGCGTGGCCCTTCCAGCAGAAGCCGCCAACTGGATACATGACAGAATACATACTCAGCACCACTTGCTTTTTGAAAACAATCAATTAAAGGAACAACTGCTACTCTTACAAGCAAAATTGCAAAAATTAAGCGCTTTGCAAGAAGAAAATAACGACCTACAAGCTTTACTAGATGCCGGAGATGAAATAAGCACCCGCGTTTTAGCCGCAAAAATCTTAGCCATAAATGCTAATCCAGATGATGCACAAGTTGTTATAAATAAAGGCACAGACGATGGCGTGTATCTTAACCAACCAGTAGTTGACCAATATGGCGTATTTGGGCAAGTTATCAGCATTGAAGCAAAACTATCAAGAGTTTTATTAATCTCCAGCACGAATAGCGCCATACCCGTAGTAATCGTCCGCAATGGCTTACGATCCACACTCATAGGCCAAGGAAAAGGCGACACTTTATCGCTAATAAATGTTACAGAAAGCAGCGATGTAAAGGTAGGCGATCAACTCATCTCATCGGGCCTTGGATTGTGTTTTCCATACGGGTACCCAGTGGCTACCGTTAGCAGAGTTGAACACATAGCCGGTAACAGATTTTTACAAATTGAAGCCATTCTTAGCGCAAGACTTAGCTCATCCAGACAACTACTGTTGGTTTGGCCTAAACACTCACAAATGCTTAAAGAAGCAAAAAAATTGGCACAATGAAACAACATCCATTTAAAATGCGTTTATTAATTTATATCAGTCTGTTTTTGACAATGGTCTTAGCAATTCTCCCATGGCCAAAACACATAGGCGCATGGCAATCTGTATGGTTAATAATTATGGTTTTTTATTGGTCTCTAAATGCACCTCAAATTTTTAGTGTTGGTAGCGCTTTTATTGTTGGACTACTTCTCGACTCTTTATTTGGGTCGCCACTAGGCTTACATGCAATCCCACTTGTTATGATGTGTTATATTTTATGCAAAATAGCCCCACACTTCCGTTTTTTTAGTCATGTACAAAAGCTAACACTAATAACACTGTTAACAGCTTCATATGTGCTACTAATTACGTTATTGCAAAATTTACTTAATATTGCTATATCCTCTATATTTGCTTGGCTCCTAGTAGTTGTTACAACTTTGGCTTGGTGGCCAATTAGCGCTTGTTTTTCGGGATTTATAAAAAAGTGATAAAAACAGCACAAAAAACCGTTGGCTTTATTATCAAGGCATTCACTCTCATATGCTTTTTTCTACTTGTGTTTTTTGTAAGCTTAAAATATTTACCACCCATATCCTTGCAAAATCATCGACTCGTTCAAAATTTAATTAGTGACGTCTTCAACCAACCACTACAAATAAAAAAAGTTAAATTTGGTAGATTCGGCATTGACCCGCAGATAAAATTATATGGTGTAAATGTTCAGGATAAAAACAGTAAAAATTTATTAGCTAAAATAAATGAATTAGACATCAATATTGGCCTCTTGGCCAGCATTCAAGCCGCAAAACTTAAACCGACCTCTTTAATCATAGATGGAGCAAAATTTGATTATGATTTTTATCATAAGACCGGTCAAAACAAAAAAAACATTTGGCGCTGGTTTTTTGTACAAAAAGCACTTTATTTACGCAACATTACGCTAAATCTACATACAAAAACAAAAAATTGGCATATAACCAATCTAGGCATGCAATTAAACAATAGTACGAGCAAATCGCAGGATAATTGGTTAATAAATGTTAATATTAAAAATCTTTCTGGCAATTTAAATAATTGGTTTGCAGAAAACATCCATATAAAAAACATAGCTATTGATGGCCACTACAAAGCCAAACAACAGCAATTCACCCTAACCAATTTAAATGCCAAAAATAATGATTTTAACTTAAATTTAAGTGGATTTTGTAAGTGCTCACCAAACAAAAAGCACACATTTAACTTATTAGCCACTTATCATATCTACCAAGTTAAACATCTAACTAAGTACTATCCGCACACCATCATGTCCAGCAACCTCATTAACTGGTTAAAAAATTCAATCACAAATGGAGATGGCATAGACGGCAATTTTAGCTTAAAAGATGGTGATAAATTGCTATCCAAAAATATGCTCCACAATGTTAGTCTAAAATATAGTCCAGAATGGCCCCTGCTAGATAAAATCAATGGCGAGATAAACTTCACAGCACATGCTATGCATATAAAAGCTGATGCCCTCACGGGGCCAATACCAATTAAGAACATCAAAGCATCTATTAAAAATTTAGCTCATCCTAACCTAAAAATAACAGGCAGCGTTATTACTAACAACAAGCATGCTTTGTCATTCATTAATTCATCCCCACTAAAAAACTCTTTAGGCAATAAATTACATAACTTTAAACTTTCTGGACCGCTCACACTAAATCTTGCTTTATTAATTCCTCTGGATGAAACCAACACACAAGCCAAAGTTATAGGAGATTTATACGAGGATCATGCTCAACTTGAAATGCCATGGGGAATTCATCTAGATAAACTAATTGGCAATATTCATTTTACCAACAACAAAATTAGTGCGAGCAAAATCTCGGCCATTCTTTTTGGAAAGGAAGTATCAATTAATATGCGCACCATTAATGCTGATACCGCAAATACTCTATTACACATAAATGCAAATGGTACTGTTATGGCGAATGATTTAAAGCCATATATTAATAGTCAATTCCTTGACCACATAACAGGTAGCACAAAATACATTTTTAATCTTAATTTATACGAAAATCATGCCATCAATAGCGACACCTGCTCTTTAGATAGTGATCTCTCTGGAATAAACATTTCCATGCCTTTACCATTTGGTAAAAAAGCAAGCGATGCTCGCGACCTGCATATAAGTGCCATTATTTCACCAAATGCCGATGGACGTATCACAGTTAACGCAAAATATGGCAACAATTTGTTAAGCGCATTTTCCTTTGAACATAAAAATAAAACTCTCAATTTGGATGGAGCTAGCATTACACTATATGAAGATAAAATATCACCTATCACAGATGGAGTAATTAAAATCAATGGCTATTTACCAGTTTTTAATTGGCAAGATTGGCAGTATTATTTTAATTTTCATGGTAATTCACATATCAACTATAAATATAATCTTGATTTAAATGTCGGTCTATTGAAAATACTGCGGCAAAACTTCGCTGATAACGCTGTACAAATTAATAACAACGAAACTGGCTTTAACATCGCAATTGAAAATTCCATCATTGCTGGAAATATGTTTATACCATTTAATTATCCAAGATCATCGATTATAGCTAAAATAGATCGATTGCAATATCAAACTGTTAATGGCGAGTCTATCAGTGCTGATAAAATTCCATTCATGCAATTTATTGGCAAAAACATTGTTTATAAAAAACATAAAATAAATTCTTTGTCATTCATAGCCATACCAAATAAAAACAGCGTCCTATTTAATAAATTAAAACTTGATGGTGACAACATTAATTTGCAGGCTAAAGCAAAGTGGAGCTTTATTAATGACGCTGGTTTCAGTAGAGTTGCAGGAACTCTCTCCACCACCAACCTAGGTAACTTCCTAAGTCAATTTGGCATCACAAAATTAGCACAAGGAAATGGTACCGCCCAATTTAATTTAAACTGGCCAGACGGTTTGTTGAATTTTGATATGACAAACGCTAGCGGTAGTGTTTATTTAAATTTTAAGGATGGACGTATTACACATCTTGACAAAAAAACCGAGAAAAAAATTGGTATAGGCAGGATTTTAAATATTTTCAGCTTACAGTCCTTGCGCAATTGGTCTCATAAAGGTTTTGAGTATGATAAGTTTTATGGGGATTTACATTTAAATTCCGGAAATGTGTATACATCTGGATTATATTTAAAGGGCAATGTAGCCGATATTACAATGCAAGGACAGATAAATTTACAAAAACAGCTTTGTAATTTGCTGTTAACTGTAGTGCCTTACGTAACTTCCAGTCTGCCAGTAATCGCGACCATAGCGGGCGGCCCCATTGTTGGTGCAGTAACCTGGGTCGCAAATGAGCTATTTGAGCACACCGTGCAAAAGGCAATGCCGTACCGCTACAAAGTAACTGGCAACTGGAATAATCCGCAAGTAGTCCACATGAAGTAGAGATATTTAAATATGCAAAACAATTGGTCGATTGCTAAAGAAATATTGTTAAATGAAAATGAACTTACCGTCGAAGATCTATCAAAAGTGATAGCCCGAGCATCTTCGCGGTCTATGGATTTTGCTGATATTTATCTACAAAAATCAGAGCATGAATCTTGGTCTTTGGAGGATGGCATAGTTAAAAAAGGCAGCTTTAGCGTGGGTGCTGGCGCCGGCATTAGGGTTGTAAGCGGTGCCAAGTGCGGATTAGCCCACATCGACAATATAAATCTTGATGGTCTACTCGCTGTGGCAAAAGATGCTCGAGCTATAGCTTCTTCAGGTAGAGGAACAATATCAAAACTTACAGCCATTAGAAAAACCACGCTACTTTATCCATCAATTAACCCTCTAGATAGTCTTACTGATAACGACAAAGTACTTCTACTGCAAAGCATGGATCAAGAGGCGCGAGATTTGGATAGTTCGATTGAGCAGGTCATGGTACATTTAAGCGGAAGCCACAGTATCATCTTAGTTGCAAATAGTGATGGAACTTTAGCATGTGATGTACGGCCCCAAATTAGTTTGCGCATAACAGTGATTGTGCAAGATGGTAGCAGAAGAGAGATCGGGAGCGCTGGAGGTGGTGGCAGATGTGACTATGCAAGTTTTTTCACCCGCGACCTTTGTTCGTTATATGTTAAAGAAGCTATACGAATTGCCAAATTAAATTTAATAGCAACTGAAGCCCCAGCTGGAATCATGCCGGTAGTGCTGGGCAATGGCTGGGCTGGCGTATTACTACACGAAGCTGTTGGGCATGGTCTAGAAGGAGACTTTAATCGTCGCCAAAGTTCTGTTTATACTGGGAAGATAGGAGAGCAAGTGGCTTCTTCTTGTTGCACTATTGTCGATAGCGGCATAATACCGGAAAAACGTGGCTCATTAAATATCGATGACGAAGGAACAAAAACTCAAGAGACGGTTTTAATCGAAAACGGCGTGCTGAAAAATTATATGCTAGATAAAATGAATGCAAAATTATTGGGCATGGAGTCTACCGGTAACGGCCGCCGTTCATCTTTTTCTAGCCTTGTTGTTCCACGCATGACAAATACTTTCATGCGCCCTGGCAAATATTCCCAAGATGAAATCATTAACTCTGTAGACAAAGGAATTTATGCTGTTAATTTCTCTGGAGGACAAGTTGATATTACCTCCGGTAAATTTGTTTTCAATACCAGTGAAGCTTATTTGATCGAAAAAGGAAAAATCACAAATCCAGTTAAACGGGTCGCGATGATAGGCGATGGCCCTAGCGTTTTACAAAAAATCTCGATGGTTGGCAATGATTTGGCATTCGACCCAGGAATAGGTAGCTGCGGGAAAGAGGGTCAATCAATTGCTGTTGGCGTCGGACAACCAACGCTAAAAGTTAATGAAATGGTGGTTGGAGGCGGTAATTGTGCTTGACATATCAAAGGTGATGTTGGTATAACGTAGCTTACCTCATTGATTTGGGGTTTTTGAGAAGCATACAAATTAGGAACTTAAATAAACTAAACTAATTTTAGAGGACACAATGAATAAACAACAATTAGTAGATAAAATGGCATTAGCCACTGGTTTATCCAAGGCTGATTGCGCAAGAGCGTTATCCGCTTTCACTGACACTGTTATTAACACGGTTGCCGATGGCGGCAAAGTTGAATTGGTTGGTTTTGGCAGTTTTTCTCAAACCGAGCGTAGCGCCCGCACCGGCCGCAACCCACAAACTGGCGCAACTATAAACATAGCTGCTGCTAAGCTACCTAAATTTAAAGCTGGTAAAGCATTTAAAGATAAGGTTAATAAATAACGTTTGAATGTTCTTGAAAAGCCATTTTAATTATGTTTAAAATGGCTTTTTTCTACCCGGGTGCTTAGCTCAGCTGGTAGAGCGTCGCCCTTACAAGGCGAATGTCGCAGGTTCGAGTCCTGCAGCACCCACCACTCTTCGTTTTGCTACGCGAAACTACGCCTTGGCAAGCCAGTATTATGAGCGCTTCTATTAAATCGAAATTTATTTGGTGGTTAACTGCGAGTGCTATTCTATTTTACTGTTTAGACTACTTCTTTCGATTAGCACCGGGATTGGTAGTGCAACAATTAATGCATCAATACGACACAACGGCTTCTGGCGTTGCCCTTTTTGCCTCACTATTCTATTTTGGATATGTATTAATGCAGTTTCCGATTGGAGTACTGTTTGATAAGTTTGGCATTAGAAACGTTTTAATAGTAACCATCTTAATCTGCATGATCAGCTTTATAATATTTGTATTTGGCAGAAGTTACCTACTAGCCATTTGGTTACGTTGGCTTATTGGCGCTGTTTCTGCAGCCTCGTTTATAGGTGTTTTGTACATAGCCAAACATTTCTTCCCCAAACGCTATTTTGCTCTTATTGCGAGCCTCACTATTGCGCTGGGTACGGTTCTTGCTTCTTTGCTGCAATTCATGAGCGCGGAGTTCTTAAAGTATTTGCCCTGGCATATGGTTTTTTTACTTATAAGCTCAGTTGGCTTGCTGTCATTAACCATAATCTACTTACTACAGGACTTACGCGAAAAACATTTTAGTTTCCTTATTTTTTAATTGATCTATCATATAATTTCTCATTAAATTTTGTTTTAGTT
>JAFGXA010000015.1 GCA_016936855.1 Gammaproteobacteria bacterium | reverse complement strand
TAGCATGGCATATTATTCCTCCTGTAAAAATATTATATATACCACAGACTCCATATCTTGTCAAGACGTTAATCTAAAATACTATAGTATTTTTATCATTTTCCAAAAAATCCATACTTTTTTCGGGTAAAACATTATTTAGCTCATCATCTATAACACTTTGCACAATATCATCTTCCCTTAAATTAGTTATCCTCAGACAAAGAATCACCACCCCAACCACCAGTTACTGCAACAACCACTGCCAAATGTAATGACAATCCAAAAATGATTAAAAAAATTTGCAGCAACATTGCATAGACCTTTACTTATCAGATTGTTTCTGAGATTTTTGCTCCCGAACCCTTTGATAGATTTCATCGCGATGAACCGATATTTCTCGTGGAGCTTCAGCACCCAATCGGACTTGTGCTCCGTTAAGATCAAGAACTTTAATGCGAATATTGTCACCTATGGTGATTGATTCCCCTATTTTCCTAGTTAAAACAAGCATACCTTTCTCCTTTTGCTTTAATACAACAGAGATTATAGCGTCTAAAGAACACATTTGGAATACAACAAAAAACAAGAAGAATTTACTTGAAAAAAATTCAAGCAAATCAGCGCTGCTTAGAACACAAGAAATATAAGTCGTGATACTTTGGGTCTATTTGTTTCGCAAAAAGATCTACCTCAGGCTTGGTATAAACAGATTGTTCCTTTTCTATCTTTAAACCGCACCCTTCTACCCATAATCTAGCATCACGGTCCCCAAGCCATTCCATATAATGCCGCGGGAAAATAGGACCAATAGGCAAAGAAATAATAAACCTAGCATTATTGGCCGCGCCCATAACCGTCTCTCTTAAAACCTTAGCTGGATTCTTTGTATGCTCTATAGAATCTTGAAAAATATACAAATCATAATCGCCACATATATTATCAAGATCCATATTTATCTTCTTGAAAAATATTTTATCTCTCCAATTGCTTGACCAAAAATCAAGGAGGTGCTCAGAAAAAGCAAAAGCTGAATCATACATATCCAAAAAAGTGACCTCCATATCGTCACTTTGCAAAACAAGGTCTTCAACATACCTTGTCGGCACACCAAACCCAACATCTATCACGTTTTTTGCATTAACCTCAGACACAAATTTAGTAATCACAGCTTGCCTATCCTGATGCCAACTACCATCAATTAAATTATGTATATGCAAAACAAAACGATTGGCTATAGACTTGTATACCTCATTTCCAATAGCGTCATGCGTTCCAAGATTATATCGAACAAATTCTTCCTGAATCGCCATTAAAGACAAGTGCATACTACCTGCTATTTTCCTAATGCGAGCACCATACACATGATGATCCAATACGGAAAAGAGCATACCAAGAAGCTTTTTTTTCTCTGTATCCATTACTATCAACCTCACTCAAAAACAATCCATAACTAAAATTATTTCGCCAATATATACAAAATTTTATTTACTTAACACTCCATCCTAATACAGCCTTTCAGAAAATTACTCGAATAACAAAAGTCAAGCTGATCACTATAACCATCCACGAAGGTTAAATCACGGTCTCCTCGTGTAAGAGTATGGCTTTGAGTTAGGCTTGCAATATCGTCATACATTGGATGGGTGAACCTAAAAACAACATGTTTCATTAGATGAAAAATAGGCGTATTTTCAACCTTTAATTTATCAGATAAAGTTGCTTCTCTAAATTCATCGAATAACTCTTTCATTTCACGCGTGATTTGCATAACGTTTGATACTTGCCTATTTTTAGGAATGGTTTCTATCAACGATGGTTCATTTATGGAATAATACCCGAAATTACCGGCTTTTTCTTGAGAAAAGTGCTGCGGCATCATTATCGTTGGCGCGTAATTAAGGTTATACGTCTCTACAAAAACCTTTTTTAGAAAAGTAATAGGACCACATTTACCACCATCATCTTTAGCTGTAAAACAGGGCAATGCCCCAACACCCATTGCGATCAAATGCTTAAGAGTCTCTAACTGATATATCCCACATGACAAATTCTTGCCAGATACTATTACAGCAAAATGCTGCCACACCAAATTCAATGTAGTTGAAAAACGCCAATACATTGATTGCCTCCACACCACTTGATACAAGTAGTTTTGCAATCGACTCCAAGCTGGATCACTAGTAAGACGCTCAAACCACCTACTTGGAAAAAGAACAATTTCATTCTCCCAGCTACTAGCTTCTTTATCGGCATGCACAATTTTGTTAAATATGCACCAATGATCTTTCAAAGTTGCCGGCGGAGAAAAATTAATTCCAAATCTTCTCTTAATTCTCTTATGCCCAGTTGCCTCTGTAATCTTTGGCAGCATAAATAAAGACCTGGCTCCAGCAGAAACATTCCACGACAACTTGATTAAATATGAAAAAAGCGGATCGAACGCTTCCCACACACCAAACATCATACCTTCAGTTAAAACTGTTAAAGGCACAACTCTTTGCGATTCCTCCGAAAAAACCTCTGCAGAGTTTTTCAAAACAAACCCCATAGGAATTACTCTATAAGACAACTCATCTTTTATTGAAGAATCAATTGCCGCATGATTAAACGACCGAAAACACCCGCCGTTATCCGGTAACTGCAAAACCCCTTCTTTAAAAATCATAGCGCCAAAAGGATAACGCACTCTATATAAATAATAGCTTTTATCTGGGCTAATTTCGTCAATTAAAGTTGCCAACGCTGGGTCAAGATTATAAACTCGATCTCTGATATCCACCCAATAACAAGTCTCACACAAGCGTTTATTTTCCAACATAAACCACCTCACAAACAACAACCAAGCAGAAAACCATCATATTCACCATATCCACTGGAATGTGATTAAACCATCCGTTTGTTAACAAAACATTTCAACACATACAACATTATCGCCAATACCAATCATAAGCAATACTTTGTATAAGTTCAATTGAAATGAGACTTTTAGATGCCTCCATTTTGATAGTTTAACCAGTATGCCATGGGAGTCATTAAATTCAAG
>JAFGXA010000014.1 GCA_016936855.1 Gammaproteobacteria bacterium | reverse complement strand
TTTATTCGCTTCTTCCAACTGCCCCTGCGTTTCTTTTAACTGCCTTTCAATTTCTTTTTGTTTAGTGATGTCGACAGAAATACCCAAAACCCCTGTTACATTACCAGCCTCATCATAAGTTGGAACTTTCTGCGATATAAAAACAGCTTTCTCACCGTTAGCTAAAACTATTTTTTCTTCCTTAGTAATAACCTTGCCGGAGTTTACAGCCTCCATATCAACTTTATGGATATGCTCAGCCTGCTCTTTCCATGGCAAATCATTCGCAGTTTTCCCAACTAATTCTTTGCTGTTATCAAACCCGGCTGATTTTGCCTGCAGTCTATTACAACCTAATATAACACCATCTCTATCCTTCCAATATATATGACCGGGCATTAAATCTATAATACCCTCTAAGAACTTAATCTTTTTATCCTTTTCGTTAATCATCTTTTCCCTCTGCGTTTAAATCTTATTGGAACCCATCTAACCAAAGAAGGATCCGTTACAAACAAATCACGTGTAGCGGCCATTGCTTCAGTATTTTCCTTAGGATACACAATCCAATTCACCCCTTGACCAGCCCACATTGGCATAATAACAGCACACTCTTCAATTAAATAATTCAAACTATTATCACAAAATCTTTTTAGATCTTCATCACTATGAACATATCGGCTATTTCTTTCAACAAACTTGCTTATAGTGCTATCTATGCATTTTTGATAATTATCATTTAAGCAGTACAATTTCCGCACAACATCTTTCTGCCCAACAAATTCCTTACGCTCAAGCCAAGAGTCCCAACGACTAATTGTGAAAGGGAAAACGAAGCTATTTAATATATCCAAATTATCACTTATCCACTTAGTCCCACTTTCATATGCTATACGCTTAGCAGCATCAACGTCTATACCGTTATTTCTCGCCATATACGTATGTCTTTGTAGGGTATCAGCTAATACCACTTCACAATTAGAAAAATATTTGCTTAACAAATGCACCGTCGCTGCCAACCTGTCACCTTCATGATATGGTTGACCAACGCTAATGAGTAATACCATCTTCCCATGTCTAAAAATGGACTTATCAAAACCATTAAAACCGTAAAAACTGGCCTTCATAAACACTAGCGCCTTTTTAATCTATATCTTAGAGTCAAAACTGTAACTGACCCGCATGTCATAAAGCTAAAAGTATAACCAATTATCAACAACGGATCTTTCTCAACTATGCCGTGCAAAATAACAAAGGCTTGAATCACATTAAACCCAGCAAAAGTCAACAATGATAGCTCTCTGGAATCCTTTGTTTTAAAGAGCTTAATAGCTTGAGGAATAAATAACATAGCGTTAATAAATAACCCACAGCTAAATATAACTTCTATCACATCAACCAGCCACACTGCCATATATTTTACCTTTTGTTACTAAAAACGGACTTGCTAGTTTAACAAAAACAGATGACATATGATATAGGTTAATTTTATCAATCGAACTGGCGCTCTTTATAATTAATGGCAAAGTCATCACACGGTCCCGCAGGAATCCGGGTGACCCCAATAACGCCGCACCTGACCAATTAAAAACACCCTGCCAAACCAAACAAGGGCGAGGAAACCATGCCCTACGTATACCACATAAAACAACACAGCAAAAACCGGTTGCAAAAAATCTCTGCAAGTGAGAATCTATCTATGTTTAAACAACGAAGGATTGTAATCATGACCGCAGAAACCTTGCTTATCTCAAAGCAGCGTCTGATCTCCTCTATGGATGCTGCCAAATCCAACTACCGAATTGCCGCTCTTACTAAAACCAATGATGATCGTTATGTTTATGATTACATTGGAAAAGGGGACGACATCGAATTTGAATACCATCCAACGGTGATACCTCCGAAGAAATTCTTGTTTCTATCCAAAGAAACACTCTTTGAATTCTCTGATGACGGAAAAATAAAGAGCGAACTTGAGACCACACCAACTATATTATTTGGAATTCGCCCCTGCGACCTTAATGCCATTAAAATCCTAAACGAAGCTTTTGCAGACCATCATGGAGATCCCAACTACCTCGCAAGACTTGAAAAAACCTTAGTAATTGGCATGGAATGTACAAAAGTATGCGATGAACACGCTTTCTGCTACAGAACCGGATCACAAAACGCCAAAGGTGGCTATGACATCATGCTCTATCCAGATGGTGATAATTTTGCAGTAAAAAGCGTAACCGACAAAGGCAAAAAATTTGTAACAAAATATTTAACAAAACATACAGCAAATATTGGCGCAGATGATTTTATTAATGAAGTTCTTAAGAAAAAAGAACAAGCATTTTCGAAAGAAAAACTCTTTCCAAACTTAGATAAAATGCCAGAAATATTCGCGGCCAATAGCCATCACCCAATCTGGGAACAAGAAGGCTCAAAATGCTTAAGCTGCGGATCTTGCATTATGACCTGCCCTACCTGCTATTGCTTTGACGTGCGTGACGAAGTTGCTCTAAACATGCAACACGGCAAACGCCAAAGAGTCTGGGATGGTTGCATGCTAGATACATTTGCTGTTGTCGCAGGTGGCGCCAACTTCCGCGGTTCACAAACTGATAGACTGCACCATCGCATAAACCGTAAATTTAACTGGCTAGTCCATAAACATGGTCAGTCAGTTTGCGTTGGCTGCGGTCGCTGCGTACGAGCATGCTTAGCCAAGATCAGTCCCAAAACCATTGGAGATGCAATTCTTGCAGATGCTAAACTAGCAACAGCAACCGTTGATGTGCCATTGGACGCACACAAAGCTGACAGAGATCTCTATCTACCGATGCCTGCAAAAATAGTGGCTTGCGAAAGCTTTACTGAACAAGAAAAACACTTCAAATTAGAACTAGAAAACGGTAAGAGTTTAGGGCATGACGCAGGACAATTTGTACAAATATCAATCTTGGGTGTTGGTGAAGCTCCGATCTCATTGGCCTCGCCCCCGGATAATACCCCAACATTTGATATCTGTGTGCGCAAAGTAGGAGATGTAACCAACAAACTACACACTATGAATGTTGGTGATACTGTTCACGTTAGGGGGCCATTTGGACACGGCTTCACTCCAGAGATTATGGAAAAAATGCGCGGTAAACACTTACTATTTATAGCTGGCGGTATTGGTTATGTTCCACTACGCTCCCTGATCAACCAAGTGGTAGCCAATCAGCATGATTATGAAAAAATAACTATTTTATATGGCTGCAAAACACCAAGTGAAAGAATGTTCCCGAAGGAACTCTCTCACTTAGCTAAGATAGGTGGTAAGATCTCTATTGCAGAAACAGTTGATCAAGCTGAAGAAGGCTGGACGGGTAATGTTGGGGTAATCACAACATTGATTCCACCTATAGACTTAGACCCGACCAACACTATCGCTGTAATTGTCGGACCACCTATTATGTATAAATTTGTCTTAAAATCATTGACGGACAAACACATTACAGCGGACAACATTTACGTTTCACTAGAACGCCGTATGAAATGTGGCGTAGGCAAATGCGGACACTGTCAGATGTCAGGAATCTACGTCTGCCAAGATGGACCAGTATTCAAATATGCGGACATTAAGGATAACGAGGAGGTATTTTAATGGCTAAACCACGAGTTGCTTTTTTTGAGTTCTCTGATTGTGAAGGTTGCCAACTTTGCGCACTGGATCTTACCCCTGAACAATTACTAGACTTAGTCTCAGTTGTAGACATCGTCGAATTTCGCGAGGCTATGACTGAAAAGGCTGGCGCCTTGGATGATCACGGCGATGGTACTGACTCAATCGACGTGGCATTCATCGAGGGATCTATAAATAGAGAATCCGATGTTGCTCGCTTAAAACGTATTCGTGAACGAGCCAGTATTGTCGTAGCCCTAGGTGCTTGCGCACATATCGGCGGCATCAATGCTTTGAAAAATTTTCAAAGCGAAGAAGAATATCGCAAAGCTGCCTACCCAACAGACCCATATAAATACGAAAGCACCACCGCCAAAGCAATTGGTGAATTTATTAAGGTTGATGCGGTGATTCCAGGCTGCCCAATTGACACCGGCGAATTTCTACACGTAGTAAAAGACTTACTAGTTGGACATAAGCCACAAGTGCCAGATTATCCTGTTTGCGTAGAATGCAAACTAAAAGAAAATGGCTGCGTATATGAAAAAGGCATGCACTGCTTAGGTCCTGTGACTAGGGCCGGCTGTGGCGCTAGATGTCCATCGAATGGCGGCTACTGTTACGGCTGTCGAGGGTTAATTTCTAAACCAAACATCGCATCTCAACAAGATATCATGCAAAAATATAATCTCAATGAAGATGAGATGCTCTCTAAATTCAAAATGTTCCTGCAAAGAAGCAAGGAGGTATTTCCAGATGACAAATAATGTAAAAATAGATGTACGCCATATAACGCGCGTTGAAGGACACGGCAACATCTTGGTGGACCTTGAAAAAGGCGAACTAAAAGAGTGTAAACTCGCAATCGTTGAAGCCCCCAGATTCTTTGAGGCAATGCTCAGAGGTCGCCATTACAGTGAAGCTGCTCTTATTAGCTGCCGCATCTGTGGCATTTGCTCAGTCGGCCACCAAATGGCCTCCTTGTCCGCAAGTGAGGATGCTTTCGGCATTAAAATTTCGCGCCAAGAGCAGCTACTTCGCACCTTACTAAACGTTGGTGAATTCTATGAAAGTCACGTATTGCACGTTTATTTTCTAGCAGTCCCAGATTTTGCCGGCGCCAAATCAGTGTTCCCTTTGGTCAAAACTCATAAAGATGTAGTAGTGCGCGCTCTAGAACTAAAGCGATTAGGACACCATATTGGGGACCTAATTGCCGGACGCTTAATCCATTCGGTATCAACAAATGTCAAAGCTATGAGCAAAATCCCAACTGATGACATTCTTCATGACATTATCAATCAACTAGAAAGCGCCAAAGAAAAACTAAAAGCTGATGTTAAAACCCTTAATACTTTGGGCGCACCAGAATTTGAAAGAGAAACCGAATATATTTCGCTCTACAAAGAGGGTGAGTATGCCCTGCTTTGGGGAGACATTTATTCAAGCGATACCGGCATCGCCGACAAACATGACTACTTAAAAATGACCAATGAATATCTTGTCGATCATTCAACTGCTAAACGCGCCAAACATAATCGTTCGTCATATATGGTCGGTGCTTTGGCGCGCTTTAACAACAGCCATAAGTGGCTTTCCCCTGATGCTAAACAAGTAGCAGAAGATTTAGGCCTAAAAGCCCCTTGCTATAATTCTTATATGCTAACCCATGCTCAGTTCGTAGAATTGGTGCACTTAGCTGACGAGGGTATTGCCGCAGCTAAAGAACTACTAGGCATGAATCGTCAACTTGAAGACCGTTCATTCGAAGTAAAAGCTTGCCAAGGCGTGGGTGCCGTCGAAGTGCCTCGCGGTATTTTATATCATGACTACACCTACAACGATAAAGGTTATATGGAAAAAGCCAACTGCATCATCCCAACCGCACAAAACTTGTCTAGTGTCGAGGATGATTTCCGCGCCTTGATTCCTATGGTTAAAGATAAAAGCAAAGAAGAAATCCAGTTGGCGCTGGAAATGATGGTACGTGCCTATGACCCATGTATTTCTTGTTCAGCACATATTTTGGACGTTGAGTTTACTGACAAATAATAATTGGCACGATATTTTTTAAAACAACACTGAATCAAACCATAGGGGTCCCCGGTCAAGCCGTATGATGACGGTGTTTTTGGTTAGCAAAGGTACATCGTTATGGAGGTCCCCGCTTTCGCGGGGATGACGCTGCATTCGATTAGCAAATGCGCTTTGTTAAAAACATGTAAGGGTGACTCTATGTGGTCGCCCATATTTAAATTAGCACAACATATGACAAATAAAAAAAACCAGAATACCATCATAATCGGCGTGGGAAACCCCATGCGAAGCGACGATGGGATTGGAGTTCGGGTTATTGAAAAATATCGAGCCAATGATAGCAGCGCCGCCATCATCAACGGCGGCACTGATGCTTTAAACTTAATCGACTCTATCAAACAATACCCAAAAGCCATCATTATCGATGCAGTCAGAATGAATACAGAACCAGGAACAATCAAAGTATTTTCACCAAAGGACGCAAAAATAATTCAAAACGACAGTCTATCAACTCATGGTTTAGGATTAGCTGAAATGCTAGTTTTTCTCAAGGAACTAGACATTAAAACTAAAATAACTATCATTGGCATTGAGCCAGAAGATATATCCTATGGCGATGTGCTAAGTGCAACAATAGAACAACAAATACCAACTGTAATAAACCTGATAAAGAAACATGTTAATTCATAACTCTCTTACCATATTGTTACCAGCCGCTCTTGCTATCGGCTTTATTCATACCCTAATGGGACCTGATCACTACATACCTTTTATTGCTATGGCCAAAGTAAAAAACTGGCCGCTTAAAAAGGCTCTTTTTATCACAACATTGTGCGGAATTGGTCATGTCGGGTCGGCATTACTATTGGCTTTGCTCGGTGCGACTTTAGGATTAACCTTAACCAAACTCAATTTAATAACATCAACCATAGGTTCAGCTGCAACTTGGGTTTTAATTGTTTTTGGTATTCTGTATTTTATTTGGGGATTGAAACGTGCACATAAAGAACATGGTCATGTGCATTTTTCATCATCGAGCCAATCGAGCAAGGGCGACCACATAGGGTCGCCCTTACATGTACATTCCAAAGAAATAACCCCTTGGATTTTATTCACCATTTTTATTTTAGGTCCATGTGAGGCATTAATTCCTTTAGTTTTATATCCTGCAATTCGCGGTGAAATTATAAATGTATTCAGCATAACTATTGTCTTCGGCTTATCAACCTTATTTGTAATGCTAGGCATGGTGGCAGCAGCAATCTTTGGTGTTAAAAAAGTTAATTTTAATTTTTTAACCAAATACGGCAACGCCATAGCTGGTTTAGTTATTTGTTCCACAGGGTGCGCAATTAAAATATTAGGATTATAAAATTATGTGTTATGCAATTCCTGCTAAAATTGTGAAAATTGATGATAACACCGCGATAGTTGATTATTTCGGTGAGGAAAAAAAAATTCTTTTAGATTTAGAAAACGTAAAAATAGGCGATTATATTTACGCACAAGGCGGCATTTCAGTTAGAAAAATCCAAGAGGATGAAGCCGAAGAAATTTTAAAAATCTGGCAAGAAACTTTTTTTGAACTAAAAAAAACCGATGAAGCATTAGCTAAAATTGATCAAAATAATCTTCCGAAAAACGCTCTGCATGTTTTACAAAATATTAATCTGCGTAAAACTATAAAAAAAGATGAAATAACAACCTTGCTGGATTTAAATCTAACAGAAGAACGTAAAGTTCTATATGAAGTTGCCAATAATGTTCGTCAGAAAGAGCATGGCAATGCTAGCTGCGTTCACGGCATTATTGAATTTTCTAATTATTGTCAAAATGGCTGCAGTTATTGCGGCCTTAATAATCAACAAAAAGTAACAAGATATCGCATGAGCGCTGATGAAATTGTTGCTACAGCCCAACATGCAGTTGATGAATATGAATTTAAAGCTTTAGTCTTACAGTCTGGTGAAGATTATTTTTATGATGATGCAAAGTTAATTGAAATTGTAAAACGCGTGCGAGCGCTTGGAGTCTTAGTGTTTTTGAGCATCGGCTCACGCAGTAAAGAGCTTTATGAAAAATTGTACGATGCTGGCGCGAGGGCCGCCCTGCTTCGTTTTGAAACATCCAATAGCGAAATATTTAAGCAACTACGTCCTGGCACCACTTTGGACGATCGCCTCGACCTCATTAAGAGCCTCACCAAAATGGGCTATATTCTAGCAACCGGCTTCATGCTTGGTTTACCCGATGAAACAACTGAAGATTTAGCGAATAACATTTTGTTAACCCATGCTCTACAACCTGAAATGTATTCATTTGGTCCATTTATTCCAACTAAAGGCACCGCACTAGAGAGTCATCAATCTAGCAGCATTGAAAAGGTCTTAAACACTATAGCAGCATGCAGATTTGTAGCACCAAGCGGCAACATCTTGCTCACCACAGCAATGGAAACTTTAAGCCCAACATCTAAAAGAGATGCTCTCTTAGCTGGCGCCAATTCAATGATGATTAACTTAACCCCATTGAGTTATCGCAAGCTCTACAACATTTATGACAACAGGGCTGGTATAGACAAATCAATAGAAAAATCTATACAAGAGACTACTGAACTTTTATACTCATTAGGTAGAGCACCAACCGATATTGGTTTGAATTAAGGGAGATACAACCATGACTCAACAACTATTCTACATCAACGAAGTCGTCAGTTTTGCCATTGAACGTGAAAAGGAAGCCTTTGCGCTTTACGAAAAATTAGCCGAAATTACTACTGAGCCAAAACTACAAAAAGTCTTTCATAATCTAATGCACCAAGAAAAAAAGCATCAAGATTTTTACCAACATATGCTAGAGCATTTAAAACCAAAGCAAACCCCAACCGTACATAGAACCGATGAATATGCAGCCTATATGCAGGAGCTAATCTCATCGGCCCGTACCGTAAAACCAGACCTGGACAAGATTACTGCCAACATGGATGATGCTATCGTGTTTGCCAAAGCGCGCGAGCAAGATTCAATTATCTTTTACGTAAATCTAAAGAATTTTATCGACCCACGCGGCCATGACAAAATCGACACCATCATCGCCGAAGAAGCTCGTCACTTAGCGATCTTGACCAAGTTACAACAAGATTTAAGACACTAATCATTCGTTATAGACATATTTGTAGCGCTGCTTTCGCTTGTTGGATAATACCTGAATAAAGAAAACTTAGACAATGATTCACTAACTTTATTAGATATCGCATCAAGCTCCCTTGGTCTATTTAAGTAGTCAGCTTTTGCTGTGATTATGGCATTGTTCAACAGAAACAGTTGTGATGCGACAAACCCATGGTCTTTATATTTGTTTTGCCACTTCTCTACAACATCACCAGAAAAACCCACGTCAGTATACTGCTTACAAAACCAAGCAATCATTTCAGCATTAGCTCCATGAATCCTAGTGCAAACTAAATAATCCAAAACAGCCATAGATGCTGCTAGCTTTTTATCTAAAAATAATTTTGCAGCAAGATTAACTAACTGCGTATTCGATGTTTCATTGATTGTAGCGTTGCATTTATGAGGTCTAATAGAAGTAGAAGCTATTCTCTCACCCAAAGAAAAGCTCTCAGCAAAAAATTCTTTCAAGTTATCGGTTTTTGTCCAAATTTGCTCGGCTTGCGCAATCACATCAACCTGTGATTGTGACAAATCATCTATTTTACACACTAGTCTCAAGAGGTTAGGAGCCTGAAGGAAAATCCAATTCGCCAACATAAGATCATTTCCCAAACCAAAGACTGGATTATATATAAAATCAATAGTGCTATCACCAAACACAGCAACATCTCCAAAAAATTCATTAAAATCACGACCATATCCAGGATCATGTTTAATCATAACATCTT
The DNA here is from genome assembly GCA_016936855.1 of Gammaproteobacteria bacterium. Classification (GTDB taxonomy): domain Bacteria; phylum Pseudomonadota; class Gammaproteobacteria; order UBA9339; family UBA9339; genus JAFGXA01. The sequence continues at coordinate 1,279 of JAFGXA010000014.1, read as the reverse complement.
CACCTATTCTGATATTCATTTCTGGAGAAAATATGACTTTCAAAATACCTCTAAAGTCAGACGCTTCTCCTAATCCTCTCATCATTTCAGACAGACCAATCATTTTTTTATCTTTCATTATTAACCTCGCATTATAAAATTCATTTAGTAAGCTTTATACATGCGCATCATTATAACGATATTTTCTTAATGAAAAATTAAATCAAAAAATTATCGGGAACTGCCCCAGGGCAATCGCATGAAATTTATGCTCCCCCCGCAATTCTCGCGGACACTAGAATCCAGAGATATTAAAAATAAAAATCAAAAATACCGTATGTTATTAAGCACAAATCCCTCTTCAACAATAATATTTGCGAATCAACCACTCTTTAATCGTTCCTTAAGAATTTTCTGTAATAATAAGCTCATAAAAATTATATTATGATTAATAAGGTGACTGTAAATGAGCACAGATAGATATAGCAAGCTAGAATCAACCTACAAAGCCATGCTAAGCAACCCAAAAGAGGAAGACCAAGCAACAGCAACGTATTATTTGAAAGAAGCAATACCAAATTTAACAAGAATCAGGGATTTACTGGATGATGATTTAGTGCCAGGAAAAGACGAAGAACTTTGTATTGAAATACAAAATATTGTACTGAGCAATCAGAAGCCAAGTAAATTATATAACATAGTTGATGACCAAGGCTTGCCGATTATAGAGCACATCAAACAACATCCATTAGCTAATGGCATCATTTTTCATCTAACACTTAAACATATAACTGCTGCTAACGATTTAGCTGAACAAGCCAAGAGTAGTGAACACCAAAAAATAGTATTATATTTTATCGAATCCTTGGCCAACAGTGACGTTCCAATTATACCCATGATAGCTGATTCTATTATGCTAATTGCACAAGAATCTACAATAAGCTATCCCATCATAAAACTTTTTTTAAAACTGCCAGATTTATATGAGTACTTTTTTAGCGATAAAGAAATAGCAGAAAATTTGGGCAGCGAAAAAGTTGCACAAATAAAAACACAAGTAAATATTGGAGATGTAAAACGCTGGGTTAACGATATTACAAAAGAAAGAAATATAACAACAAGAGATGCAGAATCTACTATAAAACTAGCAAGAGGTATAAGCGAAGATCTTATAATAAAAAAATCCAAATATGAAATTGCAGCATCATTTATTATATAGTATTTTAGATTAACGTCTTGACAAGATATGGAGTCTGTGGTATATATAATATTTTTACAGGAGGAATAATATGCCATGCTA
>JAFGXA010000013.1 GCA_016936855.1 Gammaproteobacteria bacterium | reverse complement strand
TGCCGCCTGACGCTGTAATCGCTTGATTTTACTACTGAATTCTGGCGCGCCCGGAGAGATTCGAACTCCCGACCCCCTAGTTCGTAGTTAGCAATTCTATTTGCAATTTATTGTTTTTACAGCATTTTTAAACCAGGATGCCCGTTGCAAAGTCACGATAAATCACGACAAGGCATAACTCACTCACGCTATTATTAATTATCACTGCACCGAATCTTCTTGCAGCGCGTCTGCGATAGTGTTCCTGATGGTACTTTTTATACTTTTAATGAACTTTTGATGATTATTTTTGTCCCATACTATTGTATGAAGGTGATTTACATCGAAATGAGTCCCTGCCTCGTTAAATTGACTAACTTCGCAAGTAAAAATCACAGGTTTTCCCAGCCCTTCCGCATATCCAGATTCCCAATATGCACCATTATTGCCGTGCGTTAAATCTGCAATTATAAATCGTGATTGCCTTATTCTTTGTCGCATTAAGTTGTCAATCAAACCGGCTTCTGGTTCTTCATTTAATTTTTTAATAGTAAAACCTGTTTGCTCAACGGCGGGTTGTATGCAATTAGCATATATGTTTTCCAGATCTTCTGCACCATATTTCATAGCCATAAATGCTCTAGGACTAGTGATCATCCCCTTGTCTAATTCTTCATATTTCATCCACCCTGAGAAAGACAAGTTGGTTGTATTATTACTTTCAAGATAACCTTGTTCCCTTAATCCCATAATAATTGTGTTGAATTTTTTTTCGCTATCAATTCCAAGAACGTTCGCAACCTCTGCATATTCAAGGTGAACATCCCAAGCGATAGTTTCATTACTCAATCCATTACCTATATACAATATTGTGTCATTTGCTATCGCCCCAATTGATGGCAATTTACAAGTATTAATAATATTATCGACCCATTTAGCATCGACTTTCCAACCCTTAGCCTTAATTGAATATGTGGCAATGTTGTGTTTTATCAAAAATAATTGCTTTTTTGTGTACCCACTACTTTGAAGTTTCTCATAAGCTTCTGGAGTAAACTCATACTTTCCGCATCTTGCGCATTCAAGCATATCGTTTTGTTTTGAATCAGCTGGATCACCACAAAAAGGGCATAATGATCTTGCCATTGTAATTCCTCGTTTTAAAATACATCAAACTTCAATCGCAATAATTGCTACTATCTAACACAACAGAACTTGAAGTCATTTAGCAAAAATGCTTTTGCAAACATTAGATAAATAAAATTATTTCATATCTCTACCAGTAACCTATTCTAATAGACTATCAGCCAAAACCATATCAAAAGCAGACTCACCTATCTTCAAACAAAAATCGTGCAAAATCTCACTAAATGCTGAACGAGGACACTCTCGATCTCTCTTATACTTTTTCCGCTGCCAACCTTCAGACAACGTTTTCTCTGCCCGACGTTGACAATTACCAACCATAGAATTGGCAGCCTGAGATTTAGAAATATGTATATCCACTCGTTTATAAAAAGCCGCAGCACTGCTAGCCGCACTCCAAATAAATGGAAATATTTCAGATACTGAAAAAGTTTTTAATAAGGTTTTGAACATGCCTCGTGTTTTCTCTCCAAGAGGCGCCTTAAACCCATATTTTCTAGCACAGTGATCAAAATATTCCAAACATTCGTGCAAGGCAAGCATATACGATAAATCACATAACTCATCATACCAAGATGCCGGATAACTCTGCTGATAAAACATCTCTTCAATATCTCTAATATATCTATCAACAGATGCTATACCTTCTCCCAGCAACACAGAATAAGACATAAACTCTCGCACATAACCACTTGGTTTCATATTTTCATCAAAAATAAAAGCTCTTATGTCAGCTTCAGGTGATGGAGCTATGAACTTATTCTTTAACAAATGCTCGATCACAACCAAATCTAAAGTTCCTCCTGGAGTCAATGGTATTTCCATTAATCTCTGCAAGCTTCCCAAATTAGTTTCATCAACACAACATCTATAAAACATTAACAAATAAACAACATCTCTAGCTGTTAAATCATCAACACGATGAAAAGGCCCATAATCATCAATCTTATAGTATGAAATAATAACATCCTTTTCTTTTGATTTTCTTTCTTTTTCTAGATGTGATCGCATTTTCATACAACCATCACAACGACAATATTCATGATCTGTGTGTCCACAAGATAAACAACATGCATCTTGATAAGATATAGAGGTTTTGCTGGGCCACTTAAAATACAAAGGACATCTACAATATGGACACTCGTGTTCTTTATCCTCTATAGCCGGAAATAGTTGAAACAAGCCTCCAGGATATATATCTATCGAATACAATTCCGTTAACTCAGCAACAGATATATCAGACATATAGTAATTATATATAAGCTTTTTAACATCTTCTTCGCTTAAATGACTTAACTTTTTGTCCAAATTATAAAGCGGAACTTCCAACAAATTTAAGAATTCTAACAATTTATCCAATGCGCAATCTCCAGCATAAATAACAAATTAAACTGCAATAACTTACTAAAAAGCCATTATGCGTTAGGCTTATCTCACTTCAAACAACTTCTGTACGGTAGAAGATGCAACAAATATTATAATACTTAAAGCCAAAGCACAGCACCCAACCAATAAAAACAAATAACTAAATCCATGAACATTCGAAACATCCAGCAGTTTTTGTAAAGATTCTGCGCCTTCTGCAATTACACCACTTAAATAACCAGCTAGGGCTAAAGCTAAAAACCAAATACCCATCATGGTTGCTTGTAGGTTTTTAGGCACATATTCGCTAATAGCCGACAATATTGCAGGTGTTAAACAGATTTCCCCAGCTCCTAAGAAAAGGTTCGCAATAATAATCAGAGTTACAGTCATAACCGCTGATGCGTTTGGTATAGTGCTTAATAGCATAAAAACCAAAAATGAAATTCCACCCAACGCTAAACCAATAGACAATTTTTTAGTTGGTGATGGCTCTAATTTTTTAATCGCAAGTCGTAACCAAATAATGCTGAATACAGGTGCTGCCAACACAACGAATAATGGATCTAACGAACTAAACATTACGGTTGGAATATGCCAACCAAATAAATTTCTATTCGCGTGTTGTTGCAAAAACATAGTAACCGTACTACCGATTTGTAAACTTACACTGAAAAATAACACACAAAAAGCAGTAAGAATAAGCACGCCATAAAGCGATCTTTTAGTAACATAATCTTGCTTAGCAGCTACTGCTGTAATTGCGAGAGGCGCCAATATGCTGAACAGAGCAATAAATATAGTGAATAACTCAGGATAAATAAAAACCGTAATAGCAAGCGTGGATAGCACCAAAATCATCGCTACTATAGAGAACACAAAAAGATATTTTGCTAGCAAGCTCTTAAAACTGGCGACAATTTTAGGTTGATATAAAAGCCGCTGTAATGGTCGCAACCTATGCAAAGTGATTAATAGACCGATGAAAATTCCAATAGCGCTACTAATAAAAATATAGTGCCAACCAAATAATTTGAGAATAATTCCATATACAACTGGCCCTAATACCGCCCCAAGATTCATGCCAGCATAAAAAATAGTAAAACCTTGAGTTCGCCTTGCGTCATCTTTCTGATACAGCATCCCAACCATGCTGGTGCAACTTGATTTATACAAACCAGTACCACAAATCGTCAAAGATAACCCCAAATAAAACAGCTCCAGACTTTGATTCATCAAGACCAAATTACCACCAATCATGAAAATGGCACCAACAATAATTGCATTATATGAACCCAATACTTTGTCTGCCAACAAGCCACCTAGCACTGGAGTTGCAAATGAAAAAGCCACAAAAACACCATACAGCAAATAAGCATGGACGACATGAAGATTGAAAATTTTGGATAGATAAAGAACCAAGATGGTCAACGTACCAAAATAGCTGAATCGATCCCAAAACTCACCAAAGGTTAGAGCATATAAACCCTCCGGATGATTCTTTTTGTTGATCTTAGTCATAAACCTAATCTAAACAAAACACGAGGATTTGTACAGACTATTAACCTTAAACCCATACCACGCATGTATAAGTTCAGAAACATATGAGACTTTTGGTGTTGTTATAGCAAGCGAGTGAGCGCGCCATCAGAAGCGCTAGGCGAGCGAGCT
>JAFGXA010000012.1 GCA_016936855.1 Gammaproteobacteria bacterium | reverse complement strand
GCCAGGACCCAGAGACAATTAAAACAAAAATTATAATATTTTTTAATGCCTCTAGGTCCCGGCGGCCGCCGGGATGACGTATAAATCTACCGGGATGACGGGTTAATAGTTACCCTTAAATAAACAAATTAATGCCACCGGCGCCAGCTGAGTCTAAGTAAGTTGCAACACCCGCGAAACTGACGTTGTCGACTAATTCTTCTGCTTTAATACCCATTAAATCCATGGTCATATTGCAAGCAATTAGCTTAATGCCGGCTTGCTGAGCTGAGGACAATAGCTCAGCAGGCGAGCTTACCTTGTGGTGACGCATAATGCCTTTTATCATCGCAGTACCCATTCCTAACATGTTTAATTTTGATAGGATTAGTTTGTTAGCGCCGCGCGGCATCATGATGCCAAACATCTTTTCAATTATATTTTTGCGTACTTTTACACTTTCTGATTTGCGTAAAACATTAAGACCCCAGAAGGTGAAGAATAGCGTTACTTTAAAACCCATTGATGCCGCACCATTGGCAATAATCAGAGCTGCCATTATTTTGTCAAAATCATTGCTAAAGACAACTATTGTTAAGTTGCGGTTATGAGAAACATTACTGCTTTGGTAGCAATCAGGATGAGTGCTTTTGGCAATTATGGTTTCATATCCATGTTCTTTTCGCTGTGACCCAATTACTAGGTTGCCAGTCGTGTTACACCAAGCTGGAGCATCAGCCATAAAACCTGGATCGGTGGTTAAAATTGAAACAGCCTCTCCACTTTTGATATTATCCAGGGCCTCTCTTAATTTTTGAATTGGGCCTGGGCAAGCTAGGCCTCTAGCGTCAACATATTTTACAATATTATGTTTGCTGTGTTTTGCTTCTATAACTTCATCCATTTCGCCAGTATCATCGTGTAACTCTTTAGGTAATATTAGAGCATTGAGCTTGTCATAAGCCATTAAGTAGGTTGTATAGCCACCTGTCAAGTTGCGGCATTTAAAACCATTTTGCATTAAAATTCTGCATGCCAAATAACCGCGCAATCCAACTTTACAGTACGCAATAATTTCTTTATTTTGATCTAATTCATTCAAACGATTTCTTAAATCATCCAATGGAATATTGATTGCATTTGGGATCATTCCAGCTGCAACTTCTTCTTTGGTGCGTACATCTAATATGATTTGATTGTCAGTTATATCGTTTAAATTTTCAGCATAGAAAATTGGCATATCGCCTTGGATAAAATTGCTAGCAATAAAGCCTGCATAATTTACGACATCTTTGGCAGAGCCATAGGGTGGAGCATAGCATAGTTCAGCATTTTCCAAGTCAAAAACTGTTTGTCCAGCACGCATGGCCATTGCTAACACATCGATTTTTTTATCAACACCATTTACCCCAATTGCTTGAGCTCCCAAAATCTTTCCTGATTTGGGGTCAAAGAGTAATTTGAGGCTAATTGGTGTTGCACCAGGGTAGTAACCAGCGTGATTGGCAGGATGCAAATAAATTTTCTCAAATGGAATTTCTTTTTTGCGTAGAGTTTTTTCATTTAGCCCAGTCATTCCTGCAGTTAAGCCAAAAACCTTACAAATACCAGTGCCTTGGGTCATGTGATAACTACTGTCGCGGCCGAAGATGTGATCAATTGCAATACGGGCTTGACGATTAGCAGGTCCTGCAAGTGGGATCAGGGCTGCTTGTTGCGATACAAAATCCTTAATTTCGACGGCGTCTCCCACTGCATAGATATTTTTATCATTAGTCTGCATGTATTGATCAACTAAAATACCTCCGGTTTCTCCCAGTTTAATATCAGCTTCTTTGGCTAATAAGGTCTCAGGTTTAACGCCAATGGCAAGAATTACTAGATCAGTTGCGATAGATGTTTTGTCGCTTAAAGTAACAGTGAGTTTGTTATTTTCTTCTTTAAATTCTGTAACACCGTTTGATAATTTTAAGTCAATACCATTTAAAATAATTTCTTGATGTAGTAACGCCGCCATTTCTTTATCGACTGGCGCCATAATTTGATCTAACAGTTCAACTAAAGTGACTCCAATATTGCGGTGATGCAAATTTTCAGCCATTTCCAAGCCAATATAACCACCACCAACGACCAAGGCATGTCTGACGTTATGTTCGTTGATTATGTTAATAATCTCATCCATGTCTTTCATATTGCGCAAGGTTACGACCTTATGATTATCAATGCCCGGAATTGGCGGGCGAAATGGAGCGGCTCCTGGGCTTAAAATTAAATGGTCGTATTTTTCTCTATATTCTTCGTTTTTTTCTAAATTAAGGACGGTTATTTCTTTGGCTTGTCTGTCAATCGCGACTACTTCATGTTTTGTTCTCACATCAATACGAAATCTATTATGCATTTTTTCTGGTGTTTGTACTAACAATGCATCTCTGTCTTCAATCACATTGCCGATGTGATATGGTAGACCGCAATTGGCAAAAGATATGTGTTCTCCGCGTTCAAATAGTATTATTTCAGCATCTTCTGATAATCTTCTAGCTCTAGCTGCAGCAGATGCCCCGCCTGCAACACCACCAATAATTAAAATACGTTTTTTATTCATGACAATAGATCTCACTTAATGTTTCTAAAACCTTTTTAGCTCTATGATTGGCCAGCGAATAATAGATAGTTTGTGCTTCTTTACGAATCGCCACCAATTTACAACGACGCAACACTGCTAGGTGTTGCGAGAAAGCCGATTGGCTAAGGGAGGATTTTTCCCAAAGTCTACCTGCTGTTTGTTCGCCGTCCACCAAGTTACACAAAATGAGTAATCGTTGTTGATTGGCTAGCGCCTTTAACAACTGTTCGGCTTTTGCGGCATTTTTTTTAATTTTCTTATTATTCATAATAATTAGATGGCGCTAATTTAGCTTTTTCTAATATTAATGTCAAGTGATATGTTGATAATTCCGAGCGTTGGGTCAATAATAGCGCATCATGAATATTAATGATTTTGATTACGAATTACCCAAAGAATTAATTGCGCGGTATCCGTTAGCGCAGCGTAGCGCTAGCAGGTTGTTATGTTTAAATCGTATGGATGGCGCGGTTACGCACAAGCATTTTATTGATTTGGTAGATTATTTAACTCCCAAAGATTTATTGGTTTTTAATGATACAAAAGTTATGCCTGCGCGTTTGTATGGTAGAAAAGAATCGGGTGGTAAGGTTGAAGTTTTAATTGAAAAGTTGCTAGACGAAAAAAGAGCATTAGCGCATGTTCGAGCAAGTAAAGCACCAAAGGAAGATGCGATATTGATAATGGATGGTGAGGTTAATGTTAAGGTTTTGGGTAGAGAGCATGATTTATTTGTTTTAGAATTTTTGGGTGATAAAGCGGTTTTGGAAATCTTAAATAGTATTGGTCATATGCCGCTACCACCTTATCTTGAAAGAGAGGATGAGCTCAAAGATAAAGAGCGGTATCAAACTATTTTTGCTAAAGAGTTAGGGGCAATTGCAGCCCCCACCGCGGCCTTGCATTTTGATGATGCAGTTATGAATAGGTTGCAAGAGAAGAATATTGAGACCGCATTTTTGACCTTACATGTTGGTGCCGGCACCTTTCAACCGGTTAGAGTTGATGATATTTCTCAGCATAAAATGCATGCAGAATATGTCAATGTGTCAGAAGAATTGTGTGAAAAAATTCGTGCAGTAAAAGCGCGGGGTGGTAAGGTTATAGCTGCTGGCACAACGGTGGTTCGAAGTTTGGAGACGGCAAGTGCCAAAGGCGCAATTGCACCATATCAAGGAGATACGGATATATTTATTTATCCTGGATATGAATTCAAGTGTATTGATGTTTTAATTACTAATTTTCATCTTCCAAAGTCGACATTGTTAATGTTGGTGAGTGCTTTGGCTGGATATGATAGTATTAAGCAAGCTTATAAAGAGGCGATTAAAGAGCAATATCGTTTCTTTAGTTATGGCGATTCAATGTTGATTTATTAAAATGGGTAAATTAAAAGCGAAAGATAAAGCCTTGCTCAGCATGCTCTTAGGAGAAGGGCACGCTAAATTTGGTGTTGTGACACCAAGGCGTCCTTATAAAGAAGATGATGAGAGTGGTGGCGATGATGGTTCTGCTAAATTTCTACCAGATCATCCGCTCTTCATGGAGCAGCCGATTGGAGCATCGTCTGATCTTACTTTTATCGCGAATCAAAATAGCAATAGTCTTGATCAGGCAGAAGAACGCTCGGATCAAGCATCTCCCGAGTTGAAAAAGTCTTTAGATAATGTGTTGAATATGGGTAAACGCGCGAGGCATGTAGCAACACCTAATCCATTTCATAGGAGCTAATTAACGAATGTCTTTAGTCGATAAAATTTTGCGAGGCACTGATCAAGATGTTGCAATTTTGGTGCAAGCTGGTGCGAAATTAGATGAAATTGATAAGTATGGTTATACGCCATTAGTTGAGTGTGCGATTGTAAATAGTGTTACTAAGGCAAAGTTGTTGTTACAGGCTGGGGCCGAAGTCGATTTTCCGGATTTAACAGGTAGAACTGCCTTGCATTGGGCGGCAGACAATGGCAATTGTGAATTGGCAAAGTTGCTGTTGGAATATGAGGCAGACCCAAATGCTTATAGTTACGTTGGGCAGCCTATATTAGCGACACCTATTTTACGCAATGATAAAAAGATAAAAAAATTGTTAACGCAATCTGGTGGGTCTTTGCAATTTGCTCATGAGTTTATTAATGCGAAATTAATTGGCCACCGTTTTGATTTAGAAGGACGTGCTGATATTGTAGATGCTAAAGGGCAATTTTTAGAATTAGAGTTTGAAGGTTTTTATCAGCGTTTCAGTTTAGATGCGGTATTAAATTCTTTGCAAGATTTTAAAAAGAATTTTGGTGGCAAACATTTGCGCAAATATTTTGATAAGGTAACTACTATTTTGCGTGTGTTGCAAGTTGGCGCTGAACTCTTAAAATATCAACACTATTTAACTGATATAAAAGAACATGCAAAAAAAATAGATAGACTATTAGATTGTGATCCATTGTTATTGCCGATTTCTTATGAAGGGCATGCGATTAATTTTATTAAACTAGGTAATTGGTTGGTGCGTTGTGATCGAGGAGAGTATGGTCGAGATCATGGTACAGTAATTTTTTATGAGATCGGTGATTCTCACGCTTTCAATAAACAATTCATGAAAAAGATTTTATATAAACGCCAATATCGAGCTTTCATTGATAATGCTTTAGCACATCAATTACATTTAATTCCTAAATTCACCTTGCCATTATTACCGCAAATTAGTGGTAATTGTTCTTGGGCGAATATTGAGGCTGTGATTCCTGCTTTGATGTTTTATTTGTTGATTGATGAGCAGCAAGGACAAAATGTTTCTCAAGCCAAGCATGATGCGATGTATTTTTTCAATGAGTGGTTGCGCTGGGATTTAGAGCGTGCTTTTTATTATGCTTGGCAGAATTTTGATAGTCTTGATATGGCGCATAAAGCATCGCGTGCGACGATGTTAGCTGCTATCTTGTTTCAATATTGTCGTTATGAGAACCATGAAGATCAATTAAAAGCCTGGCGTATTTTACAAACTTTATCGCAACCGGATCTGCTTTATATTCTAAAAAGTTACGCTAGATCTTTTCATAAACGCGATTATCCGACTGAGATCGATAATTTGCATCAATTTCTTGATGATGCTGGAATAAATATTGATGACTTAAGATAACTTAATGTAATTTTTTTAGGGATATATTAACAAAAGCTCGCCATTCCAGCGTAAATAATCCGCTGATTCTTTTTGCTGTTTTGTATTGGCTGTAACTTTTTTCCAGTGAAAACTGTTTAATGATTTTTCTAATATCTTGGTTGCGCCGATAAATTTTTGGTGATTTTCAATGGGAATATTTAGCAACTTATGTGGTGGTTGGTAATAGTTTACGATGCCGAGCCATAAATTATTATTGTGCTTTTGGATTTTAATGTTAGATTTCCAAAGTCTTAACAAAACTAATTGATTGTTAATTGTGATTTTGGTCATTAATAGTGATGGATAACGATTTTGATAGGTTTGTGGTAGAAGTGGCAATTGCTGCTTGCCATGCTTGCCAGCTAGACGATAAATAAAAGTTTTAATGTTGAGTTTTGGGTTATGTACTTGCCAACCGTCGTGTTGTAAGTTTTTAGTAATATTCGATAGATTGCCTAGCCATTCAATATTGAATGCTTCTTTTGGTCTGCCAAATCTACTTAGTCTATATCTTGGTATAACATGATTTCTGGTTCGTAACCATTTTGTAATAGATATAGTCGTGCTTGGCCAAGATAACGCATATTGTTTTTGATCCTTAGAAAATGAATTGTAAATTCTATAGCATCCAACTAGACTGAATATAACTATAATAGCGATTAGGTTTTTGAGTAATGGGAATTTTTTGTTCACAGTGCGGTGATAGGAGATGGTTACTAATAAAAGGATTGCCATTCCCATAGCAGCTCCTGCTGCGACATCGGTTAACCAGTGTGCACCCAAATACAATCTACTGAATGCTATAGTAATAATCGTAATTGTGGCTATTGTGTATGGTATATATTTTCGGTTTTTTGAAATTGATTGAGCAAATATAATTGCTAGAAAGCCAACAAAAGTTGTAGTTAACATTGTGTGGCCACTGGGAAATGATGAGTTTGGCATTAAATTATTTATATGATAAAAAGTTATGGGGCGAGCATTATAAAAAAACAGTTTAAAAAATTCGGTGGCGCCACTGCTTAATATAAAAACCACTATCCAGTGCATGGCTATGCGGAATTGCTTATTTGATAATAACCAAATAAAAAACAAAGCGCTATATATTGAGATGCTGATTGGAGAGAATATAACGGTTGGTATAATTATTATATTATCTAGTAAATTAAAGCGAATGCTGGTTAATAAATGATAGAGTGGATGGTTAAATTTAAGCAAGATTCCGTGTGTAAATAGAACGCTAATAGCTAATATTAAAAATATTATGCTGCATAACAAGACGTAAATTAACATGCGTAATTGTTGATGGTTTTTGAGTTGTGGATCTGTTGTGGTTAGTAGTTTAGTTAGCCAGTGTGATGATTTATAGCGTTGCAAATTCACCCATATTCTTCTGCTTATATTGTTAATTTGTTTAGCACTATGCCAAATTAAAAACCTAATAAGCCACATTAAGAGTATGATAAAGCTTATGATGATCAGAATGGATAAAATAAATTTCAATGCAATGCCTGGTGGTAGTTCCAGCGATATAGCACCCAAGAAAATACCAGGCGTCATATATAATATTGCCCATAGGCAGGCTGATGGTATGGCAGCTAATAAAAACCTACCAAAAGACATTTTAAGGCTACCAGCAATTAATGGGACCATTGATCTTACTGGGCCAATGAATCGGCCTAGTATAATGCTTTTGCCTCCGTGCGCAGCAAAAAATTCTTCACCTTTTTTTAATAAATTCGGGTGTTTTTTAAATGGCCAAATATTATGCAGGCGTTTTTTATAGTAAATGCCGATGAGATAACTGAAGAGATCGCCAGCTACAGCTCCACACATGGCTAGTACAATGGTTGAATAAGCTGGTATAACTTGAGATCCTATTAGTGCTCCAATTGCTGTCATAGTGACTGAACCGGGAACAATAGTTCCTATTATGGCTAGTGCTTCGCTAAATGCTATGAAAAAAGTGATTATTCCAGCGCTGTGTGGATGGTGATTTAAGTATAAAATAACGGAGTGGATAATATGTTGGAGCATAATTTTATTCTTGTTGGTCAGCATGATAAGAGGAGCGCACCATAGGTCCACTCGCTACGTGATTAAAGCCCAGTGATTTAGCTATATTGGCCAATTCATCAAATTCTTTTGGTGTTACATAACGCGCAATAGGCCAATGTAGATTTGATGGTTGCAAATATTGCCCTAAGGTTAATCGATCAACTTTGTGTGCACGTAATTCTTTTAAAACTTGTATAATTTCTTCTTTGTTCTCTCCTAAGCCGAGCATCATGCCGGATTTGGTTGGAATATTTGGCATGAGTTTTTTGTGGGCTTTTAATAAATTAAGTGATCGCTGGTAATCAGCAGCAGGGCAAATGTCTTTATATAAACTAGGTACTGTTTCAATATTGTGATTGAAAACGTTTGGTGGATTTTTGCTTAAAGTATCAAGTGCCATATTTTCTACACCCTTAAAATCAGGGGTTAAAATTTCAATTTTGATTTCAGGGTTTAGTGCTCTGATTTCTTTTATACACTTAGCAAAGTGTTTAGCGCCACCGTCTTTAAGGTCATCTCGGTCAACCGAAGTTAAGACTACATATTTTAGCCCTAAAGCTTTAGCACCTTTGGCAATTTTTAGCGGCTCTTCTTCGTTCAACGGTAAAGGTTTGCCATGTGCGACATTACAGAATTTACAATTACGGGTGCAAATTTTCCCCATAATCATGAAGGTTGCGGTGCCTAGGCAAAAGCATTCGCCTCGATTTGGGCAGGCGGCTTCATCGCAGACAGTGTTTAGGTTATATTCGCGCAATATGTTACCAACAGCTGCGCTTTTTTTGTTGCCGTTAAGTTGACTGCGAATCCAGGGTGGTTTTTGCATTATTTTTTGATTTGAAGCATCATTCATAATTGTTTTTATTCTAAGGGATGTGGCCCCAAAATGGAATCACCTGGAGATGATGGTGCTATCAATTAGCAAACGTGGTTTGTTTAGCACGTGTAGGGGCGAGCGGCTGCTCGCCCTTAATAAAGCATGCGCGGTATTATTTAAAAAAACATCGCACTAAATCATGGAGGTCCCGCATCGAGTGCGGGATGACGGTGCTTGATGAATTGGCGCTATGCTTGTAGGATGCTTAAAATATGGAGACTCCAAGCAATGAAAACCATTATTAAGAACGGTCAATTTTTGCTTCGCGAAAATGATGAACTTATTGTAAGCACAGCTAATTTAATTATTGAAAATAACATGATAACTTCCATAGTTAAATCAAGCGATGATTTCAATGATTTGTTTTCAGAAGAATCTTTAATTGAAAAAGTGAATGTCATAGATGGACGCAATAAACTTTACATGCCGGGTTTGATTAATGCTCATACTCATACCCCCATGAGTTTATTGCGTGGTTATGCTGATGATGTAAGTTTACGTGAATGGTTTGAGCATATTTGGCCGATTGAGGCCAAATTAGATGGCGATGCCATAAAATGGGCGAGTCTTTTGTCTATAGTTGAAATGATTCAATCTGGCACAACTTGTTTTCTTGATATGTATGACCATATGGAACAGATTGCCGAATGCGTAGATTTGGCTGGCATGCGTACTTGTTTATGTCGTGGAGTGATAGATTTTTGTTCAAAGCAAGAACTTGACGCCAAATTGCAAGAAGTAAGAGCGCTAACTGTTAATTGGCACGGAAAAGCGGAAGGGCGTATATCGACCATGATAGCGCCACATTCTTTGACAACGGTTACCTCGGAGACTCTGAATAGATTGGTGAGGATAGCTGATGAATTTTCTTTGCCAATACATACGCACTTTGCTGAAGTTACAGCTGATGTGGCAGAGATAAAACACAAATATAAGTTATCGCCAACTCGTTATTTACTGCAGCATGGAGTGTTAAATCGTAAGTGTTTGTTAGCTCATGCAGTTCATATTGATGAAGATGATATTAATATTTTGTCTGAACATGATGTAAGTATTGCACATAACCCTAGTAGTAATTTGAAGCTGGGCAGTGGTATGGCACCAATTCCTGAGTTTTTGGAAAAAAATATCAATGTTGCATTTGGAACTGATAGTTCTGCAAGTAACAATCGACTTGATGTGTTTACCGAGATGAGGGCTACGTCTTTGCTTTATAAAGGTTTTAAGCATGATCCTGAGCTTTTTCCAGCGACACAGGTGATTGACATGGCGACAATTAACGGAGCTAGAGCTTTGTTTTTAGAAGATGTTGGTGAGCTGCGCGTTGGAGCCAGAGCTGACTTGATTGCGGTAAATATAGATCAACCACATTTTTATCCGCATAGTAATTTGATCTCAAGCTTGGTTTATAGTGCCTCTGGTGCGGATGTGGTTGATGTTTGGGTTGATGGTCGGCAGTTAATGAAAAATAAAGAATTATTAACCATCGATATTGATAAAACTGTTCATGAATTTAAACGGGTTTATAAACGGTTTTTTTGAGGAGTATCTTGTCAACTCAAGCAAGGGCGAGCAGCCCTTCGCCCCTACGACAAACTTCCAGGTTGGGTTAATGGGTGCTATTATTTGTCTCATGCGTAAATTGACTATAGGTTTAATCGGAAATCCCAATTGTGGCAAAACAACTCTGTTTAATGCTCTGACCGGGGATACCCAAAGGGTTGGTAATTGGCCAGGGGTGACGGTAGATCGCAAACAAGGTTATTTCGAAATAGCTGATTATCATGTTGAAATCGTGGATCTTCCCGGTATCTATAGTTTGTCAGTTAGTGATTTAGATGGTGCCGTTGATGAGCGCATTGCCGCAGAATATATGCTGCATGGCCATTTGGATTTAATTGTAAATGTTGTTGATGCTAGTAACTTAGAGCGCCATCTTTATCTAACCACACAACTGCAAGAACTTAATATACCAATAGTTTTAGTCGTCAATATGATTGATGTTGCTAATAAGCAAGGAATAAAGATTGATCTTGTAAAGCTAGCGGAGGCGCTTGGGCTTGATGTCGTAGCTATGGTTGCTCATAGAAGGAGTGGTTTGGATGAGTTGAAGAAAGTTATTGTTAAAGACAGCGTGCAAAAGAAAAGGGTGCGTTATTTTCTGCCATATTCAGATTCCATTATTCACGCTATTGATGCCATCGCTCAATACATTAAAGAAGAGAAGTCGGATTTTTTAGCAATTCGTTTATTGGAAGAGGATGTTTTGGCGGCTAATTTGGTGGATGAAGATGTTTTAAAGATTGCTCTGCAACAGAAAAAAATCATTCATGATAAGCTAAATGAAGATAGTGATATTTTAATTGCAGATAGTCGTTATGGTTCTGCTCATGAAATAGTATCCAAAGTTGTAGAAAAAGATATAAATGTTAAGAGTAGTGTAACTAAAGCAGTTGATCGAGTTGTTCTAAATCGCATTTTGGGTTTGCCGATATTTTTTGCAATTATGTATGTGATGTTTTTTATTTCTATAAATATTGGTAGTAGTTTGCAAGTTTTTTTTCAAAAGGCAAGTGATGCAATTTTTGTGCGAGGTTTAGCTGCTTTGTTAAGCAAGATTGGATTGTCTTCGTGGTTTGTTTCAGTTGTCACAAATGGTGTTGGACAAGGTATCAGTACAACTTTAACCTTTATTCCTGTTTTGGGTTTTATGTTTTTACTATTGGCACTTTTGGAAGATGTTGGTTATATGGCGCGTGCTGGGTTTGTGGTTGATCGCTTAATGAGTGCTGTAGGTCTTCCTGGTAAAGCTTTTGTGCCAATGTTAATTGGTTTTGGTTGCAATGTTCCTGCGGTGCTTGCAGCTAGGACGTTGGAAAATAAAAGAGATCGTATTTTAACTATTATTATGACGCCCTTTATGTCTTGTGGGGCCAGGCTTGCAATTTACGCAGTATTTGTCGCTGCTTTTTTCCCGACCAATGGTCAGGATATTGTTTTCTTGCTGTATTTAATTGGAATTATCAGCGCTGTTTTAACGGGGCTTTTATTACGTAAAACTATTCTAACAGGTTCACAATCCCCGTTAGTTACCGAATTACCAACGTATCACCTGCCAACTTTGGGTAATTTATTCAGGCAAACTTGGTGTCGTTTAAAAACATTTATCACTAAGGCTGGTAAAGTTATTGTGCCGGTGTGTTTATTGATTGCTATAGTAAATAATATGCATTTTGCCCATAAAAATCGTTCAGTTTTGGAAAATTTTGGGCGTGCTGTTACGCCAATTTTTAATCCTATAGGTATAGATAATAATAATTGGCCGGCGACGGTTGGTTTGATTACTGGTGTAACTAGTAAAGAGGTGGTGGTTGGTACGTTGAATACATTATATAGCAGCGGTAAAAATAAGAATCTCAAAGTTAGTAAATCAGCATATGGTGTTATGTATCAACATTTTCACGGCAAAATAGCGGCTTTTGCTTATTTATTATTTGTGTTGCTTTATTTTCCTTGTGTTGCTGTTATTGCAGCAATGTTCAGAGAGGTTAGTTGGCGTTGGGGGATTTTTTCTATTCTTTGGAATAGTTCTGTTGCTTACGCAGTTGCAGCATTTTTTTATCAGATAGCTACCTTTGTTAAAAATCCAGTGTTTGCAAGTTATTGGTTGGTTGGGATTATCGGTTATTTTATTATTTTGACAGTAATTATGCGAAGAATGGGAGCTAGTAAATGATTTTAGCAGATATCAAAAATTATATGATAGAGCATAGGGTAGCTAGCATTAATGATTTAACTAATCATTTTGAAAGTGATGCTGACACCATGCGTGAAATGTTGGCAATATGGATTCGCAAGGGAAAAGTCCGCGTAGTTGAAGATCACTCTGTAAAGTGTAATAAGTGTGTACAGTGTCAGATGTTAACTACTGAAATGTATGAATGGATTGATTAATGATGTTGCAAGAAATTAAGCCGGGTTTCAGGTATCTATGGCTACTGATGTTGGCTTATGTTATGAGCTTGGCTTTTGCCAATTGGTTTGATCCACGTTTAATAAAATTGTTTGGTATTGTGACAGATGCCGGCACGCTCATATTCCCGCTTTCTTACATAGCTTCCGATTTAATTACCGAGGTATACGGCTATAAGCATGCAAGGCGGGCTATTTGGACTGGTTTTATGTTTAATCTTTTATTTATTGTTTATGGGTTTTTAGTGACCCACATGCCAAGCCCGTCTTACGCTAAAATTAATGTGGCATTTGACCGTATTATCGGAATGGATGCGCGTATAATCGCGGCCTCTATTGTGAGTTATTTTGTTGCCGAACCCTTAAATTCTTTGATAATGGCCAAATTTAAGATTTTGACTGAAGGTAGGTTGCTTTGGTTTAGATTTTTATTTTCTACTTTTGTAGCATCATTTTTTGACAGCGCAATATTTGGTTCAATCGCTTTTATAGGAATTATTTCATCATCTGCGCTTATACAATTGATCATTGATATGTGGCTGATCAAGGTAGTGATAGAAGCGGTTATGCTGCCAATTTCTACTCGTTTAGCTCCTTGGTTGAAGCTTAAAGAAAAGATGGATATTTTTGATCAAAGAACTAAATTTACTCTGTTTAGCTTAGATGATTCTTATTGCGTAGAAGACAATAGATTTAAATAAAAAAGGCGGAATTCTCCGCCTTTTTTAGGTCCCGCTTTCACGGGATAGCAATCTATATTTATTTTTCACACTTGCAGCTGTCATCATTGCAGCAACAGCAGCTAGTACCGCTGAATATGTACTTCAACAAGGCGCCAACAGCTAAAATTGGCAACATTACGTCGAAGAAGCGGCTGACAAAAATGATTTGAGGCAAAGCGTTTGCGTGCCAAAAACTAACCATCAAGGCCAAAGCTAAAGCTACGATAGTTACAATAATTGCGATAAATTTGCTCCACATAAAGTTATCTCCTATTTGAAAAAAATCAATTCACTATATCATAAGCGATATCTTATGATCCACCAGTTTGTTTTTCTCTTATTTCATCAAATGTCTTGCAATCTATACATTTTAGTGCAATAGGTCTTGCTTCTAGACGGCGTACTCCGATATCTGCACCGCAATCTACGCAATAGCCATATTCAGACGCGCCCAGCCTTTCTAATGCATCATCAATGCGTCTTATTAGTTTACGAGCACGATCACTCTGTTTTAAATCTAGGCTAAATGCTTCTTGTTGAGATGCAAGATCAATAGGGTCCGCATAGTTAACAGCATCATTTTGAATGTGGGTTACAGTGCGTGACCTTTCTTCTTGTAACTGTTTCTTCCAAGCCTGTAAAATCTCTCTAAAGTGTTCTACTTGCTCTTTATTCATGTACTCTTCACCCTTTTTTATTTTATAGGGTTTTAAGCCAAATAGATTGTCACCTTCATTTTTAATGGCCATTTTCTTCTCCATAGTAAAATCAAGGCGCGTATTCTATTATAAAAAGTTGACTAGATCCATAGCTCTGTGCCAGACTTTTGACGATTTCATTATGGAAAATTAGATTATGTTAATAAATATTTGGCGTTTTATTGTGGTTGTTTTAAAGCGATTTGTTGTTGATGATTGCCCAATTCAGGCGGCAGGTTTGTCATATGTAACCTTGCTTTCTTTGGTACCATTGATGACCTTATGCCTCTCCGTTTTGTCTGCATTTCCGGTATTTAGTGGAATTGGTGCCAATTTGCAGCATCTAATTATCAGTAATTTTGTTGGATCTTCTGCGCATACCATCCAGCATCACTTGCAAAATTTTTTATTGCAAACGAGAAAGCTATCTTCGTTGGGTTTGGTTTTCTTTCTTTTAACCGCGGTACTAATGATTTTTTCTATGGAGCAGGCATTTAGTAGGATTTGGCGGTTGCAAAATAGACGGGGCATTGTCCAAAGTTTCTTGATTTACTGGGCAGTATTAACTTTGGGTCCAGTCTTGTTGGGTGTCGGTATGACCAGTGGTTCAAATTTACTAGCTTTGCATTTTTCTGAAAATGTTATGTTGCTTGCTACTGTTAAAAAAGCCCTGATATTTATATCTCCGTACTTTTTTGTTTTTATGTTTTTTACTATGCTTTATGTCACACTACCAAACTGTAAAGTTAAGATACGGCACGCTGCTATAGGTGCATTTATTGCTATGTTGCTTTTTAATTTCGCAAAGGCCGGTTTTGCGTTTTATATCAAGCATTTTCCAACTTATGTGTTAATTTATGGTGCGCTAGCTGCTATCCCGCTTTTTTTGATTTGGCTTTATGTGTCTTGGCTTATAATATTATTTGGTGCGGTTATTACCCACGAAATTGCTTAAATTGATCTAGGAGTTTTATATGTCTCAACAATTTGAATTGGCTAATTGTTTGCGTTTTTTGGCTATTGATTCAGTGCAGAAGGCCAATTCCGGACACCCGGGAATGCCTATGGGTATGGCTGATATAGCAACAGTTTTGTGGAGGGAATTTTTGCGTCATAACCCTAAGGATCCTAATTGGCTGGATAGGGATCGCTTTGTTTTATCTAATGGTCATGGCTCAATGTTGCTTTATGCTTTGCTACATTTGACTGGTTATAACGTTGCATTGGAAGATTTAAAGAATTTTCGCCAATTAGACTCTATTACTCCAGGTCACCCAGAGGTGTTAGATACAGATGGAGTTGAAACAACTACTGGTCCTTTAGGGCAGGGGTTGGCAAATGCAGTTGGTATGGCTTTGGCCGAGAAATTATTAGCAGCTAAATTTAATCAAGATAAATTTAATGTTATTGATCACTTTACATATGTATTTGCAGGAGACGGTTGTTTGATGGAAGGTATTTCGCATGAGGCCGCATCGCTTGCAGGTATTTGGAAACTTGGCAAGTTGATTCTCTTTTGGGATGATAATGAGATATCAATTGATGGTTCGACTAAGAACTGGTTTGGTGATGATACTGCATCGAGATTCGAAGCATATAATTGGCACGTGATTCGCGATATTGATGGTCATAATCCTGATCACATAAGGCAGGCCATCAAAACTGCACAATTAGTTGATGATCAACCAACGTTAATTTGTTGCAAAACTACAATTGGTTTTGGGTCGCCACATTTGGCAGATACATCTAAAGTACATGGTTCTCCGCTTGGTGAAGATGAAGTTGCATTAACCCGGAAAGAGCTTAATTGGAAGCACGCTCCATTTGTTATTCCTCAAGAGCTGCGCTCTGCTTGGACAGCTATAGAGCAAGGTAAAAAATTACAAAAAGAATGGACTGATTTATATGCATCTTATCAAGATAAATATCAGGAATTGGCGGATGAGCTTACAAGAAGGTTGGCAGGAAATTTGCCAGATAATTGGACGCAGGTTGTTGATGCTTTTCTTGAAGAATTAGAGGATTGTACTAGTGATGTTGCAACGCGCAAAGCGTCACAGATGGCGCTCGATGCTTATGCTCCGCATTTGCCAGAACTTTTAGGTGGTTCAGCTGATTTGACAGGCTCTAACTTGACTAAATGGCACGGTTCTATAGACATAATGGAAAATCTACAGGGTAATTATGTGCATTATGGAGTGCGAGAGTTTGGTATGTCAGCTATTATGAATGGTGTTGCTTTGCATGGCGGTTTTATTCCGTATGGAGGTACTTTTTTAGTATTTGCTGATTATGCTCGTAATGCGATTCGTATGGCTGCTTTAATGGAGCAGCGTGTTGTTTTTGTGTTAACTCATGATTCAATAGGCTTGGGAGAAGATGGCCCTACCCATCAACCAATTGAGCATTTAGCCATGTTGCGAGCAACTCCTAATGTTGCGGTATGGAGACCATGTGATGCTGTTGAAACTGCCGTTGCTTGGAGTGCAGCAATTGAGCATAAAGATGGTCCTAGTTGTTTAGCCTTAAGCAGGCAGAAATTGCCAGCTTTACCACATGAGCATAATGAAGATATCAAGCGTGGTGGTTATATTCTCTTAGAGCCAAGTAGTGAGCCGGATGCTGTTGTGATTGCCACAGGTTCTGAGACGGCAATTGCTTATGAAGCAGTTAAAGAGGTAAATGCAAAAGGGCGTGCTGTAAGGTTGGTTTCGATGCCGTGTTGTGAGTTATTTGATAAGCAAGATATTGAATATCAAGAATCAGTATTGCCGCAAAAAATCACCAAGCGTCTTGCGATCGAGGCTGCGGCGTCGCAATCTTGGTATAAATATGTTGGATTGCAGGGCAAGATCATAGGTATCGATAGTTTTGGTAAATCAGCGCCAGATACTGAGCTTTATCAATATTTTGGTTTGACGAAAGAGCATGTTATTAAGGCGTTGTTTTAATGCTGACGCAAAAAAGAGCCAGGATGACGCAAAAAAAGAGCTAAAATTCTGGGTGAACAGTTACCCCTACAGTTAAAAACACGGTTTTGATGTCGATTGATATGAGCGTTATAAATTGCTCATGTTTATATTGATATTTAAGCGGTGTTTTTATGGTTTTATTTAAATTTGCAGTTTTTGCAAAAGTTATTAGTTTTGTTTTACTTGCTGTATTGGCATTAAATCCTATTTTGCTAGCTATCGCGGCTTGTGCTGTTTTAGCTTTAATTTGTTTTATAGCTTGGCGTTTTTATACTGCATTTTTGTCAAATAGGTACGCTAGTAAAAGCTACAAGCGTAGTTCTTATCGTAAAATTATAGCAGCTAATAAGGGCTGGTTAGATATTAAATGTGCTGCAAATTATGCTTTAAAGTCGTGTGATTTTGATATTAAAACTATGGCGTTAGATCTTTATGTAAATGCTTTACGTGCTGGCAAAAGATGTTTTCAAGAGGCTGGATCTGCTGCCATGCCCTACATCAGAACGGAAAATCATTGTTTGTTGATATCAGTTTTGAGGGTTTTTACAGAATTAGTGGTGCATGGACGTAATTTTGCTGAGGCCGATGAGTTAGCAATTTATGCTCTGCGGTATGGAGTTGCTAATTCTAATATTAATATTATGCAGCATGCTTTAGCGCTGTTCGCTTGGTTAATTCATCGTGGATATTCTTTAGAATCTGCTGTTGCAGAGTTAGAAAGTATTGTCGGTAGTGTTGCTTTTGATTTTCGTGTGTTACGGGCAAGGTTGGAGGTTTTGCGAGAGTTGGTCGCGCAGGGATGCGAATCTAGTTTTGATATGGCTTTGCGAGAGGCAGCTATTGCCATGACCTTTAAAGCCGAGAGCATAGAAAATTCTGCGCTAAGTATTTTTCGGGCTCTTTCTGAGCAAAGGGAGTTTGTTAGCGAAAGTGTTTCTTCAGTAGTATCCGAGCGTGCGATGGTTTCAGCCGGTTACCAGGACATATTTGTAAATAGTTTTTTTGCGCATTCATCTGCAGTTGCTGGAGGTGATTTATTAGCAACAGTTGGTGGTGAGTGATGAGTTATAAAATCAGCAATTTTGGTAGTAAGTGGCGTTATGATCTATAATGTACTTTAGTGTAGCGAGGTGAAATTTATATGACAGAACTTGGACTTACAATTTTTGCGAAATTAGCGTTGTTTTTTGCGCCAGTTTTGCCTGTATTAGGACCCATTCTTATTGGTGTTGGTATATTTGCAGTTTTGTCATTGCTGGTGTTTGCTGCGGTGCGTGTCAGATCCAGATATCTCGCGAAAAAATATGCAAGTGATGAATACAAAGATTTTGCTAATGGGAAATTAGAAGAGGTAGAGAATGCTGCAAGGATAGGCAATGTTAATGCAAAGAAAAATGTCGGAGTAGCGCGTATTGCAATTAAATCTGGTAATGAGAAATTAAAGGCTAGAGCATTACGTTCCTATGCCGTAGCTATGCAAGCATCACGAGTTAGAGGGAATAAATTGTCTTCTCGAGTTATAAGGGAGGCGTTCGAAGCTATACCTCCTTATGTAGAGATTGAGGAGGCTTCAGATATGCTTATTCCTGCCTTGATGGTTTATGCTGAATTAGTTGCGAGTAGGCGCAATTTTATTGAAGCCGCTGCGTTTGCTGAGAAAGCTATTGAATATGGTCTTGAGCATAATGATGGGGAGGTTATTGAGCATGCGTTAGCTGTTATTATTTGGTTGTTTCATCGTAATCAATCAACCGATTTGGCTGTTAGTAAAGCATGTTCATTTATTAGCCATGAAAACTCGAATATTAGAACTTTATCTCTTACTCTTGTTAAGAAATTGCTTAATAAAAGGTGTGGGTTTAGAGAAATTACAACTGCTGCGCTTGATGGCATTGATGATATTAATGACGCGGAAATTTTAGTTACTAGGTTGAAAGTGTTAAGTGGAATTGTTGTCAAAGATGAAGATAGAGAAGAGTTTGATGGTATTGTAGTCGCAGCATGTACCAATATTTCTCATCAAGATAGCCGTGTTAGAGAAGCATCATTTGATCTTTTAATGAATTTATTTGATCGTGAGCAAGGGTTGAATGATGCCGTAACTGCTGTGCTTGATGATATTGACGAAGTTGCTGGTGTAAGAGTGTTAGTTACTAAATTGAATGTTCTCAGGGAAGTAGTGTTAAGAGGTGTAGGTGAAACTGAGGTCGGTGATATTGTAGCCGCAGCATGTACCAATATTTCTCATCAAGATAGCCGTGTTAGAGAAGCATCGTTTGACCTTTTAATGAATTTGTTTGATCGTGAGCAAGGGTTGAATGATGCCGTAACTGCTGCTCTTGGGGGTATTGAAGAAGTTGCTAGTGTAAATGTGTTAGTTACTAGGTTGAAAGTGTTAAGTGAAGTTGTTGCCAAAGATGGAGATATAGAAGATTTTGATGGTATTGTAGCCGTAGCATGCGCCAACATTTCTCATCAAGATAGCCGTGTTAGAGAAGCGTCGTTTGATCTTTTAATGAATTTGTTCGATCTTGGGCAAGGGTTTAATGATGCCGTAACCGCTGCTCTTGGGGGTATTGAAGAAGTTGTTAGTGTAAATGTGTTAGTTACTAGGTTGAAAGTATTGAGTGAAGTTGTTGCCAAAGATACAGGTAGAACTGATCTTGATAAGATTGTAGTTGCTGCATGTACCTGTATTACTCATCGAGACCTAGTAGTGGTTGAAGCGGCTTATGAGCTTTTAATGAGTCTATTTGGTCAGGGCCATGGTTTTGAAAGGGCTGTAGAATCTGTTGAATTGGCATATAAACGTTATTTTGGATCATCCATTTACAAAGGAGGTAATTTGCTGCTGAGTGTTTTGACTAAAGTGATAGCGATGGGTAAATACCCGGAAGGTCGTCTTCGGCAGAAATTTGATGATTATATGGCTAACTTTAGTCAAGAATACTTATGGAAGAGTTTCTGGGATTATGGTGCGGTTTTGGCCTTGAAGCTCTGCAAGATAATGCTTGATAATAGGCAATGTTTAGATGAGGTTGAGTATGTTATCTCTTATGGACCTGATAATTTTTGGGAACGTAGTAGAGTGGCGGATATGAAGGATAAGCTTGCAGAAATTAAAAGAGAGTCTGGTTATACAGGGCGAGTGCAACCTTCTAGCGTTTCAAAACCAGTAAGTTATGGTGATGGAGGTAGAGGTAGCTCTGCATCAATGACTACTTTTTCTTCTAGTGATGAATTGGTAGAAACAACTGATGGATCAATATCTGATTTACCACAATCAGCGCATGAAGATTAGATGCTATTACATTGCCAATACTGTGTTTTTACATTAGATTTTTTTCTAGATAATGAATAGAAGTGCCGCCTTTTTGGAAGTTTTTATCGGCTAGAATTTCCTGTTGTAGTGGCACATTAGTTTTGATGCCCTGAATCACAATTTCATCTAGCGCAATTTGCATTTTTTTGATAGCAAGCTCTCTTGTATCTGCATAGGCTATTATTTTTCCAATCATTGAATCGTAATATGGCGGGATAAAATAACTTTGATATAAGTGAGACTCCACTCTGATGCCAGCACCGCCTGGTGCATGAAAAACTTCAACTTTACCAGGGCAAGGGATGAATGTTTTTGGATCTTCAGCATTGATGCGGCATTCAATGGCGTGGCCAGAAATTTTTATATCCTCTTGTTTAATTGTAAGAGGGGCGCCACCTGCAATTAAAATCTGCTGTTTTACTAGGTCGACTCCTGTGATCATTTCTGTAACAGGATGTTCAACTTGAATTCTGGTATTCATTTCTATGAAATAAAATTCATCTTCTTCATATAAAAATTCGAAAGTTCCAGCGCCGCGATACTTCATTCTTTTACAAGCATTAACGCATATATCGCCAATGCGTTGACGTTGTTCTTTGGTAATGCCAGGAGCTGATGCTTCTTCTAAAACCTTTTGATGCTTGCGCTGCATAGAACAATCGCGCTCACCCAGATGAATAGCATGACCTCTCCCATCACCCAATACTTGAATTTCTATGTGGCGAGGATTTTGTAGGAATTTCTCCATATAAACATCGCCGTTACCAAAGGCAGCTTCAGCTTCACTTTTAGTCATGCCAATAGAATTTATTAATTCAGCTGCGTTATGAACCACTCGCATGCCGCGGCCACCGCCACCACCGGCGGCTTTTATAATTACAGGATATCCAATTTGCTCTGCTATTTTTAAATTTTTTTGGTTGTCACTAGTTAATGCGCCACCCGAGCTTGGTAAGCATGGGACCTTGGCTTCACGCATGTATTTTAGAGCAGACACTTTATTGCCCATAGTTTCAATAGTGTTATGATCAGGCCCAATAAAATGAAAGCCACTGTTTTCAACTTGCTCTACAAAATTAGCATTTTCTGCTAGAAAACCGTAGCCTGGATGAATGGCATCAGACCCAGTTATTTCTGCAGCACTAATTACAGCAGGAATGTTAAGGTAGCTTTGTGTCGAGTTGGCGGGTCCAATGCAAACCGCTTCATCTGCCAAATGAACATGCATTAAGTCACGATCTGCAGCAGAGTAAACTGCAACGGTTTTTATATCTAACTCTTTGCAAGCTCTCAGAACACGGAGAGCGATTTCGCCGCGGTTGGCAATTAAAACTTTTTTTAGCATATTGGTGTATCCGTTATTATTCGATGATGAATAATGGTTGGTCGTATTCAACTGGGCTGCCATTTTCAATTAAGCAGGCACTTATAACACCTCCTTTATCAGCTTCTACTTGGTTGAACATTTTCATTGCTTCAATTAGGCAGATAGTGTCTCCAGCTTGGACGCGTTGTCCGATTTCAACAAATGGTTTAGCTCCGGGAGCGGGGGACAAATAGGCGGTTCCAACCATAGGTGCTTTTACTTGATGGCCAGTAGGTTCTTCTTTGATCGTTTCTGTTTTTGTTTCGTTTTGTACCGACGTTGTAGGAGTTTGTTGTTTGATTATTGGTTGATGTGTTTCGCTTATATGTTGGCAACATCCGCTCGTTATACAAACAGACTCTTCAGCTTCTTTGATTTCTAATTTAGCGATGCCATTAGCATTAACTAGATCAATAAGTTTTTTGATTTTTCTAATGTCCATTATTCATCCTGCTTTTAATTGGTTCAAGTGTATATATAGCCAAAGTCAATTTTGCCGAAAAAAACACATAATGTCTAGTTCTCCGCAATATCTACGTATATGTCTGCACGTTCAGAGCATATCTACTGGATCGATATCAACAGAATAATGCAGGTTTGATGGGGGTTTTATCGAAGGAATAAGTTTATCTAATAGTTTATGTAGTGTGTTTCTATTTGGGCTGGATATTAATAGTTGTGCATGGTATTGCTTAGCTCTGCGA
The DNA here is from genome assembly GCA_016936855.1 of Gammaproteobacteria bacterium. GTDB lineage: Bacteria > Pseudomonadota > Gammaproteobacteria > UBA9339 > UBA9339 > JAFGXA01. The sequence goes on along the minus strand of JAFGXA010000012.1, from coordinate 19,171 downwards.
GCCATAGGCGGTGTTATTGGTCCTAAAACTTGAATATTTTCTGTTAGATATGGTTCTGCTAGGGTTTTGACATTTTCCAAAAATTGTAAGGCTAGCTCTTGTTTATTGCTGCGCGAGCGAATTAAACACCAATGTGAAAAAGGTGGCAGTAATGCTTCTTTTCTTTCCCGCAAAGCATCTTGGGCAAAAGCCTGGTAACCATTTTGAATGAGTTGTATTAGCAAAGGATGTTCTGGGTTGTAGGTTTGAATGTATACCTCTCCTGGGCGTTCAGCTCTTCCTGCCCTTCCTGAAACTTGGGTTATTAGCTGTGCAGTATATTCTTCAGCGCGAAAGTCTGAACTAAAAAGTCCGCCGTCTGCGTTTAAGATTGCAGCTAGAGTTACATTAGGAAAATCGTGACCCTTGGCTAACATTTGAGTACCGATTAAAATTTGATAGTTTTGGTTGTTAATATCAGCAACTATTTTGTTTATTTTTCCTTTGGTTTTAGTTGTATCGCGATCAATTCTGACGATTTTTGTATCGGGAAATAGTGTTTCTAATCCTTCTTCTATACGTTCTGTGCCAAAGCCGGATGGGGATAATTTTGTGCTATGACATTTAGGGCATTCTTTATAGACTTTAATTGTTTTGTCGCAGTGGTGACAGTGTAAATATTTCGGTTGCATATGCAAGGTCATGCGTGCATCGCAGTTAGTGCATTCTGCACTCCAGCCACAGTTTTTACACATTAAAGTTGGGGCGTAACCGCGGCGATTTATGAATATTAATACCTGTCCTTTGCGTGCAATGTGCTCTTTGATTTGTGCGGTTAATTTGTTTGATAACCCATGTTTTGCGGCATTATTGCGCATGTCTATCAGATTAATCGATGGGTGCACCGCCTTGCCGGCACGTTCTGGTAAATGTAATTTTACGTATTTATTTTTTTCGGCGTTATGTACGCTTTCTAAAGACGGAGTGGCTGAGCCTAAAATGATTGGAATATCCAGTAATTTAGCGCGCATGACTCCTACGTTTTTTGCAGAATATAGTAAGCCAGATTGTTGTTTAAAAGATAAATCGTGTTCTTCGTCGATAATTATAATGCCTAAATTTGACATAGGAGTGAAAATGGCGGAGCGTGTTCCTATTACGATTTTGGCAATGCCACCTTTCGCTCTTTGCCAGTTTTCAGCTCTCTCTTTATTGGTAAGTCTTGAATGAAGAATAGCAATATCCTGCTTAAATCGCTCAGTAAAACGTGCAATTGTTTGAGGGGTAAGGCTTATTTCTGGCACCAAAACTAGGGCGCTTTTATTTTGGTTGAGTACGCTTTCAATTGCATTTAGGTAAACTTCAGTTTTGCCACTACCAGTTACACCATCTAATAAAAACGGTTTGAAATTCTGTGTGGATTGAATTGTTTTTACTGCTTCATTTTGATGTTTATTTAGGATTGGGATTTTTTCTTCTACTATTTTTTTGTTTTTTGTTGGTTCTGTTTTATCTTTTATTTCTGCCGGTAAATCGCCATCACGTAATAACTTCGGTAAAATATTAAATAGAGTTTCTCCAATAGGGTAGTGGTAATAATTACTTATCCACTTACCAAGTTCTATTAGCTCTCTTGGCAGTATGGGCTCGCTGTCTATTAGTAATTTAGCTGCTTTTAGCTTTTTTATTTCTAGAGAAGTTTCACTTTCAACGTTTAATAAAATTCCGACCATAGTACGCCTGCCAAATGGTACTTCCAATCTGATGCCAGGTTTTAGTTGCTCAATTTTTGATTTTAGCGGGGGAAGATAGTCAAATAAAGTTGGTAATGGGACGTTAATAGCAACTTTCAGAATATTCATTTGCCTATTTTGACTCATTAGTGAGCTAGGTGAAAATATTGTTGAATCCCGCCCAAAAGCATTTGGATTGATATGGTCATCAATATCATACCCATTAATCGTTCTATAGCAATAATGCCTCGTTTTCCTAGGTATTTGCTTAGAATAGAGCCAGCAAGCAAAATGGCAACACTCGCAAACCAGGCTATGCTAAGAGCGCTTACTACCAACCAAGTTTCATCGGGAGCTTGGTTAGTCATCAAAATGATGGTGGCCATAGTTGCAGGGCCGGCGAATAAAGGGATTGCCAATGGTACTAAAAATGGCTCACCCTCTGGCTTCTCCTCTTTGACGTTAGCAGCAGGAAAGATTAAGCGTAGAGCAATTATAAAAAGGATTATGCCGCCAGAAATACTCAAAGCTGAAGGTATTATTTGTAATCCTTTCATTATGGCATGTCCTGCAAACACAAAAGTAGCCAAAATTGCGAAAGCAAACAGTGCTTCACGAATAATTACCCAAGCGCGACGTTTTGGTTTGATGTGTTGTAAGGATGAGATGAAAACGGGTACATTGCCTAACGCATTCATAACTAAGAATAAAGTAATTGCCATGGTGTATAGATTCATAATGCCGTGGATTTTACGTGCATACTGTTTGATTAACAAGAGTTTTTGATGTTTGTTGCGCCGCATGCTACACTAAATTATGATTAGAAGTTGGCGTCATAAGGGGCTCAAGAATCTATTCGAAAAAGGCGATTGTAGTGGCATTAATGTTTCTCATTTGCATCGCCTGAAGATTATTTTACAGCGTCTAAATGCGGCAACTACAGCAAATGACATGAATACGCCTGGCATGCGTCTACACAAATTGACGGGTAAACTCAAAAATCATTATTCTGTAACTGTGAATAAAAATTGGAGAGTTATTTTTATGTTTGATGGGCAAGATGCTATTTTGGTTGATTATTTAGATTATCATTGAGGTAAGATTTATGACGATTATGTACAATCCGTTGCATCCGGGGGAGATTGTGAAAGATGCTCTTTTTACTGACACAGATTTAACTGTATCTGGTGCGGCTAAGCTTTTACGAGTAGATAGAACAACCTTGTCTAGGTTGCTTAATGGCCGCTCGGGAATAAGCGCTGATATGGCATACAAATTATCTATGTTACTTGGGGTTAGTGAAGAAATGTGGATGAATTTGCAGCGCGATTACGATCTTTGGTTGGCGCATAAACGCAATAGGACTTTGAAAATAAAGCCTTTGTCCAAGTTGCATATTAAGTACCAAGCAATATCTGTTTGAGTCTTTATTTTGAATATTTAAGTAAGGGTAAAGTATATGAAAAAAATCACTGTGTTGCTATTGTCTTCTTTATTGGGTTTTTTAACGTTTGCAGTAAGTGCCGATGAAATCCCGATGGAAACCTTATCGAATTCGAATGCTATTGGTACTAGAGTGGATGTTCCTAGTCCAGTTTCATCAATGAACCAAAAAGTAAAGTTGCCAGCAATTACTAGCGTAAGTGCTTTGCCGCCTGTTAGTGATGGCAATACCCAGGCGTTGAAAAATGAAGTTCACAATTTGCAAGCACTTGTAAGTCAACAAACTCGTCAGATTAATATGCTAAAGCAGCAGTTAGATAGCTCCTATCAGAAATTAAATCATCGCTTAGAGAAGAGGCAGCAACGAGCCAAGTTGGTTATGGCAGCTCCAACGCCTGCGGCAGAACAACAGTTTAGCACAAACAATAATGCTCAATCAGCAGATAGTGAGTTGCAGGCGTATCAAACAGCTTTTGGTTTAGTGACTAAACGTGATTATCCTCATGCTATTACCAAATTAAATGATTATTTGTTCGCTTATCCTAATGGTAAGTATGCTGCAAATTGTCACTACTGGTTGGGTGAAATCTATTATAACAATATGAAGTTTAATAAGGCTGAGTCTGAATTTTTGATTGTGATAGGTCAATATAGCAAGTCAAGCAAAGTTGCGGATGCTAATTACAAATTAGCAATGATTGATTTGGCAAGAGGTAATGATGGGAATGCTAAGGTTAAGCTCGGCGCTTTGATTAAAAAGTATCCGAATAGTGCAGCTGCCGCTTTAGCAAAACAGCAGCTGCAAAAGATTTAATTTTTTATTTTAAATCACCAAATTGAATTGCTAGCATTACGCCACCGTAAGGATGTAAGCCGTTTTTGGCTAATACATTAACAAAACCAATTAAACCAAAACCAACGTGTTGGTATGGAGTAAGGAAAGCTTGGGCCTCAAATGGAATATTGAGTCCATTGGTGCTCATAGTGAAACCAAACAGATCTTCGCCCGCATGAGTATAACCGAGACCCGCTGATCCAGATATATAACCCTCGTCATTTTTCTTCATAAGGCCATACATCACGTTGTAACTGGTCACGTTATAGAACCCAGCGAAGTTATCCTGTACTGCTATGGTTAATAATTGGTTATTAGTAGTTGCATAATTACCGCTAATTTCACCAGCGATTCCTGTTACGCCTGTACCCTTATTTTTTTTAGCAATCATGGTGCCAGCTCCCAAGTTGAACCACCATTTGCCCTGATAAGAAGTAGTGCTGTTGTATTCATTTGGAATCATAGCAAAACAGCTCGCACTGAAGATAGTTGCAGTTAATAGTAAAAATATTTTTTTCATTAACGTCCTCTCATAAATTATTAAAGCCAGCAACCATTATATTGAAATGTTTGATGTTTTGTCACTTAGATTGTATGAATATAGATACTATCCCGTTCAGGTCTTGTATGTTAGAATCTTTTCTTTCGTAAATTTAGCAACAAATAATTAGAGAGTTAAGAGTAAATGTCTGATTTTGCAAAAGAAATTATATCAGTAGCCGTAGAGGACGAATTAAAAAGCGCCTATCTTGATTATGCTATGAGTGTGATCGTGGGCAGAGCTCTACCTGATGTTAGGGATGGTTTGAAGCCTGTGCATAGAAGAGTGTTATATGCGATGCATGAGCTCAACAACGATTATAATAAACCATATAAAAAATCGGCTCGCATCGTTGGTGATGTAATCGGTAAATACCATCCACATGGTGATAGTGCAGTTTACGATACTATAGTTCGTATGGCTCAACCGTTTTCATTGCGTTATATGTTGGTGGATGGTCAAGGCAACTTTGGTTCTGTCGATGGTGATGCACCAGCTGCCATGCGTTATACCGAAATTAGATTGTCTAAAATTGCGCATGAAGTATTAAATGATCTTGATAAAGATACGGTAAATTTTCTGCCAAACTATGATGGCACAGAATATATGCCAGAAGTTCTGCCAAGTGGTGTGCCTAATTTATTGATAAATGGTTCTGCTGGTATTGCAGTTGGTATGGCGACCAACATTCCTCCACATAATTTATCTGAAACAATAAATGCTGTTATAGCTATTTTGGATAATCCAGACCTTACTTTTGAGGAATTATTAGAACATATTCCGGGCCCTGATTTTCCAACGGCTGGTATAATTAACGGTCGTGCTGGAATTATTGAAGCGTACAGAACTGGTAGAGGTCGAATTTTAGTTAGAGCCAGAGCTACCATTGAAGAAATCGATAAGAGTAGCAAGCGAGAAGCAATCATTATTCATGAATTACCCTATCAGGTTAATAAGGCTAAGTTGCAGGAAAAAATTGCAGAGCTAGTAAAGCTTAAAAAGATCGAAGGTATTAGTGCCATTCGTGATGAGTCGGATAAGCGTGGTATGCGCGTTGTGATTGAGTTAAAGCGTGGCGAGAATGCTGAGGTTATTTTAAATAATCTCTACAACCAAACCCAGCTACAAGTGGTTTTTGGTATCAACATGGTAGCTCTCGATCATGGTCAGCCAAAGCTATTTGCCTTGCGTGAAGTTTTAGATGCTTTTATTGCTCATCGCAAAGATGTGGTGATTCGTAGAACCAAATTTGATTTAAATAAAGCAAGAGCAAGGGCGCACATCTTAGAAGGTCTTTCAGTTGCTTTGGTAAACATTGATGAAGTGGTAGCATTAATTAAAGCGGCTAAGAATGCCCAAGAAGCCAGAGTAAATTTGATGGCTAGAAGATGGCTGGCAGGAGATATGCAAAGTTTATTAGAGCGTGCTTTAGATTCATCATCGACAAGTGAGTTTTGTTTGCAGGCAGATGGTTTTTATAAATTATCTGAAGAACAAGCTCAGGCAATTTTGGATATGCGTTTACATCGCTTAACCGGTTTAGAGCAAGATAAAATTGGTGATGAATATAAAAGCTTGTTGGAAAAAATAGCTGATTTGCTGGATATTTTGGGTAGTAGCGCGAGATTAATTACGGTAATTAAAGACGAATTGTTATTAATTAAACAGCAATTTGGTGATGAACGTCGTACCGAGATAGTTGCAAGTCAGGAAGATTTTACAATTGAAGATTTAATTAGCGAAGAAGATATGGTTGTGACTTTGTCGCAACAAGGTTATGCGAAATTACAACCTTTGACTGAGTATGAGACTCAGCATCGCGGAGGTAAGGGAAAATCTAGCACTAAAATGAAGGAAGAAGATTTTGTAAAGCATTTAGTTGTTGCAAATACTCACGATACGCTTTTATGTTTTTCTGATATGGGTAAATTATATTGGATTAAAACATACAGATTACCTCATGGTAGTAGAGCATCTCGCGGCAAACCAATTGTTAATTTATTACCGCTTGATCAAAACGAAAATATTAGTGCGATTTTGCCGGTTAGAGAGTTCGATGCTAATCGTTACGTATTTATGGCGACGGCAAAAGGTATAACTAAAAAAGTTTCGTTAGATAAGTTTTCGCGTCCTCGTCCTAGCGGTCTCATTGCAGTTGATTTAGTTGATGACGATCATTTGATTGGCGTAGAAATCACAAGTGGCAATCAAGATATTATGCTATTTAGTGATGCAGGTAAGGCTATTCGTTTTAATGAAAATCAAGTAAGGGCTATGGGGCGTACTGCTCGTGGTGTTCGAGGTATTAAATTAGCTGCCGATCAAAAATTAGTTGGTTTAATAGTTGTTGCAAATGATGATCCGATTCTAACAGTGACCGCTAACGGCTATGGTAAGCGAACTACCATTGAAGAGTATTCGGTAATCAATAGAGCGGGCCAAGGTGTAATGTCGATTAAAGTTAATGAGCGTAATGGTAAAGTAATTGGTGCTTTGCAGGTTGATGATGAAGATGAATTGATGTTAATTAGCGCTTCTGGTTTATTAATAAGAACTAGGGTGAATGAAATATCATTAATTGGCAGAAATACGCAAGGTGTTAGACTAATTAATCTTACCGATAGAGAAGAGTTGATCGCGGTGCAAAAGGTATGATTCCTGCTGTTACAATTGATGGTCCCAGCGGTTCTGGCAAAGGAACTATTGGTAAAATACTCGCAAAAAAGCTTAAATTCCACTATTTAGATAGCGGTGCTATTTACAGAATTTTAGCTTTCGCGGCAATTGATCAAAATATAAATATTAATGATGATGCTGCATTAGTAAAATGTGCTAATGAGCTTAAGATAGCATTTATTAATTCTGCAATTAAATTAAATAATATCGATATCACAACGAAAATTCGCACTGAAGAATGTGGTGTCATGGCTTCCAAGATTGCTAGAATACCGGTTGTGCGAGATACTTTGTTGAGATTGCAAAAAAACTTTCGCAAAGCGCCCGGGCTTGTTGCCGATGGACGCGACATGGGGACTGTGGTTTTTCCTGATGCCAAATTAAAAATTTTTTTAACAGCAAGTGCTGAAGAGCGCGCAAAAAGACGTTTTTTGCAACTAAAAGAACAAAACCTATCCGGTGATTTACCAACGATTTTAAAAGAGATTAAAGCGCGAGATAAAAGAGATGCTGAGCGAAAAGTTGCGCCTTTAAAACCTGCTAAAGATGCGCATATTATCGATACCACTTACATGACAATAGAGGAAGTAGTAACAAAAATCCTTGAGATCAATGAATTTTGATGAATTGTCTTATGTTGTCAACCAGAGTAAGATTGTGAGAAAATTGCATCTGTGGTATTGGGGTTTGCAGATCTGTAAAGCATGAATGCTAAATAGATTGTTTTGTATTATTGCAGGAGAATGCCATGAGAATAAAATCTAAGTTCATATCGCTGTGCTTCGGGTTATTTTGCTTTCATAATTGCCTTGCAGACCTACCTACTGCTTACATTACTATTGTTAATCTAGACAACATGGATCTTACTTATACGCCTATGACCAGCGTTGGATCTTTCACTCCAGGGGGTAAAACTACAATAGGCGCTGGTTATGTTCAGGCATTTCGACTACAGGGGGCTTCTGATTTCCAACTTACTGATCTCAGCGGAGCATTAAGGCGAGAAGATGCTATCAGTAAGTCGTTAAGCATAGTAAGAAAATTACAGCCTGATTTTACCTATAAGCTAGCAATTTTTGAAGGAAATGCTACTACTGGTATATTGTGCGCCTACGTAACACCCTTGAAAACGGGCGTATATGCTCGTACCCGTGGTTATGCGAATGTCGTTATCAATGAGAATGGGCATTGCTTGTCTCTTGTGACAGATAATGTAACGCGGTAATGATTAGAAACTCTCGTTGTTAAGACGCTATTTGGACTTTATCAGTTGCATAGGTTATGTTATTTTCAGTTTTTAAGTTTTAAACGGAGATATCAGCACCATGACCAATCATAACAAACCAAAACCAGTATATGTGGATCGCTTGCCACCTTGTAATGCAGCGTGTCCTGCAGGGCAAAATGCGCAAAAGTGGTTGCGGTTGGTAAAGATAGATAAATTGCGTGAAGCATGGGAAGTTATGATGCAAGAAAATCCCCTGCCGGCGACTTTGGGGCGCGTGTGTTATCACCCATGTGAGAATAGTTGTAACAGATATGGTTTTGATGCGGCAGTTAATATTAATGCAGTTGAAAGATTTGTTGGGGATGTGGCATTGGGCGAAAATTGGTCGATTGATGTTTCAGCAGAATCCAACGGTAAAAAAATCATGGTGGTTGGAGCAGGTCCTGCTGGATTGTCAGCCGCTTACCATTTAACCCTTAAAGGATACCAAGTTACCGTATTTGATGCGCGTGATATTTTGGGTGGCATGATGCATTATGGTATACCAAGTTTTCGTTTAGATAGAAAGGTGCTGGATGCCGAAATTAAACGCATTGAAAATATGGGTGTTAAGTTTGTTCTAAACCACAAAGTAGAAGATATTCTCAAAGAAAAAGAAGAGGGTGGTTTTGATGCAGTGTTTTTAGGCTTGGGAGCAACTAAGGAGCGTTTTGCTAATTTGGCACTTGAAGGAGATAAATGCCAAATAATGGGCGCAACAGAATTATTGGATGCAATTGAACATAATCAAACCCCAGATTTGTCAGGTAAAAGAGTGGTTGTTTATGGCGGTGGTAATACGGCTATAGATGCGGCGAGAGCATCAATTCGCCTGCAAGCTAAAAAAGTTGAAATTGTTTATAGGCGAAATCGTGAAAAAATGCCTGCCTATGATTTTGAAGTAAGAGAGGCTGCAGAAGAAGGGGTTGGTTTGCGTTTATTACGCACTATTAGCGAAATTAGTAACAATAAAATAACGCTTGATGTCATGCATTTAAATCATGAAGGTTGGCCGGAACCAACAGGTGAGCATGAAGCAATTGAGGCCGATGTGGTAATTATGGCGCTTGGTTTGAATGTTGATACTAAGGTTGCAGAAAAGGTTGATGGAATTAAGTTACACAAAGACGGTTCTATTATAGTTGATGAACATATGGTAACAGGAGCGTCTGGAATTTTTGCTGGTGGTGATGTTGTTCCCTATGATAGAAGTGTTGCAACAGCAGTTGGTCATGGTAAAAAAGCAGCGAAATATATTGATAAAATGTTAAGTCAAGATGAAACGCCAGAACCTGTGAAGCACGAATTAGCAGGTCACGATAAACTACATACTTACTACTATGAAAAACAGGATCGCAAAGTGCGCAGTCACATACCATTTGAACATCGCAAAACTTCATTCGACGAAGTGGTTGTTGGTTTGGAAGAACGAGAGGCTATCCATGAAACTGAGCGCTGTTTTTCTTGCGGTAATTGCTTTGAGTGTGATACTTGTATGAATGTATGTCCAGTTAAAGCAATTCATAAAGTTGGTCCTGGTAAGGGTTACACCATTGATTATGATGTTTGTATTCGTTGTGGCCTGTGCGTCAAGAAATGCCCTTGTGGTGCTATGGGGTTGATTGAAGAATAATATCGTCTACTCGCCAGCGGGGTTTGACGATGAAGTCATTACAAGCACTGCCGTGTAGTAAGTGTTGCGCTGCAGTGTAGGCAATCATGGCGCCGTTATCGGTACAAAATTCTAAGCGAGGATAAAATATTTCGATATTTTGATTGTTTTGTAATATTGCTAATTTTTCGCGTAATCTTTTGTTAGCGCTAACGCCACCAGCAATTACTAAAGTTTTTAAATTGGTTTGTTCAAGTGCACGTCGACATTTGATAAGAAGGGTATCAACAACTGCTTCTTGAAAGCTCGCGGCAAGATCTGCTTTTTGCTGGTTGTTATTTAGATCAATTTTTTTACTAGTATTTAAAACTTGTGTTTTTAGACCACTGAAGCTGAAATCAAGTCCCGGTCGATTAATCATGGGGCGGGTAAATTTAAATGTATTAGGATCTCCTTGTTCTGCTAGTTTTGCAACAGCTGGTCCACCCGGATATGGCAGATTCAACATTTTGGCAACTTTATCAAATGCTTCGCCTGCAGCGTCATCCACTGATTCGCCTAAAGTATGATATTGACTAAATTCTTTTACTTCTACTAGCATAGAGTGTCCGCCAGAAACTAATAGGGCTATAAATGGATAGTTAGGTGCTGGGTTTTCTAGCATTGGTGCTAAAAGATGGGCTTCCATGTGATGTACTGCAACAACCGGGATGCCTAGTGCGAAAGCTAGGCTATGCGCGATACTAGCGCCGACTAATAATGCTCCAACTAACCCCGGGCCTGCGGTATATGCAACAGCATCCAACTCTTTTAATTCTATTTTAGTTTCTTTGAGCAGCTTTTTAGTTAATGGGATAGTTTTACGGATATGGTCTCGAGAAGCTAATTCTGGCACAACACCGCCGAATTCTGCGTGCAATTTTACTTGGCTATAGAGCTCATGCCCCAACAGACCTTCTTCAGTGTCGTACAAAGCAACACCGGTTTCATCGCAAGAGCTTTCAATAGCCAGAATTTTCATTTTGAGAATCATATACGAAAAGGTTTTGCATTTGAAGTCAGTTTTCGGTAATATCGCGTGTCCTAAATGTTTGATTAACTATATTTATAGAGGTGATTTTAATTTATGCCTGCAATTCGTGTAAAAGATTTTGACCACTTTGATGTGGCGTTGCGTCGTTTTAAACGTGCTTGTGAAAAAGCTGGTATTTTAACTCGCTTAAGAGAATTGGAATACTATGAAAAACCTACTGCTGAGCGTAAGCGTAAAAAGGCTGCTGCAGTAAAGCGTACACAAAAACGGTTGCAAAAAGAGAAAGCCATTTTCAGTAGAGCTAAGAGTAAAAAGACTCGTTAAGCTATGCCTGATCTCAAGCTTCAGATTCAAGAAGATATGAAAGTCGCTATGCGCGCTAAAGATAGCGCTCGTTTGGGGACTATTCGTATGCTTATGGCTGCGATTAAGCAAAAAGAAATTGATGAAAAAATTACTCTAGATGATATTGCTGTGATTGCAGTTGTAGATAAAATGATCAAGCAGCGACGTGATGCTGCAAATTAATACGAAGAAGCAGAGCGTATGGATTTGGCTGATAAAGAAAAAGCCGAAATCGAAGTCCTGCAAGTTTATTTGCCCAAGGCTATGTCTCAGGCGGAAGTTGAGGAATTAATTGCTGCTGCAATCACTAATATTGGTGCCACAAGCATGCGCGACATGGGTAAAGTCATGGCAGAGGTCAAGCCAAAAGTGCAAGGTCGTTTTGATTTGGGTCAAGTTAGCGCTCTAGTTAAGAATAAATTGCACCCGTAGAGGCGACCCCCTGTGTCCGCCCATGATGAACATGTAAAGTGCTATTAATTAACAACGGTGTGTATTAATGATTCCAAAGGATTTTATTGCAGATTTAATTACGCGTGTTGATATTATCGATGTCGTTGGTGATCGCATAAAACTCAAGAAAAATGGAGCCAATTACACTGCCTGTTGTCCATTCCATAACGAAAAAACCCCATCATTTACGGTAAGTCAAAGCAAGCAATTTTATTATTGTTTTGGCTGTGGAGCGCATGGTAATGCCATCAGTTTTCTGATGGAGTACGATAAATTGGATTTTGTATCCGCAATTGAAAATTTAGCAGCCAAGGTTGGCTTGGAAGTCCCGAGAGAAAAAGATGCAGGTAGGGTGCAGGATAGCAGCTTGATTAATCTTTTAGGGGATGTTTCAAAGTTTTATGTAAGACAATTAAAACACAGTAATAATGCTATAGAGTATTTAAAACAAAGAGGTTTAGATGGGCATGTTTGTAGAGATTTTAATATAGGCTTTGCGCCGGATTCCTGGGATTCTTTGCTAAATAATTTTAAACATAATAAAAATGGGTTGAGCCGAGCTGGTCTTTTAGTTGAGAATAAACAAAAATCATACGATCGTTTTCGAAACCGTATTATTTTTCCTATCAAAAATCATCGAGGTCAGGTTATAGCTTTTGGGGGAAGGGCTCTGGGCGATAGTCTTCCGAAATATTTAAACTCACCGGAGACAGAATTGTTTCATAAAGGCAGTGAGCTTTATGGTCTATTTGAGGCGCGCTTGGCACATAAAAACTTACCTTATCTGTTTGTGGTAGAAGGATATATGGACGTTGTGGCTTTAGCGCAGCACGAAATTAAATGCGCCGTTGCTACTTTGGGAACTTCTGTTACTGAAAATCATGTGCGTAAGTTATTTCGCTATACCGAAAAGATAATTTTTTGTTTCGATGGAGATAAGGCGGGTCGCAAAGCAGCATGGCGCGCATTAGAAAACACTCTATCTTTGATGCATGATGGTGTAGAGGTCTTGTTTTTATTTTTGCCGGAAGGAGAAGATCCTGATAGTCAGGTTCGCAAAGAAGGTAAGGATAGATTTTTGCATCGCATTAAAAACGCTATGCCATTATCTGATTTTTTCTATCAGGAACTTATGAGTGATATTAATGTAACTACTATGGCTGGTCGGGCGCAGTTATCTGATAAAGCTATAAGTTTATTGAATGTTATTCCTGCGGGCGTTTTTCAACAATTAATGTTTGAGAAATTAGCATCCATAGTTCATATGGATGTCGATGTTCTTTTAAATCAAAGGATTGCATCTTATGGCGGTCGAGAAATATCTACAAATAAAGCGCCATCAGCTTTACCAAAGTTGTTGCGTTTGGCTCTAGGTTTATTATTGAGGGAGCCAAGCTTGGCTCATCATATAGCTGATTCTGAGCAATTATTGTGTATTAATTTGCCACAAATTAAGTTGTTATTTGAAGTTATCACTATTATGAAACAACATGATGGTTTAACGGTAGGTGGTGTTTTACAGCTTTTTGAAGGTGGGAATCGACAGTTGTTGGCGAGCATTGCTTCAGATGAAACAATTATTTTGTTAGAAGATTTGCAAAGTGAGTTTTTAGATACTATAAACAGTTTATACGCTTTAGGACGAGAGCAGATAATAGCAGAATTGCTTAATAAATCGCGCTCAAAAACTATATCTCAGGAGGAAAGGGAACATTTGCAACGTTTAATTAAAGAAACAAAATTGGTATTGAATGCTTAAGTCTTGCTTATTATTCTTTTGTTTAGGACAATAGGCAGTTTTATTAAATTATTGAAGAAAATCGCGGGTATATTTATATGAGTATAATGACAGAAGTATCTATGGAACATAGCAGAGAAGCAGTTAAAGAATTAATTGGTTTGGGTAAAGAGCAGGGTTATTTGACCTACTCAAATATAAATGATTTATTACCAGCAAGCTTAGCTGATTCAGAAGCAGTAGAATCGATTATAAATACCTTGAGTGATGAAGTTGGTATCAAGATTTTTGAAAATCAACCTAGTGAGGAAGAGTTATTATTGCTTGAGAATAATGAGAATGCGGATGATGTAGAAGCAGACGCAGCTGCTATGTTGATTTCTGACAGCAATGAGTTAGGTCGTACTACTGACCCGGCCCGTATGTACATGCGAGAGATGGGAAGCATAAATTTATTAACACGCCAAGGAGAAATTCGTTTAGCAAAAAGAATAGAAGATGGCACTAAAGAGATTTTAGAAGCGATTTCGCAGCTACCATTTATTATTGATTATATAGTAGATATGTTTGCATCTGTAAGTGATGGTAATAAAAGACTTAATGACATGTTGACAGGATTTATTGGTGATGAAACTAATGAGTTTTTAGCATCTAATTCTACTGTTGTCGAAAATAAAGATAAGGCCGCAAGTGGTGATGACTCATCCAAAGAAGATGAAGATAGTTCTGATGATGGTGGTGATGGCGATGATGATTTGGATATGGGACCGGATCCCGAAAAGGTAAGAGAACGTATTGAGGCATTAAAGGAACTTAGCGATAAATATAATAAATCTTATCATCGTTATGGTAAAGACCACAAAAGTACCATTAAACACAAAGAAAAATTAGCTGAAGCTTTGGTGCAGTTTAAGTTTACCAGTAAAACCTTAAATCAACTAATAGGCAAAACTAGAGAAGTGTTTGATGCTATTCGTGAACAAGAACAAACGATTATGCGTCTATGTGTGAAACAAGCGAAGACCCCAAGGAAGAGTTTTATCTCATTATTTCCTAGCAATGAAACCAACTTGGATTGGCTAAATACTTATATTGAACATAATTCTGAGCGTGAGGGGGAGTTAAGGGATATCGCTCATGATATTACTCGTGCGCAGAAAAAATTGCAGATATTAGTTAATTACAGTGGTCGTCCCATTCAAGAGACTAAAGAAATCAATCGTCGTATGTCTATTGGTGAAGCAAAGGCGCGTCGTGCTAAAAAGGAAATGATTGAAGCTAATTTGCGTTTGGTAATTTCTATTGCTAAAAAATATACCAATAGAGGTTTGCAGTTTTTGGATCTTATTCAAGAGGGCAATATAGGCCTTATGAAAGCGGTTGATAAGTTTGAGTATTACCGTGGATATAAATTCTCAACTTATGCGACTTGGTGGATTCGTCAGGCTATCACTAGATCGATTGCTGATCAGGCGCGTACCATTCGTATTCCTGTACATATGATTGAAACTATTAACAAGTTAAATCGTATTGCTAGACAGCGTCTACAAGAGACCGGTCAAGAGCCAACTCCAGAGGAGTTGAGCGAATTGATGGGGCTGCCTGAAGACAAAATTCGCAAAGTAATGAAGATTGCCAAAGAACCTATTTCTATGGAGACTCCAATTGGTGATGAGGAAGATTCGCATTTAGGAGACTTTATTGAAGATGTTAAAGCGCTTCAGCCAATTGATTCGGCAACGCATGAAGGTTTGAGTGAGGCGGTGAAAGGTGTGTTGGGCTCTCTTACTGAGCGTGAAGCTAAAGTGTTGCGTATGCGTTTTGGTATTCATATGAATACTGACCATACTTTGGAAGAGGTTGGTAAACAATTTGATGTTACACGTGAACGTATTCGTCAGATTGAGGCGAAGGCTTTACGTAAACTGCGTCATCCAACGCGTGCTGAAAAATTGCAGAGTTTCTTGGAAGAGAAGGAATAATCTGCTAATATTCAATCCCGTTTCAAAATGCGGGCCTATAGCTCAGTCGGTTAGAGCAGCGGACTCATAATCCGTTGGTCCTAGGTTCGAGTCCTAGTGGGCCCACCAATGAAATCAAGCCTTCGCACAATTCTCCCTTATTTCCAAAAAATCGTTTGCGGGAGAGTTACCGATAGACGCTAATGTATAATTGGCTCATTATTTGTTATGCGGCACAGGGAAAATAAAATGACTAAAACAACAGCAATAGTTACTTTAGGTGCTGAAGATATTAAGGGCAAGATATATACTATTCGTGGTATGCAGGTGATGTTGGACCGGGATTTGGCTAATCTATACCAAGTAGAAACTAAAAATTTAAATCGCGCAGTTAAGCGTAATATTGATCGCTTTCCATCTTGGCTTATGTTTCAACTCAATGCTAAAGAGCACGAAATTTTGAGGTGCCAAAATGGAACCTCAAGTTTAGATCAGCATGGTGGACGAAGATATTTGCCATACGTGTGTACAGAGCAAGGCGTTGCAATGCTTTCGGTAATATTACGTAGTGAAGTTGCTGTTAAGGTAAGTTTACAAATCATGAATGCATTTGTTGTAATGAGGAAAATTATTGCGTCCAACGTTACTCTGTTAGATCGCATGGATCGGATTGAAGTAAAGCAACTTGAATCAGATCAAAAGTTTGATCGAATTTTTAAAGCGCTAGAAAACCACACGGTTAAGCCACAACAGGGGATATTTTTCAACGGTGAAGTTTTTGATGCTTATGTTTTTGTATCGAAATTGATTAAACAAGCCAAGAAATCAATTGTCTTGATCGATAACTACGTTGATGAATCTGTACTTATGCTGTTAACGAAGCGTGCTAAAAACGTTTTTGCAACCATCTATACAAAAGATATCTCCAAAAAATTGCAGCTTGATCTTAAAAAGCACAATGAGCAATATGCGGCAGTAGAGATCAAAATATTTAAAGATGCTCATGACAGATTTTTGATTCTGGATAATAAAGAAGTTTACCATATTGGTGCATCCCTTAAGGATCTTGGCAAAAAGTGGTTCGCTTTCTCTAAGCTTGATCAACAAGCATGGAAAGTTATTAAGAAAACTGGCGAGATGGGTTGATTTTTATTAATGAATTGGATATCACAATTTGTGACTTCCAAAAACTTTGAGATAAATAAGGGGCTTCATGTTTAAAGCACTGATTTTTGATTTTGATGGTGTAATCGTAGATAGCGAACAGGCTCATTATGAAGCTTGTCGGCGCGTGTTTTCAGAAATAGGCCTTCATCTATCACGTAGAGAGTATCAGCAAAAATATATCGGTCTATCAGATAAAGAGATGTTTCCTAAAGTGCTTGAAGATAAGGGTAGGGCGGTTACAGATGAAACAATTTATGGCATGATAATTCAGAAAATAAATGCCTATCGCTCAATAATTACTGATGCAAATCAAGTCCCAGTAGTAACTGGTTTATATGCTTTTATTGATGACCTAGTTAGGCAACAAAAAAGAATTGGGATTTGCAGTGGTTCAAGCAAACGAGAAGTAATGGTTACACTTGATAAACTCTATCAAGATCATTTACAAAGTTGTTTTGAAACTATTGTTACAGCTAATGATGTGAGTTTTACCAAGCCACATCCAGAAGGTTATCTGCTGGCAGCAGATAATTTAATGGTAGATCCATCATATTGTATGGTGATTGAAGACTCTCCTGTTGGCATTGAAGCGGCTAAAGGCGCTGGAATGTATGTGGTTGGCTTAACCACTACATATAATGCTTATGCTTTAAAAAATGCAGACTTAGTTGTGAGTGATTTTGATGCGCTACCTAGAATCAATTCATTCGAAACTTAGCGTATAACTCTACAACAACTAGAGAATAACATTATGACAGGATGGATTTTAAAAAAACTTGATCATTTGAAAACACCGCAAAAAGCTATTGCTTTTTGGGAAGGAGATGTTAATTCGCTAAAATTAGTGAACGATGCTATCAATGTTGTCTATCGATTTGAAGCAAATAACAAAGGTTATTATCTTAGGATAACTCATCCCAATATTCGTTCAAAAAACGAATTAAATTCGGCAATTGCGTATCAGAATCACCTTTTTTCATGTGGGGCGCCTGTTTGCCATCCAATTGAATCAATATCGAAAGATTTTATAGTGGAAATTGAACAAAACGATATGTTGTTTTTTGCGCATGTTTGTAATGAAGTGCCAGGAAAAACAATAAGCGTTAGAAATAATGATATTGGGGCTCATCAAGCATGGGGTAAATCGCTCGCTGAATTACATTGTGCTTCTCTTTCCTATCAACCTGATAAAAAATATCACTATTTATCTTGGCAGGATTTATGGCAGGAAATCGCTGTTAATGTTAAATGCGAAAATGTTGAGTTACGAAATGCTTATTATGAAACTAATGAATGGCTACAAACACAGGATGCATCTGCGAACTTTGGTTTAACACATGGTGATCATCGTGGAGCTAATGCATTATATGATGGAAAAAGAGTGAATATTATCGATTTCGATGAGCCAGTATATCATTGGTTAACTTCTGATATTGCTTGTGCGTTTATTTGTCCTGAACCATTTAATAGTTGGAGAGATAAGTTTTATGCTTTTATCGACGGTTATCGATCAATTCGATCATTAACGTCAAATGATATTGTACAGATTAAACAACTTATGCGCATGAAAGGTTTGGGACTATATACTTGGACAAAGAATAATTGGCACCATTCTGAAGTGCCTGGTGGCGGCAAAAAAGGTGAGTGGCTTAGCAATATTTATCAATTGATTGTAAATCCTGTCGATTTAATGGAAGGTTGATTGATGTGGGGTTAAGTCTATCCTATCAAGCGCATTGAAATAATAGATTTGACGTTTTCTCCTTTAAAAGTATTCGAGGAAATATCTAGATGATGTTTGTTTTATGTGATTATTTTTTATGATCATTGAATATGACACCATATTCTACTGATTGTTTTTCAAGATCACTCCAACCTTTTATAAATCCTTTTGTTGGAAGAAATTTCTTATATTCTGTTGGTGTCGAGGTATTTTTTATTTTGAATTTGCGATATGCCTGTTTGCCAATTGCAATGAGGTTTGGTGTTGTTATTTCCAACATGTATAGAGCGTTTAATAGTAGTGTTAGACAATTTTAGTGTAGCTTACTAAGATTTCTAATTCATTTCTGGTATTATGGTGTGGATTATCTTTTGATTGTAGTTTTATTATATGAGTATTGAGGTCAGACAATGTTTTGTTCGTATCTTTTAAGATATCGTCAGTAACTATTAATGCTTGATAAAGCCTAGAAGATTTTTCACATATGAATAAGCAGCTATCCATTGTAATGTTAAATCACATATTATGGCAATGAATCATGTCTGTATTATATCTTCAAATATGCAAAAAACTTTGAATTGTATAAGTTCAGAAAAATATGAGACTTTTGGTGTTGTTATAGCAAGCGAGTGAGCGCGCCATCAGAAGCGCTAGGCGAGCGAGCT
>JAFGXA010000011.1 GCA_016936855.1 Gammaproteobacteria bacterium | reverse complement strand
CGTTCCTGACTTCACATTTTTGGAAGCTCCTGTAGGTAAGGATCCAGATCAACGTAACTACATCGTGTCCAATGACAAAATCGAAGCAACAGGCTTCTCTACAGAGTTTTCTTTAGACCGAGGGCTACAAGAGTTGATCAAGGGTTATACCATGATTAAAAATACTCGATATGGCAATGTCTAAAAATGGATAAATCACGTTCATTCTATTCTGTAGGTGAAAAGGTTCCTCTGTTGCGCTTAGCAACAGAGGACTTTTGGTCAGGGCTAAAAAATTATCAACTGTGGATGTTTTTGGGTTGGCAAGATATTCGTCAACGATATCGTAGATCAGTTCTTGGACCGTTATGGTTAACACTTACAACAGGTGTAACTATTGCGATGCTAGGACTTTTGTACGGGCACTTGTTTAAAATGCCCAATGATGTATATGTTCCGTTCTTGGCAACGGGAATTATTGTATGGACTTTTATGGTTGGTCTAATCAATGAAGGTTGCGAAGCATTTATGCAATCCGACATGATGATCAAACAGGTAAGAAACCCTCTTTCAACCTATGCATTTAGAACTGTATGGCGTAATTCCATTATACTTGCCCACAATGCGGTAATTTTGATTCCCGTTTGGTGGCTATTTCCAAAGTCACTTGATCTAATTGGTATGTTAACTGTGTTGCTAGGTTTAGTAGTCATTGCATTTAATGGTGTTTTGATTAGTATCACTCTTGGAGCTTTGACTACCCGGTTTAGAGATATTGGCCCAATTGTCACAAACATTGTCCAAGCGTCGTTTTTCATCACTCCAATTATGTGGCTTCCATCTTTACTTCAATCTAAAGGTGTTGGGGCTATTCTTATTGATTTGAATCCATTTTTTCACTTGATAGAAATAGTCAGGTCTCCTTTGCTTGGGAATGATGTTTCTGTGAATTCATGGTTGTATGTACTTGGTATTTCTGGTGCAAACCTAGCTATAGCCCTTTTTGTCCTGGGCCGTTTTAGATATAGGATACCTTATTGGTTATGAGTCAAAATGCATATATAAAACTAAAAGATTTTAGTATCGACTTCCCTATATACACTGCTGAACGCTCTTTAAAACGAGCGCTGATGTCTTCTGCTACAGGTGGTATTTTTCATAACGAAGTTCCAAGCAGACCAACCTTGAGAGCATTAGACTCTATAAATTTAGATATAAATGAAGGTGATAGAATTGGCCTGTATGGTCATAATGGCTCAGGTAAAACGACTTTGTTGCGGGCTTTAGCTGGTGCATATGCGCCAACTTCGGGTTCTATAACAGTTAAGGGTCGAGTAGCCTCTCTATTGGACATCTCAATGGGGATGGAAGGGGATGCCTCTGGGTGGGAGAATATCATTCTTCGAGGTTTAACCATGGGAATGTCTCCTAAAGAAATAAAATCAAAAATGAATGAAATTGCAGATTTTAGTGAATTAGGTGGTTTCTTAGATATGCCATTGCGTACTTATTCGAGCGGTATGCAAGTGCGGCTGGCTTTTGCTGTTTCAACAGCAGTTGATGCCGAAATTATCTTACTTGATGAGTGGCTGAGTGTTGGAGATGAATCATTTCAAGAAAAAGCTGAAAGTAGGCTTAAGGAGATGGTGATCAAAACACCAATCATGATTCTTGCATCACACTCAAAAAATTTGCTGGATGAAGTTACCACTAAGACGCTTCATATGGAGCATGGTAAGTTGAAAGATCAGTAATTGCTATGGGTTTCTAAATAAAATGAGAAAAGAAGTATACATTTATAGTGGTAATCACGGAAAACTCGGCGGTGTGGAGGATTACTTTTCAATTATTAGGGGCATTTTAGAACAGAATGATGTTGATTTGATTGTCTCAGACAAATTGATTCCAAATAAAACAAATATTTTGATAGATGAATTTACTAACTATATAGAAAATAAAAAACTTGAAAAATTCAAAGAAGAATACCCCAATTCAAAGCTGATTTTTGTTTTAACAGAGTTTGTTGAAAGAAAATGGTTGGTTGAGTCCTTCAATCATTTTGGTGGTGTTTTCAACTCATCGCTCGTAGCGCTGCTCAATTGCTATATTCCATTGAAGCGAAAGGATTTTGACAACCCCTCAGTCTCAGATATGTTACTTGCTCTTCTTTATTTACCGGTTTTTTTGATTTATGCACCATTTCTTATTGGTATGGGGGGGGCAAAAAGAATTAAAACGAAGTTGAAGAATAAGCGTGCAGTCAAAAACAGTGACTTATCGTTGATTGGTAAACATTATAGCCTTATATATCTGTGCTTGAGGTACTGGGGGTTAAGGTCCTTCATGGTTCATGCTTCAGAGGTGGTTTATGCACACTCTGGAGTTAAGGAGTCATTTCATAAATCGAAGGGGTTGCACCCTCCTAAAGAGCTTGGCGTGTTGCACCCTGTAATTTCTGAAGAAAGAGTTTTGGAAGATTTGTTTATTGATAAAGAAAGGTTTTTTGAGATCACGGGATCAGTTACCGCTTACAGGGCTAGTTGGATGAGTAAAATTGACTTAGTTATTAGGATTTATGGGATGCATAATTTATTTGAAAAGTGTAAGCAATTTTCTTTTTCATCGCTAAATAAAAAGACAGTTAAAAGAGGGGCTTTTTCTCTTCATCCACCTCAAACTAAAAAATGGCCATATAGTAGTCCTACAAGGATTTACAGAGCTTTGGCTATTGATAATAATTTGCCAGTGCTTACCCATTACTTTAATCAACACCCAATAGAAAAACTGTGTAGTGTTTATTCAGGGGTTGATACCTTAGTTGAACTCAATGATATGTTTGAAGATAGGCAAGTGGCGGTTCGCAAACTATCTGAGAGAATAAAAGAATATAACCGGATTGCTCAAGCAGAAAATCAATTGTTGGTTATGAGTTGTTCTGAAAAAATACTTTGAACTAACATAGCATCTGAAATTAAATGGGAAGGGCAAGTTGTCTTACTTTTTAGAGCAATTCAAAAAGAAAAAAGGTATTCGTCGCTTTATTGGGCCAAAGAGGATAGCTTTTCTCTTATTGTTTTCGTTTCTGGGGTTTTGGGGGTGGAATTCATATACAACTGGGGAACTAAGCCCAGATATTCTATCAACGCTTATACAGCAATACCCTTTTGCGTCTGTTTTGCTATTTATATGTGCATATGTTGCATGCGTAATATTTTTAATTCCAACATTGCCCCTGAATTTGGCAGCAGGCTTTTTTTGGGGCGGGATTCTAGGTGGTTTATATACCTCTTTGGGAGTGACTTTAGGTGGTTGGCTTGCTTTTCTAGTTGCTCGTTGGGTTATAGGTCAGCCATTAGCTCAGTCTTTTGATAATGGGTTGGCGGGTAAGGTGCAGGCAAGTTTTGATAAAAATGGCTGGAAATTTGTAGCTTTTGCACGAATAAATCCCATCTTCCCAACAGGTCCATTAAATTACTTGCTAGGTTTAACCTCTTTGCAAAGTGTGACTTTTCTATGGACAACCTTTGTTTTTTTAATTCCCCCCTCTGTTGCGGTTGCTTATATTGGTGATGTTTTGCAAACATTTTCTGCTCAAGATGAAGGTGTGGAAGCCATAATTCGTAAAGTACTAATAGCTTCAGCAGCTATTACTATTTTTGTTATTTTTAAATATATTGGCTCTATTTTGTCAAAAAAGGATAAAAAATGAAAACCACGCTTCTTGTGATGACGCTCAATGAAATAGATGGCATGAAGGAAATTATGCCAAAAGTTCAAAGAGATTGGGTTGATCAAATTATTGTAGTTGATGGTGGTTCAACAGATGGGACAATTGAGTGGGCAACCGATGAGGGATACGAGGTATATGTCCAAAAGCAAAAAGGTTTTAGACATGCATATACAGAGGTTTGGCCACTAGTTAAAGGTGATGTTGTCATCACTTTTAGTCCAGATGGTAACTCTGTTCCAGAGCTAATACCGGACTTGATCCAAAAAATGCATGAAGGCTACGATATGGTGATAGCCTCTAGGTATTTAGATGATGCTGAAAGCGCGGATGATGATATCGTAACAGGGTTTGGAAATTGGTTGTTTACCAAGACTGTTAATTTTCTGCATGGCGGGAAGTATACTGATGTGATGGTTATATAGAGCATATAGAAAAGAGTTGGCTTATCAGCTAGGCTTGGATAGGGAAGATGCTCATCAGTTACCTGAGAAGTTATTTAGTACGAAAATAAGTTGGGAGCCTTTACTTTCTGTACGAGCCGCAAAGGCAAAATTAAGAATAGCTGAAATTCCTGGCGATGAACCTGAAAGAATTGGTGGCGAGAGAAAGTTGCAAATACTACGTTGGGGCGCTGCATATTACTTTCAATTTATAAGGGAGCTATGGTTTTGGAAGAGTTAAACTTATGGAGAAGATACAAGCGATATAGAGCAACCGCTGCTGTTCTGTTAATAGCTATTCTTTTTGCACTTTTTCGAAGCTCTACAGGTCTCGTCTGGGAGGATTCTCCTAATTTGGCAGCAAACTTATATTTTAAGTCTTCACCTTTAAATTTAGATACTCATAATCTTGTCGAGTATATTTTAGCGCAGAGTTTCTCCTCTTTAAGTCTTAGCGGGTACAGACCCTTAAGTACGGCAATAGCAATGCTTGGCACAGCCTATTTTAGTAGTGGTAAATCATTGTTTTTGTGGTCTCTTTTTCCCGGAGTTCTAATTGGCTTAACCGGGTATGTTTATTACCGTCTTGCACTTTATTTTGTTGAAAGCCGAGCTTTATCTATTGTAGCAGTATGTTTGTTTATTTTGTCTGCTCCTTTTATTGCAGCATCTTGGATTGTCTTTTCAGGTATACAGACGATAGTGCCTTTGATAATAGGAACAGTGTTACTTGTCTATTTTTCCTATTTTGATAGGAAACTAGATGCAATAGGTGGGGTCCTAATCGTTTTTTTATTGTTCATTGGACCTCTTTTTAGAGAGTACACTGGGTTGGGTGCATTGCTTATAGTTATGTTTGAACTCCTAAGAAAGGATAAGAGGTTAGCTTGGATTGTCTTAGGGTGCTTAGGGCTTGTTCATGCGATATTTCCAGGAGCTATATTGTCATTGTTTATTCATGGAGCTCCGCATAACTCAATATTTTCTATGGGGACTTTAGGGATACAGATGCAAAAGCAGGATGTGGGGATAGAAGGTGCTCACTCACTGTTATCAGCAATTTACAACAAAGCTAAATTTTACGTTCTTTACCATATGTGGGCTCAATTGCCTTCAACAGCATGGATCACATTAATAATATCGACTCTAATTTATACAGGGATGGTTGTAGGGAATTTTAGAGTATTCTTCACTAGTAAGAATAAATTGTTAATGTTGTTGGTTTGGGCAATGTTGTCATTTATCCCTTTTCTTTGGGTCTATGCTGAAGATGTTCATTTACTTTATGTGTTGATGCCTTTGTCGATTCTAGTGTCTTACATGGTAAAACTCATATACGATGCTTTGAGTAGAGCCATGCTTCTTAAAGTTTTAATCTTTTTATTATTGTTAACCGCAGTTGTTTCAAATATCTTTAATTTGATTGGCAGTTATAAAATTGTAAATGATATTAATAAAGGTGATGCGCAGGTCGCAAGAGAGATTGAGAAGGCAGTACCGAAAGGTTCTATAATTGTCAGCAATGCCTTGAGCTTGGAGGATTTGCTGTTATTCTCTAATCATTGGTTCGAGTCATACTGGAGTGTGTCTGCCGGGATTCCTCATCCCAATTCGTATATAGCAAGTGAGCGCGACTTGTCTGAATTGGTTAAAAAGGCCCAAAATCTAGGGAAAAAAGTATACTTGCTAGATATTAGTCAGCCATTTTTGCCTGAAAAGCTTGATTATCATAGCATGAGGTTTGTTAATAATGGCCGCCTTAATCTAGGGCAAAAGATACCTTTGCATACAACAAGTGTCAAATACCCATTTGTTGATCCACTGCAAAACTTTCTTCCAAGGCGGTATACGACAGTGCTTTTTGCACCAGATTTAGAAAATGATTTTTATCATGGAGCGGCTTTTGATGGAAGTTACTTTATCAGGCAAGTTTATGCACAGTACGATTTGTATGAGGTGCGCTCTCCAAAGGTGTTTCCAAAAATTAAAGTTACAGCTTCGTCAGCTTTAAATTCTCAACTAACGGCTAAAGATTTAATCTATAGCAAAAACCCTGGTTGGCATTCTGAACGTGATCCCAGATATCCGCAAACGCTGACAATTAGTTTAAATGAGAATAGATTAATTAAATCTGTAGGCTTTATGCAGCAGGATGGTTATAAAAAACGTATGCCAAATAGTATTGTAATGGAAGCAAGTGTTAACGGCATTAAATGGCAAGTCATCCAAAAAGTAAGTAGCATTTGTGATATAGATCCTGATGTTTCAGGCTGGCGTTATATTAATCTGAAATCTCCGTTGGAAGCTAAGTATATAAGAATAAAAATACTATCTAACTGCGGTGACAGAGAACTTTTAACGTTAAGGGGTTTGAGATTTCGGTAAAATTGGTTCTTTGGAAAATGGCTGATTGTTTTGAGTTTTTTGATTATTTAGGTAGATTGTTTTGATTTCATTATTACTTCCAACTCGTGGGCGCCCAGAGCTAGTGCTAAGGTTTTTTAAAAGTGTTGTTGATACAAGTTCAGACTTGGAGCGCGTAGAGATTATTTTATATGTTGATGATGATGATGATGATAGCCATCATCTTGACTCTGATGTTCTGCAAGTTAAGCGTATTATTGGTCCTAGAACTACCATGGGAAACTACAATACGAGATGTTTAGAGGAATCAGCTGGCGACATCATTGTTCTTGTAAATGATGATATGGTAATTCGCACACAAGGTTGGGATGACAAGCTTCGAGAATTAAACAATCGTTATGATGATGGTGTTTATTTGGGATATGGTAATGACTTGTTTAAGGGGGGGGATCTATGTACGTTTCCTATCCTTTCAAGAAAAACATGCGATATTCTTGTTGAGCCATATCCTTCAACCTATAAGGGTGCCTTCATTGATTACCATTTGTTGGATGTGTTTAAGCGTTTACAGCATGCAGGGTATGATCGTATTTGTTATTTGGAAGATGTTGTTTTTGAACATTTGCATTATCGATCTGGAAAAGCAGAAATTGATGCAACCTATACGCAAAGAGGCAGGTTTGCCGATGATCAAGATTTTCTTGACCTGATTGATTGTAGAAAAAATGCAGGACAAAGGTTGTTAGGGGCCATTAAGAAAGGAGAGCTTCCTGAGGCTAAACCATGCACCCCGGATGAAAACGGACCGAAAGGCTTATTTGGGCTTATGAGTCTAATTACGTTTCAGGTGCTATTTGACACAAAATTGCCTTTTAGGTGGCGGTTCTTTCTGTGGTACTGGTTTATAGGTAGAACATTGGCGGCTAAAGGTCTTTTGTGGCCATTTGTAAGGTAGAGCTAAATGATTAACGCAAAAACATATGATTATGCAATTGTAGGCTCTGGGATTGTGGGCTTAACAGTGGCCTCAGAGTTAAAAAAGCGATACCCAAGCGCATCTATTGTAATAGTTGATAAAGAATCTCACGAGGGAGTTCATGCCAGCGGACGTAACAGTGGGGTTTTGCATAGTGGAGTGTATTATGGTGCTGATACCCTAAAGGCAAAAGTATGCTCGAAAGGTGCAAAGAGTCTAATGGAGTTTGCGGAAGAGCATTCTATTGCGTTTAATAAGTCTGGAAAACTGATTGTTGCAACGTCTGAAAAAGAGCTCCCAACACTTGATAGGTTGCTTAATAATGCCAACCAAAACAATATCCGTGCACAAAAGGTTAATGCTGAAGAGATTAAGGAAATAGAGCCGAATGCAGCAGGTTTGTCGGCGATTTATTCTCCAGATACAGGTGTTATAGATAGCAAAGGCGTTGTTAGCAAATTAAGAAGTCTGCTTGAGGATGATGGAGTGGATTTCCTTTGGAACAATGCATTTAGTCATAAGCTAGATGATAGTTCTTTTGTAACAAAGGCCGGGAACCAAATTTCATATGGCTATTTGTTTAACTGTGCCGGTTCTTACGCTGATACTGTAGCTAAAGATTTTGGGTTGGCGGAAAAGTATATGTTGATTCCGTTTAAAGGCATTTACTGGAAATTGACGCAAAGTGCTAACCCTCTGGTTAAAGCAAATATTTACCCTGTCCCTGATATAGAGTTGCCATTTTTAGGGGTACACTTAACTAGGGTGATTAGTGGTGATGTGTATGTTGGGCCAACAGCAATCCCTGCACTAGGAAGAGAAAACTATGGAATTCTAAAAGGAATCCGACTGGGTGAATCAATTCAGATTGGGTATCGACTTTCTGGTATGTATTTGAAAAACCAAAATAATTTCAGAAAGCTGGCGCATATGGAGTTGTCAAAATACTCCAAGCACAACTTCCTAAATGCCGCCCAGAAGTTGATGCCAATTTTGAAAGACAGTGATTTGGTTTCAACGAATAAAGTAGGCATTCGACCTCAGTTGATTAATGTTGAGTCTGGTGCTTTGGAAATGGATTATATTTTGGAGCATACTCCAAACTCTACGCATGTACTTAATGCTATTTCGCCTGCTTTTACCAGTTCGTTTGAGTTTGCAAGGTTTATTGTTGATAGTAGCC
This sequence comes from Gammaproteobacteria bacterium, assembly GCA_016936855.1. Taxonomy (GTDB): domain Bacteria; phylum Pseudomonadota; class Gammaproteobacteria; order UBA9339; family UBA9339; genus JAFGXA01. Next base: position 3,855 of record JAFGXA010000011.1, on the reverse strand, counting down.
CTTTATTAAGAGACTAGAAAAGATTGTCTAAGATTTTAGTGACTGGTGCCGGTGGGTTTGTAGGTATTGGTGTTGTATCATCTCTTTTAAAAGACTCAGAGAAGGAAGTTGTGGCAATTGTTAGGAGGAGGGTTAAAGCGCTTCCTGATCATTGTCAGTTGGAACTCCTTGATATATCGAATTTGGATGAGTTTAACTTTCCTGATGATGTTGAAATCGTTATTCATTTGGCGGCGAAAATAGAAGGTCTGTCTTCCTATGATGAGTTTTTTCAGGAAAATGTAACTAAAACTGAGAATTTAGCAACCTTGTCACAGAGCAAGGGTGTAAAACGTTTCATTTTCCTGAGTTCGTTAAAAGTGAATGGTGAGCAGACAAAAAGTGGAGAAGCCTTCTTTGCTGATTCTACCCCAAGGCCAGAAGATTTTTACGGTATTTCAAAATATGAAGCGGAGCAGCGCTTGCTTGCACTGGCCTCCAAAAGTGCGATGGATGTGGTTATAGTCCGTCCGCCGTTAATTTATGGAGTTGGTGTAAAAGGCAATTTTGCGCTATTAGTTAAGCTAGTGAAGAAAGTGAAGGTTCTGCCTTTTCGCTCAATCAAGAACTTTCGTTCGATGCTTGCATTGGAGAATCTAGTTGATTTTATTAAGTTATGCGCTGATATCAAACGTTCTCCCAAAGCTAAAAATGAGATATTTCTAATATCTGATGATGAAGATATTTCTACAGGCGATTTATTAAAAAAGATTGCAGGAGCATACCAAGTTAATCTTAGGTTGTTTTATGTACCACATGCACTAATGAGCTTTTTCGCTAGAATATTGGGAAGGTCGTCTCTTTGTTTGCGTTTGTGTGGAAGTTTGCAAGCAGATATTTCAAAGACAAGAAATTACCTAGGGTGGAAGCCCGTTATTACGATGGAAGACCAGTTGATGAAAATGGCGCAAGCTGAATCAGAGGAATTAAATTAGTGCTAAGGATGATAGATGTTCTGATTTCATTTTTTGGGCTTGTAGTAGGCTTTCCTGTGTTTGTTTTGCTTTATTTAATTGGGCTTTTTGATACGGGGTCTCCGCTTTTTTTTCAAGAAAGGCTGGGTAGAAATCAAAAGGCCTTTGTGCTTGTCAAATTTCGAACGATGAGTAAGGGAACGCAGTCGGTTGCTACACACTTGGTGACCGCGTCAGCGGTAACTAAATTTGGTTCTTTTTTGAGAAGAACGAAGTTGGATGAATTGCCCCAACTTTGGAATGTCTTAGTTGGTGATATGAGTATGGTGGGGCCTCGTCCAGGATTACCGAATCAGCTAGAGCTTACAAATGCGCGAGAAAACTTGGGTGTTTTTTCAGTTAGGCCGGGTATAACAGGCTTATCGCAAGTTAGTGGTATAGATATGTCTACTCCAGAGTTGCTTGCGAAAAGTGATGCCAAGATGATTCGGGGCTTGAATGTTCGAACTTATTTCAAGTTCATTTTCATGACAATTGCCGGAAAAGGTTCTGGAGATAGGGTAAGGAAGCATGAAGCTTAGGGATTCGTTGCTGTCTCTATCACGTTTTCAGAAACGTTTAATCTTCGTATTTATAGACGTAGTGGGCTTGTACGCAGTTGCTACTATTGCGGTTTGGATCCGTTTAGGCGGTTTAGATGTTTCTATACAAGAATACCTGCCAGCGATCTTTATTTTACCGCTTCTTGCAGTACCCATCTTTATAACACAAGGCTTGTACCGTGCAGTAGTTCGCTACCTTGGAAGCAAGTTTTCAGTTACAGTTTTTTATTCCATATCATTTGCCTTTGTGGTGTGGGCTGCGGCAATATTTATGTTGCAGTGGTCTTATCCTCGGTCAGCCATTTTAATTACATGGCTACTTACCTTGCTTTATATATCAACGTCTCGTTTATTTGCTAGGTGGCTGCTCAATGAGGGCTTTAATAAGAATTTGCAGGGAATAAAATCTATTGTGATTTTTGGTGCGGGCGCATCAGGTAAACAACTGGCAAGTGCGATTAGCAAAATGCCAAATATGAGGGTGGTGGGTTTTTTAGATGACGACCCAAGTTTGCATAAACATCAGATTGCCTCAATTACAGTTTATAAGCGGTCGGAGCTAGAGGCTGTAATTAAAAAATATAACGTTACCGAAGTGTTGATGGCGTTGCCATCGGTTTCAGCAGTAGAAAGAAAAAAAGTACTAGAGTGGCTAGAACCCTACTCAATCAAAGTTTCAACTTTACCTAGCATTGATGAAATTGTTGCTGGGAAAGTTTCTTTTTCAGATGTTCGTGAAGTTGATATTGAAGATTTATTGGGAAGAGACCCTGTTCCACCAAGAGTCGAGCTATTGTCGAAATGTATTGAAAGCCAAGTGGTTTTAGTTACAGGTGCGGGAGGGTCGATTGGATCTGAGCTATGTAGGCAGGTCATTAAGCAAAACCCTAAGGTACTGATTTTATATGAGTTAAGTGAGTTTGCTTTATATACGATTGAACATGAGTTATTGAAGAGTGGCGTACTTTCAACGACCAAGATGGTTCCTATTCTTGGAAGTGTTTTGGATGGGGCTAAATTGGGACGAGTTATCCAAAATTTTAAGGTTGATACGATTTATCATGCAGCTGCTTATAAACATGTTCCTATCGTTGAACATAATATCCAGGAAGGTATTGTTAATAACACTTTTGGTACTCATGTGGCCGCAAAGGTTGCAGCTGAGAAAGGTGTTAAGAATTTTGTTCTTATATCGACAGATAAGGCTGTACGACCAACGAATGTAATGGGGGCAAGCAAGCGTTTAGCGGAAATGGTTTTACAGGCTCTGCAGCAGGAATATACAACTACTCGTTTTGTCATGGTGCGTTTTGGTAATGTTCTTGGGTCCTCGGGTTCGGTAATTCCATTGTTTAGGAAGCAAATTATTGATGGCGGGCCTGTAACGGTTACCCACCCTGAAATTACCCGTTATTTTATGACAATACCGGAAGCGGCTTCTTTGGTTATTCAAGCCGGTTCTATGGGGGGTGGAGGAGATGTCTTCGTTCTTGATATGGGGGAGCCAGTTAAAATTGATGCGCTTGCTCGTAAGGTGATTAAGCTATCAGGCTTTGAAGTGGTGAATGATGTAGGTATGGGGGATATTGAGATTCACTATACGGGGCTTAGACCAGGAGAAAAGCTTTATGAAGAGTTGTTAATCGGTGATTGCGTTGACGGTACAGATCATCCAAGAATCATGACAGCTCATGAAGATTATATTCCCTATGAAAAGTTGAAGGGACTATTATTGCTTATGGAAAAGGATCTGCAACTGTATGATTATGAAACGGTTCTAGAGAGAATTAAATCAGTAGTTGCAGGGTTTGAGCATACTTCAGGAATTGTGGATTATTTAGTTAGAAATGACCAGAGTTGAACTGGTTTTATATGATTAGTGGTTTGTTTTTAAGTGGCAGTTTGTTAATATCTCATTACGCCTAAGTGCGTATATATAAAAAATATAAGGAGATATTATGAAGACTTTTGCATTAGTTTTGGGGATGTTGTTTTCCACTTTGGCGTTTGCGTCACCGGTGAATATCAATAGTGCTTCAGCGGAGAAAATTGCTGCTAGTCTTAGTGGTGTAGGGCAGAAAAAAGCAGAAGCAATTGTGGCGTATCGCAATGAGCATGGTAAATTCAAGGCGGTATCAGATTTGGCAAAAGTAAAAGGTATTGGCGCTAAGACTTTGGCAAATAATGAGGCAGACATTCTTTTAGAAGACGCTAAATAAGAAATGCTTTTGCAACTACTAATATCGAACATAAGGAGGCTTTGCCTCCTTTTTGTTTTTGTGGGGATTGCTGTGCCCGCT
>JAFGXA010000010.1 GCA_016936855.1 Gammaproteobacteria bacterium | reverse complement strand
ATTCCCCACTGCTGCCTCCCGTAGGAGTCTGGGCCGTGTCTCAGTCCCAGTGTGGCTGATCGTCCTCTCAGACCAGCTACGGATCGTTGCCTTGGTAGGCTTTTACCCCACCAACTAGCTAATCCGCCGCAGGCTCATCTAGAAGCGAGAGCATATAAATAGAGGCCCCCTTTGTTCCTTAGAAATTATGCGGTATTAGCTCGAGTTTCCCCGAGTTGTCCCCCTCTTCTAGGCAGATTCCTACGTGTTACTCACCCGTCCGCCACTCGTCGCCTAGTAGCAAGCTACTATCGTTACCGTTCGACTTGCATGTGTTAAGCATGCCGCCAGCGTTCAATCTGAGCCAGGATCAAACTCTTCAGTTGAAAAGTTGTCATGGCTTTGCCATATAATTTATGGTCAACGCAAGTTACATTCACGAAATTGATTCGAGTCACTTACATTGAACAATGTTTCTTTTGATTGCTCAAGCAAGTGCCCACACAAATTGTTTTTGTTCTATTTTCTTAAAGATCAAGCCTGGCACCCCAGGCGGACGTGCAATTATAGAGATTCCTTGATAACTGTCAACACCTTTTTTACAATTTTTTTAATTTATTTTAACTATTTTAAAAATTCGTTGTTATACAAATGGTTGCGCATGATTATTTTGTGCACACGCCAAAATACCGTGCGTGTTTTATCACAGCCACCCGCAGGGGGCGACCCCTTTGGTCGCCCCTGCATCGATCGACTCGATTTACATTAAGCAAGAGCGTCCATGCGCACGAAAAGAAGGGCGACCATAAAAGGTCGCCCCTACATGCGCCATAATTACACCAGCTGAACCTTGGCAAATTTGCGTTTACCAACCTGATAAACATGCTCGTCGTGATCAGTGATCTGCAACTTTCTATCAGTGATTTTTTCGCCATCGATTTTGACGCCACCTTGATCTATCATGCGCATCGCTTCTGATGTACTACCTACCAGGTTTGCTTGTTTTAACAAAGTTGCAATTGGCACACCATCATTGCGCTTAAATTGGTAAGAAGGCATCTCATCTGGCATAACACCCTTTTTGAATCTATTAATAAAGTCCTGTTCAGCCCTATCGGCCGCTTGATGATCATGGAATCTTGTAACAATCTCTTTTGCTAATAGAATTTTTGCGTCTCTTGGATTGGCCCCACCAGCACACTCTTGCTTTAATCTATCAATATCAGCCATTGGTCGAAAACTCAATAACTCAAAATAACGCCACATCAAATCATCTGATATTGACATTAGCTTACCAAACATATCAGCGGGTTTTTCATTTATACCGACATAATTATTATAGGATTTAGACATTTTTTGCACACCATCTAAACCTTCGAGCAATGGCATGGTTAATACGCATTGCGGTGATTGGCCATAATGCTTTTGTAGCTCGCGCCCAACTAAAAGATTAAATTTCTGATCACTGCCACCCAACTCAACATCGGCTTCGACCATAACCGAGTCAAAACCTTGAGCTAACGGATATAAAAACTCATGGATGGCAATTGGCTGTGATGACTTATATCTTTTTTCAAAATCGTTGCGCTCTAACATACGGGCAACTGTATAGGTGCTAGCTAACTTAATTAACTCCGCAGCACTCATCTTACCCATCCAATCAGAATTGAAAACAATTTCTGTTTTATCAGGATCTAGGATTTTAAATACTTGCTCTTTATAGGTTTCAGCATTTTGCATTACCTCTTTTTCCGTTAAAGGCGGGCGAGTTGCGTTACGTCCTGACGGGTCCCCAATCATGCCTGTGAAATCACCTATTATAAAGATAACTGTGTGGCCCAAATCTTGAAATTGACGCATTTTGTTGATTAAGACTGTATGCCCAAGATGAAGGTCAGGCGCGGTAGGGTCAAAACCAGCCTTAACTCGCAAGGCGCGTTTTTGCCTAAGCTTCTCTATCAACTCTTCTTCTGAAATTAGCTCAACAACACCTCTTTTAACTAGATCCAAAGTCTTGTGTAAATCGCTCACGCCAAAGCTCCCATCAATATTTTAAAATAAAAACAAGTGAAACATTACATGAAGCGCTGCAATGAAAGCAAGAATAATGACTCAGTTAAGTACCATTGCTACGACATGCATCAAGCAATAAAATCTTTTGCCTAATGGTTTTACAGTAAAATTTTACCGTGTGCACTGACAGATTGAGATGCTTTGCAATTCTATTAACGTCTCCAGCATCCACCAATAGTGACAAAATCAGGCGCTCACGACTAGACAGATATATAGCTGGATTACGTCTAACTTTGTTAGTTAGATAAAAACGTGATCTTAACTTGTTTTTGATTAAAAAAGTTGCAGATAACCTAGATACAACAGCCTTGTATTTCCAATTAATAATCTCTCGCATCCATCACTCTCCAGCATTTAAGTTAAACGTTATTGTGCGTAATTTTTTATGCCACTTTCCTGTAATAAATAGCACAAGCCCAAGTTGCAAACAGGATAACAAAACCCCTAAAAATACTTGGCACGCTAACATAATAATTTACCCCCTTTGCTGTCTCTTCATAATTAGTTGTTCTTACGCTTACCTTTTATCTTCTCGTAGACTTCGTAACGATGCACCGGAACATCTTTAGGCGCATTTATACCAACCTTGACCTGCCCATTTTTATTGGTTAAAAAACAGATCTCAATGTTGTCCCCTATCATAATTTTATCATCAACCTTCCTAGTAAAAATTAACATAACATCTCCTCCTATCACTTAATGCATAACGCCAACTATTTCTAGCAATGCCGTCACTGCAAAAACACTATTGAGCGACCCAAACACTATTGAGAGCTTATTGCCTCGACAAAAAGCATATATGGCAAGAACACTACCCGCTATAAAATATAAAATTGGATTAGTGACTGCATAACCCCAAGTTCCAATCAAAAGACCAAATGCGCTCAACCACATTAAACGATCTTTGATTTCACCACTTATAATCAAATATATTGCGGCAATCGCTCCTAAAGAAATCGGCAAAACGCTTTTCCAAAAAAACGATAAATGCAGAAAAGCTATCGAAGCCCCCACAATTAAGATCGCTTCTAACAAAGTAAACACCTTGTCTTTATCAATCAGAGCCGGAACAAACAGAAAAACAGCCCCAACCAAGTAGCATACTTTTTTCGTTACAGAAATATCAAAAAAGTTTCCGGCGATAGTTACCAACATGCCAATTACCGCCAACGGGAAACTAATCCTTTTTAATATCTCCATGTGTTCTTTCCTACTCATAAATCAATGCTCATATCAAAAAGCTTAAGGGAATATTAACACCAAATGCCTAGCCTGTCAAAAAAATGTTGTTGTATTTGCAACAACTGTTTATCGACAAACAACATAAGAACAAAAACAACACTCAAAAATCGCATTATTTTCTTGAATATTATGCATTTTTCTTGCACTATCACTGTTGGTGTTACAGAAACAAAACAAAAGGAGCAAAAGTGAACAACCCGCTATCAATAGAATTATTTCTTACAAAAGAGTTAGAATTATCTAAAAACGAAGCCATTGCATACCTATCCCTACTAGAAAATGGAGCATCCACAGTAATGGAACTATCCAACTCCACAAACATCAATCGATCAGTCGTACATGTAACAATAGAATCACTAACAAAAAAAGGATTCGCCAACTCCATAAAAAAGGGGAAAGGCTCCAGACGACTAATTATGGCAGAACCAATGGAAAAAATAGGCCTAATACTAGACAACAAGCTAGCAAAAATAGAATCAGCTAAAAAAATGCTGCCAATAATAGAAAGGCAAGCTGACTCATTAAAAAAACCAAAAATCAGCGATTCTTCAAAAATGGAAATCAGAAGATTTAAAGGAAAACACGAAGTACAAATGATCTACGAGGACGTACTAAGAGCCACCAACGTTAGAACATACGCCAATGTGGCAGAAATAGCTGAAACATTTCCAGAAAATATGTACCTATTCATTCAATCCGCCAAAAAGAACCCTAAAAAGAAAATCTGGGAAATAATGGAAGATAGCGCAGCCACTAGAATGTACAAAGCCAGCATAGCCTCATATCGAAACATACAGTGCAAGCTAGCAACCAAACAAATTAATCTAGCGAGTATCGACTACATAATGTACGACGGAAAGATCGCCGTTATTGAAGCAACTGAAGGTATAAACGGTCTCGTTATAGAAGATAATAATCTATACAAAAACGCAGTCGCTATACATAAAGTGGTTTGGGAGTCTCTGACATAATGAAAAAAATCAAGCGAAATAGTTAGTCGCCCACAGCATCTTGTTCTCTTTGCGCGGAGCATATTTATTCTTGAACGCCAGTATTCCACTATCTTCCGAACCGCCAGCATTTATAAACTTTGTTTTACTAACCCTAAAAACATGAAGATGCATGCAATCAACAATATACTTGTATTTATAACGCAAACCTATATGCGCATAAATACTTGTAACGCTATGCTCAACATCACTATCTGCCACATAAAACCCAACAGGCTCACCATCAAAATATGCAATACCATTTTGCGCAACATCGCCAACCTTTCTGGAAAAAAGCATACTATGATAATCAAAAGCGCTTGATAGATTGATTTTGTTAAGCGTGCCACCTATAAAATCAAAATACCTTCTGGCGATAAACCAAGCATCTTCCACAAAATTATCAGCGCTAACCTTCACATTATATTTATTGAAAACCCTATCCACATCTTTTGCAATTCTTCGCAACTGCCTTGAACCTTCTGGAGAATCAATTAAACGCAAAGTTTGCTCTCGATCATAAATCAACTCAGGGTATGTGTCATCTTCAGAATGGGCGCTGGAGTGCCATGGAAAATTTTTAGCGCTCTGAAAACCATGCTTTAATAAATATTCGTACTGATCGGGGAAAATTTTTTTAACATAGGAGCACAACTTATATTTTTGCTTAATTTCCTCGGCTAATTCGGCAATTATTGGAATCATACTAGAACCGACCGGCCTAATCCAATACATCATTAAGATTTCTGGTTGTTCTATTTTAGGAAAAACAGCCAAAGCACACAGATTTTCGCCATCATAATACTTATAACCTAAATTTTCTGGTCCTATACCAAAAGTCCCCTGCGTAACATATATCCAAGAATTCCCATAGGTATGCCGGGCCTCTTTAGCAAAAAAATCTTGGAACAAACTAACATCCTGTTTTGTAATAGGAGTAATCTCGGGATAATCTGCAGCAATTCTCTCGATTAAATCATTAGCTTTTTGCAACTTTTTTTTATACGTAACTAAACTTTCATCTATTACCATTACTGTGCCATCAAGAACTTCTATGCTGAAAACATCCGTGAACTCAAACCCTTCCATGCGCGCAAATACTTCATAATCAAACCTTCCTTGGTCAAGGGGCAACTATAGTACCAGCTGATCTAACTTTTTTCCATCAGCAATTTACCTAATAAAACTCATTGACAGCATCAAGCGCTCTATGCACAATACCCAACATGCTAATCATTGGGGCGTCGCCAAGCGGTAAGGCACAGGGTTTTGATCCCTGCATTCCCAGGTTCGAATCCTGGCGCCCCAGCCAACTTCCAACATCAACCCACGAGGCCACCTAACATGCCAGCATTACAACTTTTTGCCGGAAACGCCAACCCCAAACTTGCCGAAAAAATTGCCAAGCACCTGAACATCCCTATCAGCAAAGCCATTGTCAGCACCTTTAGTGATGGCGAAACCATGGTAGAACTACTAGAAAACGTGCGCGGAAATGACGTATACATTATTCAACCAACCTGCGCACCACAAAACAACAATCTAATGGAACTCCTAGCTCTCGCTGATGCCGCGCGACGCGCTTCAGCTCACAACATAACAGCAGTTGTTCCCTATTTTGGCTATGCCAGGCAGGATCGCCGTGTTCGCTCCACTCGGGTACCAATTACCGCTAAAATAGTTGCCGACATGATGGCATCAGTTGGTGTAAATCGAATCATAACCGTTGACTTACATGCTGACCAAATCCAGGGGTTCTTTTATGTTCCAGTAGACAATGTTTACGGGACCTCAATTCAATTTGACGACATCATGGCTAAAGGCTACGAAAATATCGTAGTTGTCTCACCTGACGTAGGTGGCGTCGTTAGAGCACGAGCTATAGCCAAACAACTTAATGATGCGGATCTGGCTATCATCGATAAAAGACGTCAAAAGACCAACCAATCTGAGGTTATGAATATCATCGGTGACATTAAAGACCGCAACTGTATTATCGTTGATGATATAGTTGATACCGCTGGTACTTTGTGCCAGGCAGCTAAAGCCCTTAAAGAAAGAGGTGCTAAAACCGTCGCTGCCTATTGCGTGCACCCAGTTCTATCTGGAGAAGCATTAAGCCGCATAGAAAACTCTGTGCTAGCTGAAGTTGTGGTTAGCGACACCATTCCACTTTCTGAGGCAGCCAAAAAATGCAAAAAGATTCGCCAACAAAGCCTAGGCAAAGTTCTAGCTGAAGCAATCTACCGCGTCAATAGCCATAACTCACTTAGCGAAATGTTCCCAGGTTGACCTGGCATATCATTCTTTATTACAAAAGTCATCACCCGACTTGCTTGCCCTGCGAAGCCTTGGCGTAGCGGGGATCGGGGGACCCCCATCCGCTGCACCTTTGTTGTTTATCACAACAACCATCGAGCCATCTTTACTATGGACGCGATAAATCGCATCCCTACAGGTGCCACAATTACGATCATGCACAATCCATACGAATTGACATTGTTGGTTTCTACTATATAATGCGACGTTCTTTATTTATTACGGCTTATCTGGTCGCAAGATAAGTCAACCAATCGGAGAGATTTATGTCAAAAACAACATTAAGTGCCACGATCCGTAAGGACGTAGGGAAAGGTGCGAGCCGCCGCTTACGTCGCGAAGGTTTAGTGCCTGGTATCATCTATGGCGCCAATACAGAAGCCACCATGATTAATTTACAACACAAAGAACTTATAAAAGCTATGGAAGCCGAAGAGTTCTATTCGCAAATTCTTGAAATCAATGTAGACAATAAAAAAGAACAAGCTGTTGTGAAAGACATCCAACGCCATGCTTTTAAACCAAAAATAGAACACATCGACTTTATGCGTATTAAAGCTGGTAGCAAAATAACCATGACCATTCCGCTACACTTCATTAACGAAGATATTGCTATTGGTGTCAAAAAAGAAGGTGGTGTAGTATCTCATGCTATTTCAGAAGTTGAGGTTCGTTGCTTGCCAAAAGATTTACCTCAATTCATAGAGGTTGATGTAAGTGACGTTAAACTTAACCAGATTGTACATTTATCAGAACTTAAACTGCCAAAAGGCGTTGAAATTGTTGAACTGTCTCACGGCGAAGGTCACGACCAACCAGTTGTATCTATTCACACAGCTAAAGTTAGCGCTGAACCAGCAGTTGAAGCTGAAGCCACAGAAGAAGCTCCAGCCAGCGATACTGAAAACAACGAATAAAACATGGGAATCAAACTTATTGTGGGCTTGGGAAACCCAGGCTCACAATATAACTCCACACGACACAATGTTGGTTGTTGGCTTGTAGAAAAACTTGCCGAGCAACATAACGCATCATTTAAGAACGAAAGCAAATTTAAGGGTCAATATTCAAAAATAATAGACTCAAATGCAACCATACACCTTCTCATGCCGACCACTTACATGAACGAAAGTGGGCAAAGCGTTGTGGCCTGCGCTAACTTTTTAAAAATAGAGCCACAAAATATACTCATCGTTCACGATGAATTGGATTTTAATCCCGGCACTATCAAAATAAAACAAGACGGTGGTCACGGTGGTCATAATGGATTACGTAGCATCATGACTCACCTTATCAAACAAAATTTTTATAGACTTAGAATTGGCATAGGCCATCCTGGACACAGAGACATGGTTAGCAGTTACGTACTAAGCAAACCCAGTCTAAATGATAAAAACAAAATAGAAGCAGCCATTGATGAAGGTTTAAAAATAATACCAGAACTTATCAACGGCGAATTTGAAAAAGCAATGAGGAATTTACATGGGGTTTAAATGTGGCATTGTCGGCCTACCAAATGTTGGCAAATCAACTTTATTTAACGCCTTGACCAAAGCCGGAATTGACGCGGCTAACTATCCATTTTGTACCATAGAACCTAACGTTGGCATAGTTCCCATCCCAGATCAACGCTTAGATAGAATAGCTGCCATAGTTAAACCACAAAGAGTTCTTCCAACCACAATGGAGTTTGTTGATATTGCAGGCTTAGTTGCTGGCGCACATAAAGGCGAAGGGCTTGGCAATCAATTTCTAGCGCATATTCGCGAAACTCAAGCCATAGCGCACGTAGTACGCTGCTTCGACAATCCTGACGTAACTCATGTAGCAAACACTGTTGACCCCAAACGCGATATCGAAACCATTAACACTGAATTGTTATTAGCTGACCTTGCAACAGTTGAAAAAGTTCTGGATAGAGCAACCAAACAAGCCAAGAGCGGCGACAAAAAGCTTATTGCGCAACAGCAAGAATTAACCAAAATTAAAGATCACTTGGACCAAGGTCTACCAGCCCGAACCATAACTAATATCGACCTTAATGATCACAAAGAGTTACATCTAATTACTGCCAAACCAGTTCTATATATCGCCAACATTGATGAAACCAATCAAGACAATAACCCTTATCTCAAACAGTTATTAGCAATAGCTGCTGCAGAAAACAGCGAAGTAGTACCAATTTCAGCTGCTATTGAATCCGAACTTGCTGAGCTTGATGCCGAAGACCAAGCAGCTTTTTTGAGCGACTATGGCTTAGAGGAACCAGGCCTGAATCGCATTATTCGCGCTGGCTACAAACTTCTAAGCCTTGAAACTTATTTCACTGCGGGCGTGAAAGAAGTGCGAGCATGGACTTTTCCCAAAGACGCACTAGCGCCAGAAGCCGCCGCCATAATTCATACCGATTTTGAGCTAGGCTTCATTCGTGCCGAGGTAATATCTTATCAAGACTTCATTCAATACAACGGTGAACATGGCGCGAAAGAAGCCGGCCGCCTTCGCGTTGAAGGTAAAACCTACGAAGTACAAGACGGCGACATAATGCATTTTAGGTTTAATGTTTAACCCAAAATATCTGCCAAATCATTGTCCACAGTTGTAATTGGTTTAATACCAAACTTATCAACCAAGAAATTCAAAACATTTGGCGTAATAAATGCTGGCAAACTAGGGCCCAAGCGAATGTCCTTGATACCTAAAGCCAACAGTGTTAATAAAATTGCCACCGCCTTTTGTTCATACCAAGATAGAATCATAGACAAAGGCAGCTCGTTCACACCAACTCCGAATGCATCAGATAGTGCACTTGCAATTTTAATGGCAGAAAATGCATCATTGCATTGACCAATATCTAGCAAACGTGGAATTCCTCCAATATCACCCAGTTTTTTATCAAAAAACCTAAACTTGCCACAAGCTAAAGTCAAAACCACACAATCCTCGGGAACCTTTTCGACAAATTCAGTGTAATAATTTCTACCCGGCTTGGCCCCATCACAACCTGCCACCAAAAAGAAATGACGAATCTTTTGTTGCTTCACTGCATCCACAACCTTATCGGCAAGACCCAATACCGCATTATGGGCAAACCCAACCATAACGGAATCTTTATTAATGTCGGAAGGAAATCCTGGCAGCTCTAACGCTCTTTTAATAACAGATGAGAAATCTTTATCGCTGCCAATGTGCTCCACTTCAGGCCATTCAACCAAACCAGTAGTAAATATACAGGACTTACGCGAAAAACATTTTTCTGAAGTTATTTTCAGATAATTTTCATTTTTCCGCATAAAGTTCTTGACAGGGTTTTT
>JAFGXA010000009.1 GCA_016936855.1 Gammaproteobacteria bacterium | reverse complement strand
TTTATACGTCATCCCGGCGGCCGCCGGGATCTAGAGGCATTAAAAAATATTATAATTTTTGTTTTAATTGTCTCTGGGTCCTGGCGTCCGCCAGGATGACGTGAAAAAGAGGCAGGATGACGTGAAAAAGAGGCAGGATAACGGATAAGTTTTTGTTTTTTTTACAAGGTAAATTTGGCAGAGAATTTGCTTTTTTGCAAGGTAACCTGAATCTAAGCGGCTAGTGCAGAGCGCACTTCGTTGATAGTTGCAAGGTAATCACTGCTGCCAAAAAGCGCTGAACCCATAACAAAATTATCAGCACCAGCTTCAGCGACTTTTTTGATATTGTTAGGTTTGATGCCGCCATCTACTTGAATAGAAATATCTCGCAATTGAGCATCAATCATTTTTTTTATGGCTTTAATTTTATCAAGCGCGGATTCAATGAACTTTTGACCACCGAATCCAGGATTAACGGACATCACTAAAATGGTATCAACCTTATTCAAAACATAAGCCAAACTATCCAAGCCTGTGGCAGGATTCAAAGCCACGCCTGCTTTGCAACCTAAATCTGTAATAAGTTGTAAGCTTCGGTCAAGATGCGTTGTCGCATCAGGATGAATGGTAATTGATGAGGCGCCAGCTTTGACAAAAGCCTTAATCATAGAATCAACTGGCTTAATCATCAAATGGACATCTATAGGAGCATTGATTCCGTAGTCACGCAAAGCTTTACAAACCAAAGGACCAAAAGTTAGATTCGGCACATAATGATTATCCATAACATCAAAATGAACAATATCGGCGCCAGCTGCCAAAACTCTCTCTACATCGCTACCTAACCCAGCAAAATCTGCTGACAATATGGAGGCTGCTATTTTGTAATTGTTCATATAAAAGTCTAGTTTATATACCCAGAATCACCAGAACCTCTGCCTGCCTTACGCATGTGCTTTAACAACATCTCCACAAACTCCTTGTTATTATGCAATGTTGCGATCTCCAGCGGGGTTTCTTCATCCGGATAGGTACGAGCATAAATATCAGCACCAGCTTTTATTAACAACTCACCTATTTCTATTTGATTCTCTTGAGCAGCAAAATGCATGGGACGAAGTCTCGATTCGTCAATTTCTGCATTTGGGTCAGATCCTGCATCCAGCAATTCTTTAACTCTTTCTAAATCATGTTCCATAATTGCATTGACTAGTTTCATGGATAAAATACCTTTTTATTTTCTCTTCACACTATAAAGCAAATCGATACCGGTACCAACTGTACTACTCTCTGTTTGCAAAATCCAATTTTTTCTACCGCCAAAAATATATCGTAACCTCAATGTGGTAACCGGATCAATCAAGCCCATACTATAACCAAAATATAAAGATGGCGTTAAATATTTACCCACCACAAACACACTGTTAGAAACCATATCCCCACTAGCATTTTCGGTATCTTCTGATTCAACTCCCAAGGTATCAAACCCTAAAGATCCAGTGAGGCTACCGGTAATAGAGCTCATGGCTGTACCAGCTGCCTGAAATAACACACCTAAATTGCTAACCCCAGTCTGACCACTCGCTTGACCGGTCATAATATAGGAAAGTATATCGTTATTTGATAATCCAGCAGGATCTGAAAAGAAGGTAACAGCTGGATCAGATAAAAACCCCCTGATTCGAATGCCAGCGGTTAGTTTATCTGCAGTCAATGCAAAAGCACTCGTAGTCGTATTCTGTTGTATAACTCTAACGGCTTCAGCATTAACATGCGGCTCCGTAATATCCCCACCTGAAAAAGTTAAAGAACCATTTTGCACTAACAACTTTTGACCAAATGCCGTATAGGTTGCATTTTTAATTTGAATCAAACCATTACCAGTGGTTAACTTATTATCAGCATTATGGATAACAACTCCACCAACGAGCTGTCCTTTTAGGCCAAAAGCATTAAGAAAAACTTTATTGCCCAACTGCAAATTAATATGCATCTCTGTTCGCATCCCTCTAGACTTAGCCGATGGTGTTTTTCGTTTTGAATCAACGAAAACAACATCATCAGGCAAAGTCAACACAGAACGCAAATCATCTGGATTAATATTGGCTTTTGGAATAAACAATGATCCTTTAATTAATAAGCCATTTTTATCACGAACAACATTTATATCTGGAGAGATAAAAATTTTAGCTAAATCACTATCTATGATTAAAAGATTATTACCATGCACATTAAATTTAAGTTGAGACCCAATTTTTCCTGAACCATTTAATAACAACTTACCATTACCAAACAATAAACTACCAATATAATTTAACTTTTTAGCGCGCTTTTTTAGTGTAATATTTATATGTTTTAGATTAACGCCATAAATCGGGACTTTAAGAAACCCATTGTCAACGATTAAGTCGCCCTTATCCAAAGATAAAAAAGCATAATAACCATTTAGGCCAAATGATTCTGCATAATAATCACCAATATTAATTTTCCTAGCATCAACATTGAATTTAAAATGCTGATTATTCAAATGATCGTTATGTATAGTAAGAATTAGTTTTTTAATTAAGATCGTACCAACACCTAAATTATTAGTTTTGATATTAGCTGTTACAATAGGAGCAGTACGCGATCCTGTTATTAAACCATTAGCAAAAAAATTACCAGATAGATTGTCTGAAAACTCTTGCAAATTATCTGAATGAATTAACCAAGATAAATTCAATCTATTAGATAAGCTGCCACTTATGTTCACTCTTGAATGGTGCGACAATATGTGTAACCCAATTTTTTCCAATTTTTTGCCTACCATCAACAACTCCAATGATAGCTTGTTGGCATGAAAACCTTGCACATTAAGATCTTGGATATCGATGCCATGCAAATTGATCTTTATTGGTAGATTGAAAAAATTAAAGTTACTCTTTTTAGCGTTGTTATTGTCCGAATACTTAACAATTAAAGAAGAGGCCGTTAATTTATTTATATATATCTCGCCATGCAATAAAGCCATAAATGAGCAATCAAAGTTAAGGTCATTTATATCAATCAAATTAGAAGCACCTGTATACTTAATTTGTTTTACACTTAAATTATTTGCAATCGCTCCATGTGGACTATCAATCACCAAACTTGGCATAAAATCATGTAATGTTTTTACGGTAAAACGTAAACCAGCATTGGTATATAACAAAAAGAATACGGATAAAATCACAAACAAAAAGAGGCTGATTACAGACCTAAATAACAACCTCATAATTCCGCCCCCATACTAAACTGAAACTTCCCAGCATTGTGCGAACCATCGACCGCCTTAGCATAGGTTAACTCTAAAGTTCCAACTGGCGACAACCACACAACACCAACTCCAGCGGATCGTGCAAAATGTACCGTATTCTTGGTAGAAGAAGTAGAAAACAAATCATCATTAACACTGCCAGTATCGTAAAAAGAAGCCAAATACCACTTTTTATAGACCTTCAATCTAAGCTCACCGCTCAAAACCAACATTTGGTTACCTGGACCTATAGATTGATAACTATATCCACGCACACTGTTCGCTCCACCTGCAAAAAGCCGCATGGTAAGTGGTAAATTTTCAGATTGATTGGCATTAACCGCTGTATAACCAATATCTCCACGCAATACTAACAACAACCTATCTTTAGACAACAAAGGATAAATAGTTTTAACGTGTAATTTGGTTTGCAAAAAACTAACATTTGATATTACGCCTCGCATAGCTCCCTGGAAAAATATACCAAGTCTATAGCCCTTAGTTGGTGTTAATTCATGATTTGCAACTGTTCGTATCCAGTTAGCGCTTGGAACTAAAAGCGTTGATAACCTGTGCTGTCCCTGCCCTGCTATTTTATACCATTCGTGATGCAAACTCAGACGCAACGTCTGCTGCCAACCATGAACAACGCTGATGTAACCTGCACCTATTTTATAAGTTTGATTCGTGCCAGCAACATCTCGTTGATACTCTGTTTCAGCACTTAAATCATAACGATCTTCAGCCGGATTACTGCCCGGAATTGTGTAATGTGCGCTTAAATTTGCCTGTCTTTGAGAAGCCCTCAAAATTGAATTGAACTGGTGCCCATATTGGCTAAAGTTCCTTAAAGTCAAACCTAAAATTCCACGCACTCCAGTATCAGTTCCGTAACCTGCTCCAACTTGATATTCACGCGATGCCCGTTCCTTTAGCGTCACCATAATAGGAAGTTTTAAATTGCGTACAGCAGATGTTTTCGACTCTATATCAACACTTTTAAAAAGCCCGCTATCGTTAAAATTTTGTTTAGTATCTTCTATTTTTGAAGATACATAGTGTTGATTTGTGTCGAATGATAAAAATTTTCTTAGAAAACCTTTATTAAAAACTGTTTTAGAAAAATAAATTGGACCAAAATAATAGCGCCTGCCGCTAAAAAAAACTAATTTAATATCACAAGTATATCTATTCTTATCAATAAAAATTTGACTCTCTTGCATCACAGCATCAAGATATCCTCTATTCGACGCCAACCTCAACAATTTCTGTTTAGCATCGTTATAGTTTTGAGCATTAAATCCATCACCAAGTTTCAAAGGAAAATTGACTAATAGTTTACGAAAAGCAGGATCTCTTTTAGCATCCCCCAACACATCCACTGTTAATTTTGTTATTTTAAGCTGAGGCCCGAGTTTTACGTTGTAATTTGCAAGCCACCTATCTCCATTTTTATACAACTTAGAATAAACCTTAACTCTAAGATAGCCATATGGCTGCAATGCCAACTTAACTTGCTTTTTCCCTGAAGCAAATAAATAGTTAGCCAAAGCCGCTGTAAGCTTTTTATTATAGCGTTCGCCATGCAAAACAAGACGATTTTCCACATTCTTGAGCAACTTTTTAGGAATTCCGCTAAAAGTATTCTGTAAAATAACAGATGCGCTCGCGTTTAAAGCAATACAGCTTAACAGTGTTATTGAAAAAATCCTTATACGCATACTTTGTAAATTGTAGCAGATTGCATTTGACATGAAAAAGTATTATTCCTAGAATCACGCTCATGGCAACAAATAGTAGCAGGGAACAAACCTGGGATGATATAACTGAAAAAACGATAGCTTTAAGCATGCTAGAGCGCTACACCGGAAGTAAGGCGGAAGATTTTCAGCCATATATTTTGCTTGTGAACTTTTTTCAATATATAGAATATTTTTCGGAAAAAACAGGATGCGAGGTATACCATGGCTCAACCATGTCGGTAGCTCACTGTAAAAAGAACAAAATCACCATGATAGATTTTGGCCTTGGCTCCCCCTCGGCTGCCCTTATCATCAAATTAATATCATTTCTTAAGACAGAGGCAACTCTTTTACTTGGCATGTGTGGGGGATTGCGCCCAGAATATCAAATAGGTGAATATTTTAATCCTGTAGCAGCAATAAGAGAGGAAGGAACATCTTACGCTTATCTGCCAGCGCGCTGCCCATCATTAAGCTCTTTTGTGATTCAACGTTATGTATGCCGAGCCCTAGAAAAACATCGTCTGAAATACTACACAGGTGTTATCCACACCACCAATGTGCGTTTCTGGGAATTTGATACAGAGTTCACTCACAAACTACTGGAAGAAAGAGTGAACGCTATAGATATGGAATGCGCTACGCTTTTTACTGTTGGATTTGTATCATCTGCTGCTGTTGGAGCTTTAATGTTGATATCAGATATGCCTCTCTCTAGAATTAGCATTAAAAATGAGGCAATTGTAAATGAAATCTTCACTAACCATATGCCTCACCACATCAAAACCGGTATAGAAATTCTAGTCATGATGCGCAAAGACAAAGGTAAGTATAAGTATAATTTCTAATCACTAGTCATGTTTTAATTTTTGTTTTTATTTGACTCTGGGTCCTGGCGTCCGCCAGGATGACGTAAAAAAACCCAGAATGACGTAAAAAAAGCCAGGATGACGTAGAAAAACCCAGGATGACGTAAAAAAAAGCCAGAATGACGTGTTTGCTCTAATAACCTTTGACGGAAAAATCTGGTAGCATTCCTGGGTCAAATGGTAAACGCAAAACTTTTGTTTCAAATGAACCATCATCATTCAAAATCATAAGCCGACAACCTGGCATATCATTAGCCAATTTAAATTCGACAGCATTGCTAGCAAATTGAAATGCAGTAGCAGGAGTTGTTAAAAACCATTTATCATAATGCAATTTGGCTGTATCTTGGTGAACGTGACCTGCAACCACTAATTTGATTCGATCATCAGTCAAAATTTGTGCTAACACCGCAACACTATTATCAACCCTAATTTTATCCAACCAATCGGCTTGAATCGGCAATAACTGATGGTGCATAAAGATAGCAATATTTTGTTCTCCAACTTTACGAAGCACTCGACGTAAACGGTGTAACTCACTGTCAGAAACAAAACCATTTACATGATTCTCCCAATGAGTATTCAACAAAACAATATTCCAATTACCAAGCGCATTAAAATCACCAAGACTCATATTAGGAAAATCAGCAAAAACCTTATTGGCAATATCAGGAATATCATGATTACCAAAAGTACATGTTACAGGACAATCAAAAACCTTCAACCTCTCCGCAACATCAGCATAAACAGCCAGGTAGTCTTCTTCATTATGCTTTGCATCATGCTGAATTAGGTCCCCTCCCAAAACTATCAGATCGGGCGCAACCTTTTCGACATTTTTAACATAATGCAAAACCGCGGCAAAATTCTTATGGGTATCAACACCCAAAAAATTTTCACCACGGTTTGCTAATAAATGACAATCCGTAACATGTAATATAAGGCGACGATCCATGTATCTATCAAAACTATTCTGCAGTTTCGATAATAACCTCAGGAATCATTTGTGCCGGATTTTTGAGGATATTCGCAACCGGACAGTTATTTTCTACAAAGTTTACAAACTTCCGTACCTCTTCTTCTGGAGAGCTGGATTTTATAAAAACCTTAGTCCTGATTTCCTCTATGTACGGGCTGCGTTGATCATCATTAAACGCATCCGTATCAATATCACCTTCTAATTCAATTTTAAAATCAAGCAAATCAATCCCTTTATTCTTAGCATACAATTTAGCAACAATAACTTGACAAGCACCAAGAGCACTTAAAGCAGCTTCAATAGGATTCATTCCAGAATCAGAACCACCAAGGTTTCTGGCCTCATCCAATACTATTGTATGACCACGAGATTCACATTTAACACTGAAACCATCTTGCATTAGTGTTGACGACTTAAAAGTTGTAATAGGCATAACCCTCTCCTTCAGATTAAAAAAACACGTTAGCTATAATACGACAAAGTTTGTACCCTTGTCACGTCCCACACCCCATCCCAATGTTTGGGCGGATGTTTTAAGAAAAATCTACATCTAAAAATATACAAACACAATAGTCTATCACCCTGATATTCTTTCGCCATTGCTACAAATTTATCGAATGCTTTTTGCCATTCACTAATGCGATAATAGTTAAACGCATCGTTAAATTTAGTATTATATTCTTTCAAAGAATTACGATCGAATTTACTTTTACCACGCTCTAAAAGCTCGTAAATATAAACACTTTTCTTTTTACCTTTAACCGCAACGCAATCGATCATTCTAAACAAAAACTGATCAGAAACAGCCCTATAAATATCTTCAGAAACTAGGATACTGGTATGATAAATTTTATTTAATTCTTCCAATCGACTTGCTAAATTTACGGTATCGCCCATAGCTGTATAACTCAACCTAGAGCTGGATCCAACATTACCAACAACAGCATAACCAGCGCTCAACCCTATTCTAAGCTTCAAAGGTGGCATACCCTTGCGCTGCCAAACCTTACTTATCTGCTCAACCGATTCATTTAGCATTAAGGCACATTGACATGCGTGCAAAGGATGATGACTATCCTCCATAGGAGCCCCCCAGAAGGCCATTACAGCATCCCCAATATACTTATCTAAAGTTCCTGTTTTGCTCTTTATAACCTTGGTAACTGTTTCAAAGTATTCGGCTAAGTGCAACATAAGCTCTCGGGGCTGCAAATTCTCTGAAATAGAAGTAAAACCCTGGATATCAGAAAACAGGACACTAATTTGACGTGACTCACCACTAACATGTGCTACGGTACCACTTTGCATAATCTGCTTAACCAAAACAAACGGTACGTACCTAGTAAAAGATTTAATACCCTGGGTAAAGAAATTCATTGCCTCTCTTAACTCTGCTAGCTCAATTAACCGTGAGCTCTCAGCAATTTGCTCCGAAAACTCTAGACCCCTAAGCTTGTTAGCATCTTTGGCAAGACGCTCAATTGGCGAAATCACAATTCCAGCCAAATAAGAAATACTAGCGATAACAATACTTAACAGAACCAACAAAAACATCACGGCCAACATTTTATAAGACTTATAAGGCTCTTCTACACTAACAACTGACCTCACCGTAATAACATGCCAATTTGCCAATAGTGGTAATGCATTAATCGAAGTTAAAAAGTCTCTTTGTTTAAAGCTATAGGTAAAAACAGCTTTTTTATCCTTAACATATGCACCAAAAGCATGCTCAGCCCAAGGCAAATTTAAATCATTTAGAGATTTCGCGACTTTTGGGTGGGAAAAATCATGCGAAACTTTAATCTGTGATGCCAAAATTAACGTTTTAATGTTGTGTCTACTATCCATTAAATAGGAAACTGCATTATCACCTGCCAGTAGATTCCGCATAGATCTGCTCAACTGATTGAGATCCATATCAAAACCTACAACACATATTAACTTTTTATGCTGATAAACAGGCGCAGCAGAAGTAATTCCCATTTCTGCAGCAATGCCAGTAAATGATTGAAACTTATAAAAATCAGTCCAAATTCTCTTTTTCGCACGCAAAGCATCTTTATACCATGGGCGCACTCGCGGATCATAACCACTCACGTCACTACCCGTTGATTTTAAAACCTTGCCTTGCTTTGAAATATAGCTTTCAACACTACCAGCATGTTCACGTGAACGCCTAATATCAACCAGAGAAAATTTGCCACCTGACAGGCGATTTACCATATAAAAATCACCAGCAGGAGTCGCGACATAACCACTAACTATACTGGGATGGTTCTTAACTAACTCAATTAAATACGCATTTAACGAGCCTTTATCGTTATAACTCAAAACTCCAGATTTAAACAATTTAACACTAAAAGCACTACTGGTATTAATGGATGAGAAAAAACCACCAACACGCTCTTCAATGATTTTGTTAGTACTTTTAATGTTGGTTTTAGCAGAACGTAAAATAACGCCGTTTGTAACATAATAGTTTATTGCAATCACTGACATGCCGAATATAACCAATAGCGCTATGAAAAAACCTAAAATATAAGTTTTAAGATGAACATTAACGTTCAAGTTTTTAGTGTCAAAAAATGATATCTTCATAGCAGTAAATCATATTCCATTTCAACCTCTTTTGTAAACAGCTCTACCAACTGAAGATTTCAAATCCTTTACGCACCAAAAATTTCCTCGTTTCTGCTATTACAAAAATCAACAACATAAATGGCAAGGCAAATAACAAATCATGCCACAATAAAACAGCTGTGCTAAAAAACTTATGCGAATATGGATTATAAATTATAATACTTAACAAAATTAACTCCGAGAGAATACCAACCAAGATGAATCTATTTTTAAAGAATCCTTGCTTTATCAAAGACACACGTCTAGTTCTACAAACCATAACATTAACGATTTGACACAAAATAATAGCTGCAAAAAAAGCCGACACCGCCTGCAAATACGTGGGATCATTATAGGCCAACTTTTGCCCCCACTGCCATCCACCGCGATAAAGGATGGTAAAAAAGCCAACAAAACCAGCCGCGGCTTCCAAAGGCCCAATCACACCGTAAGAGCGCACCAACATGCTCCACGTAAGTAATCGCTCACGACGAGATCTGGGAGGTTTTTGCATAACATCATCCTCAGATTTTTCCACCGCCAACCCTAAAGCTGGAAGCAAATCAGTACCCAAATCTATCGCCAAAATCAGCACTACAGTTAAAGGCAAAGGAATGCGCAATAACACAAAGGCAATAAAAGGTACAATTTCCGGAATATTACTGGTCAAAATATAACCAACAAATTTTTTGATGTTCTCAAAAATAGTACGTCCCTCTTCTATAGCCTTCACAATGGTTGCAAAATTATCATCCAATAACACCATATTAGCCGCTTCTTTCGCAACCTCTGTACCAACAACGCCCATCGCCACACCCATATCGGCATTTTTTAAAGCAGGCGCATCATTAACTCCATCTCCTGTAACAGTTACAACCTCTCCCATGTCCTGTAATAATCTTACAATTTCCATCTTATGCCTAGGGGAGGTGCGCGCAAAAATGAGATCATCTCCTTTCAAAAATTCTTTTAATTCGGAGCTACTCATATGTTTTAACTCTTCCCCTGTCAAAATATTTGCTTTTTCTCCATCCAACATACCAGCCTTACGAGCTACAGCTTCAGCAGTCAAGCTGTAATCACCTGTCACCATAATTACCTTAATTCCTGCTGATTTGCATTTGGCGATTGCACCAGGAATTTCAGCACGCGGCGGATCTAGCATTCCAATTAACGCCACGAAAATAAAGCCACTTTCCTCAACTTCCTTACTACCATTCTCCTTATATGCTAAAGCCAGCACTCGCTCACCACTTGATGCAATAGATTCATATTCTGACAATATCTTATGCTTATATTCATCCGTTAATTTTTCCGCCTTCCCTCCAATTAAAACTCGATCACATTTACTCAATACGATTTCAGGAGCTCCTTTCATATTAGCAAAATTACTGTGATCCCACTTGTCGAGAGTAACCATGTGCTTAGTTTTAGAGTCAAATGGATACTCATTTAATCTTTCATTAGTAGCGCGAAGCTTTTCAACATCAATAAATTTAGCGGCAAAATTGGTCAAAGCCGTTTCAGTTGGATCCCCACGATATGAACCATCCTCATTAATTACTGAGTTATTACATAGCACCGCAATTTCCAATAATTTACTGGGAATACCATGAGCACCTTCCCCAGTTTTGCTATAACTATCCATATTAAAAAATAGCGAATTCACCGTAATATTATTCTCAGTAATTGTGCCTGTTTTATCGGTACAAATAACAGTTGTGGACCCCAAAGTCTCTACCGATTCTAAATTCTTTATTAAGGCATTTTTCTTAGCCATGCGTTTGGCCGTCATACTCAAAGCCAAAGTCACCGTTGGTAACAAACCTTCCGGCACGTTTGCTACAATAATTCCAATAGCAAAAACCATGCTGGCCATAAAGTATTTATCTAAGAAAAGACTAATAATAAAAAAAGTTATTCCTAAAATAATAGCAATAACAGAAATAATCTTAATAAAGTAATTTAATTCCTTTTTAAGAGGACTTAGGGTCTCACTAGTAATTTTCGTCAAATGTGCAATACGGCCAATTTGGGTGTGCATACCAGTACCATAAACCAAAGCCGTACCAGCCCCGCTTTGTACCAACGTTCCGGAAAACACCATATTTCGAGATTCTAAAATACTATCATGTGTGCAATCTAAGGAGCGAAGTTGCGGCTCAGACTCCCCAGTTAATGATGAATTATCAACCTTCAAAGCATTGATTTCCAGCAATCTACCATCTGCTGGAATCTTATCCCCAGCCTTAAGAAATATAACATCTCCCGGCACCAATTCGCTTGCCAATATCTCTTCACTTTTACCATCACGCAACACTTCTATTTTCACCGGCATCATCTTGGCAAAACTCTGCATAATCTTTTCAGATTGATACTCTTGCAAAAAAGTAAAAACAGCATTCAAAAAAACCACAACCAATAACGCTACACCAATGTACACATTGCCCTCACCCGGCGACAAATACTCTGCAATAAAAGCTAGGATTGAGCCACAAATCAAAAGTAACGCAAAAAAATTGGTAAAATGCTTTAAAAATTTGATAATTAACGGTGTTGAAGGCTTAGCACTAAAAACATTCGCGCCAAATTGCTCCAAACGTTCTTTCACCTCATACGAAGTTAAACCTTTCTCACTTGATTTAACACCCCTAAAAAGATCATCCAAACTAATTTCATGTTGATAATCACGCATAATAAAAAATCCCTATGACGAACAAATAAAAACCAGCTAGAATATTAGCATGTTGGTTATGAAAAGGCACATGTAAGGGCGGACCACTGTATCCGCCCTTGCTGAACCGGCACAATATAACTTAGGAAAAAATATGCAAAAATTTAACAAGGTAGCTCTAATTGGTAGAAGACACACCGATGGCGTTGTAGAAACCCTCACAACTCTAATCAACCACCTCAAAGACAAAAACATAAAAACTGTCCTAGAAGAAGAAACCGCCAAAATTTTACCAAACACAAAACTTACACAAATAAATAGAGATGAATTATCCCTTAACGCCGAATTACTAATTGCTGTTGGTGGTGACGGCAGTATGCTCGCAGCAGCACGCATAGCAGCCAATCAAAAACTACCAGTAGTTGGCATAAATCGTGGTAAATTAGGCTTTTTAACAGACATAACCCCCAATGAACTTGAGAAAATTGATCAAATTCTAAATGGTGACTACTGTGAAGAAGAGCGGTTTTTACTACACGCGAAAATTAGTGAACAAACATCCACCATGTACGAAGAAGTAGCCCTCAATGATATAGTATTGCTACCAAGCGAAATGAATCGCATGATCGAATTTTCCGTTTATATTGACAACCAATTAATGTGTGACTATCGCGCTGACGGGCTCATCGTTGCTACTCCAACCGGCTCAACAGCCCACGCTTTGTCCGGCGGAGGACCAATTTTACACCCGGGCTTGGATGCCATAGTACTACTACCCATGTTTTCACATAACCTAAGCAGTAGACCGATAGTAATACATGGTAATAACAATATAGAGATAAAAATGTCAGAGGATTGTCATGCCACACCCAACATCAGTTGTGATGGGCATCGACTAATTCCTATAACTGATTGCGGCAAAATTAATATAAAAAAATACACTAAAAAATTGCGCCTAATTCACTTAACTGATTACAACTACTACGACACATTACGCCAAAAATTACACTGGGGAAATTAGGTGCTAGCTAGTTTACATATTAAAAATTTCACGATAATTGATAATTTAGATATCGAATTTAAAAATGGTATGACTGTATTAACCGGCGAAACTGGTGCTGGCAAATCCATAATCCTAGACGGTCTAAATTTGGTCTTAGGAGAACGCGTAACCAATAATCCAATTAAACCAGAAAGAGAACGATGCGAAATTGCTGCATCTTTCAACATCAACAATCTAACCCAAGCTAAAAATTGGCTAATTAATAGCGAACTAGACGACCAAAATGAGTGCATAATTCGTCGCACCTTTAATCAAAATGGCAAATCAACTTTAACAATCAACGGTACTCCGTGCACACAACAAATGGTACGCGAATTCGCAACACTATTGCTTAATATTCATGGCCAACACAACCAGCAAAATTTATTAAAAAGAGAGGGGCAATCAGAATTATTAGACAATTATGCAAAATTGAATGAACTCAAAAACACAATAAAATACATCTATCACAACCTAACGAAAACCACACAAGAATTACTCAATCTAACAACCCATAACCAAACTATAGAACAACAAACTGATTTCATAAAATATCAATTAGCAGAACTTGATGAGCTAAACCTACAAAAAACCGAACTTGATGATCTGCACACAAAATACAAACAACTAAACTCTGCTGAAGAAATCTTGCAAACTTGTAGTGACATTATAGAATCATCGAATACTCAAAACCTAATAACATTACAAACCAAACTCAATCAATTCTCAGATATATCACCTGAACTAAAAGAATCTAACGAACTATTAAATAGCGCCATAATAAACTTAGAAGAGCTAGAAAACCTACTAAACAACTATTTATCTAGTGCTGATCTAGACCCATCTGAACAACAAAAAATAGAAACAAGATTAAATAAAATTCACGACATCGCTCGTAAGCATAAAATAAATCCAGAAGAACTCTTCAATTTCACAGAAACCCTGCAAAATAAATTAATATCACTAACCAATTCTGAACAAAAACAACAAGAACTATCAAAAAAAATAGAAGAACTAAAAAAAGATTATTTAATTCATGCCAACGACTTAACCAAAAAAAGAACTATTGCCGCAAAAAAACTCGAAAAAGAAATCACCAGTCAATTAAAGAATCTTAATATGCAACACAGCTTATTTGAAATTGCCATTTTCCCTAATCCAGAACAAAAATTTTCAGCAACTGGTTTAGAACAAATTGAATTTCGAATTAGCACTAATCCAGGACAACCAATACTTCCTTTAAACAAAATAGCATCAGGAGGGGAGCTATCTAGAATTAGTCTTGCAATTCAAGTTATAACTGCAACAAAAGACCAAACACCAACATTAATATTCGACGAAGTAGATAGTGGCGTTGGCGGCAAGACCGCAGAAGTAGTTGGTAATTTATTACAATCTTTAGGCGACAAAACTCAAGTAATTTCTATCACCCATTTGTCCCAAATAGCAGCCAAAGCTCATAACCATTTTCAAGTCACAAAAACTGTTGCGAACAATCAAACCATCACCACAATAAAACCTTTATCCCAACAAGAACGCATTCAAGAAATCGCCCGCATGTTAGGCGGCATAAATATCACTGAACAAACGATAGCCCACGCCACAGAAATGTTATCCAAATCTTAATACAAAAACCCAAAAAACATTAAAGGAATCATTTGCTTGCTTGCAAACAACACATCATCTTTTACCAAGAACGCCTGACCTTTAACATCAACAATTTGTTTAGCGGTTTTATTTTTACCACCTATTTCAAAAACACATTTATCTACTCTATAATCCCCCAGCTTTGAGTAAAAAACATTATTTCCTGCATCACGCACTGTTTGCACGAAATACAATTCACGCAATGTTCCACGATCTAAATGAACCCCTGTAAATTGCTGCATTGCGTGAAGTAATACAGTATTTTGTAAAAATATTTTTTGAGGTTTTCTTAAGTGTTGATTACTACCTTCAAACGGATAAACCATCTGAATCAAACCAACACCTTCTAAAATATGCAAATAATGCGTCATTGTCTGATGAGCAATATTCATATTTTTTGCAATATTGTTAGTATTAACCTCTCCTGGTGGAATTGATGCCAAATAACTTAAGATTTTACGAAACAAAAATAAGTTATGGGTTTTTAAATCGAAGTAATTAGGAATATCTTCAAAAATAACCTTTTCAATAATGCGTACTATACGCTCATAATAACCATATTCATCCTCAAAAAGAAAAGGATAATATCCCCTCGCTAAATATTTTTTAATGCCTCTAGGTCCCGGCGGCTGCCGGGATGACGTATAAATCCGCCGGGATGACTGGTGAATAATCACACCTAAACAATACGCTTAATCCAAAGGGTTCGACCCTATCTTTTGGATCTCTTATTGCGAGAACCCTTATCGGTAAATTTTCTACGCCCAGATGACCCTTTAAACTTACCGGGTCTTCGTTTTTTTCTAGCACCACCATCATCCCTTAACTCACTCTCATCCAATAAAGGTTTATTGTTTCCGCTTACCTGCAATGGCTTATCTTTTTGTGCCATTTTTAGCAAAGCGGCAGCAATATCTAATTCCGCACATTCATTTTGATAGGCAATCTTTTCCACCAATTCACGATAATACTCTAAATTATCTTTACGCATAGTTTTAAGCAGGCGTGCAGTAAAATCTTCTACGCGCATTTCCCTTAACTCAGCAATAGTTGGCGGCTCAATCAATCGTATATTTTGCTTGGTAATTCGCTCAACATCTCGTAAATATCGACGTTCCCTCGGAGTGATTAAGATCAATGCCTTACCGCTGCGCCCAGCCCTACCAGTACGGCCTATCCTATGTACGTAGGTTTCTACATCGTGTGGTGCATCATAATTAATCACATGACTCAAATGCTCGACATCCAAACCGCGAGCTGCAACATCGGTAGCGACCACAATATCAAGTCGCTTTTCTTTCAGCTGATTAACCGCCTGCGTTCTAGCGTTTTGATTCATATCACCATTTAAAGCTACGACCGAATGACCGCGTGCAGCAAGCTTATCAGCCAACTCAACTGTCATATTTTTGGTGCGAGCAAAAATGATCACACCATCAAATTTTTCAATCTCTAAATATCTAGTCAAAGCCTCCAGTTTATGTTTTGTACTCACCAGCATAGCATTTTGTAAAATATCAGACGATGCCATATTTTTTGCACCAATGCTAACGTGCTTTGGTGAAGTTAAATATTTTTTAGCAATTTTTCTGATGGCATCCGGCATGGTCGCGGAAAACATTCCACATTGATGCTCCTTTGGTAAATGCTCCAAAATCCACTCCACATCTTCCAAAAACCCCATATTCAACATCTCATCTGCTTCATCGAGAATAATGGTATGAACTTTGCTCAATGAGATTTTTCCGCTACGCATGTGGTCCATAAGCCTTCCTGGCGTTGCAACAATCACATGTGCTCCACGTTTTATGGCTCGTATTTGCTTGGCGTAATCTTGCCCACCATAAATAGGCACCACATGAAAATTATGCAAATATTTAGCATAACTCTGAAATGCCTCAGCAACCTGAATAGCCAGCTCTCTAGTAGGAGCCAATATCAAAGCCTGAGGATCCTGCTGTAGCAAATCCAATTTTTGCAAAATGGGTAAAGCAAAAGCAGCGGTTTTACCACTACCCGTTTGTGCCTGTACTACTAAATCACCGCCCTCTAAAAACAAAGGAATTGCTTGGATCTGTACTGGGGAAGCCACTTCATAACCCAAACTCGACACTGCATTCAATAATGAATCACTCAACCCAAAGGCAGTAAACTTTTTTAATTCTGACATAATTTCTCTCAAATAAGGTAAATAAAGATTCAGTGCTGATATATATGATTAACATTGATCAATAGCTGATTTTCTTAGGATACTACATTAATCTCTCGAGCTTGTCATCTTAAAATGCTCCTGGACAGTAAGCACCTCTCCATTTACACTACGGCTATTTAAAAAAGAGAGGTTCAAGACATGACCAAATTAGCATTAGTACTAAACTGTGGCAGCTCATCCATCAAGTTTGCCGTCATCAACCCTGAAACCGCTAACAACAGATTGAGCGGCCTTGTCGAGTGTATTGGCAGCAAAGATGCCCGCATGAAGTGGAGCAAAGACGAAGGTAAAAAAACTAAGGTCGATCTACCAAATGTAAACTACCACTCAGCTCTGCAACAAATAGTTGAACTAATTAAACAAGACCCCGAAATGGCCGATAACATCAAAGCTGTCGGTCACAGGGTTGTGCACGGCGGTGAGAAATTCACCAAATCAGCACTAATTGATGAGAAAGTATTAAATACCATTCGCGATTGCCAAGCCTTAGCCCCGCTACATAACCCAGCTAACATCCAAGGCATTGAAGTTGCAAAGCAGGCCTTTCCAAACCTAAAACACACCGCGGTTTTTGACACGGCTTTTCATCAAACCATGCCAAAACACGCTTATCTTTATGCAATTCCACATGAATTATATGAAGAACATAAGATTCGCCGTTACGGCTTTCATGGCACAAGCCACTTATACGTATCAAGAGAAGCAGCCAGAATTCTGGGCAGAGACATCAACAAGTGCAATTTGATTACTGCCCATCTCGGCAATGGCTGCAGTATTTGTGCAATCAAAAATGGCAAGAGCGTTGACACCTCAATGGGTCTGACCCCACTAGAGGGTTTAGTAATGGGCACCAGATCAGGCGATATCGATCCTAGCATCCACTCTCACTTGGTTGACACATTAGGTTATGATATCCACAAGGTAACCAACTTACTTAATAAAGAAAGTGGCCTATTGGGTATTTCTAAGCTAGATTCAGATTGCCGCGCTATTGAAGATGCTGCAGCCGAAGGGCATGAATTAGCCACGTTAGCCGCCGAAATTTTCTGCTATCGCTTAGCAAAATACATCGGCTCTTATGCTGTGGCCATTGGCTCAATAGACGCTTTAGTGTTCACTGGTGGTATTGGTGAAAATTCACCATTCATGCGTAAAACCACACTAAAATGGCTTGGCATCTTAGGTTTTAATCTTGATGAAGAGCTTAATAATGCTAGCGGCAAAAATAGCAATGGCTTAATCACTGAAGAGCACAGCACCAAAGCATTAGTCATTCCGACCAATGAAGAATTGATCATTGCCCGCGATGCTGTGCAGTTAGCCAATAGCTAGTAACTTTGCTTTTTAGCCAAAAAAGAGCATATAAAAACCCCCGGTTTCGGGTTTGATTGCTTTACAATCAGGCACTTGCCCTGCACTAATCGTCCTTGTTTCTTTCGACGTCATCCTGGCGTCCGCCAGGATCCAGAGGTATTTAGAAAATATTAAAAATTTTTATTTATCTAGATCCTGCTGGATGACGTGGTTGGGCAAGCAGTCAAAATTTCAGCCAAAAATTCTAAGTCATACCTAACTCAGTGGGTGCAACTACTAATCCAGGCTCAGGTTGATCGGCTATTGGGAAAAACTCCAGCCATTTACCTGAATTACGCTTTACAATACCAACCGCTGATATTACCTCAGCGTTGCGCAACCCTCCAACCAACTCGCCAATCTTATCTGGAGTTTCAAAAATAGCACCATTATCTCGTAGCAACAAACTCATAATCTCATTAGGCTTAATTCCTACTACCTCCAAACGGCAACGCGTAACAAACCTAAACACACTATCAATTAACTTATCATCACAACACCTCAAGAAATTAGCATTACCTAAAAACTGCATTAACATGTCAGAATTAATTGCCTTATGTCTGGAACCACGCACAAATGAAGTGAGACTATTAACAGCGTCACTAGTAATTAATAGGTTTTTGTTTAATAGGAATCTCCAAATAGCGCTGTCATCAACACCCCTAAATCGCAAACTTTGTACTAGCGGTAATTTATCTAAAACTTTTTCTATTGTGCGAATAATATGATTTGCGTTATCTGCAGGACTTACGCGAAAAACATTTTAGTTTCCTTATTTTTTAATTGATCTATCATATAATTTCTCATTAAATTTTGTTTTAGTTGG
>JAFGXA010000059.1 GCA_016936855.1 Gammaproteobacteria bacterium | reverse complement strand
AAAAAACCCTGTCAAGAACTTTATGCGGAAAAATGAAAATTATCTGAAAATAACTTCAGAAAAATGTTTTTCGCGTAAGTCCTGATGAGTATTTATCGCTTTGTCTAGTGAGTCGAGATTGTTTCCATATATTATTGGTTGTTGTGCGTATTCTGAAGCTTTAATTTCCCATAATTTACTTAGTATTTTGGTAAAAAAGGCTTCTGCGGAATGATTTTGTATGCTATATAGCCAAGAGATTATAGAGTCTTTAATGTTAGTAAGTTCATCTTTGCTTATTCTAGGTGATAACACATGCTTTGCTAATTCTTCGGATGAAATTTGCCCTAACTTCTTTTCGCTAATGTTTTCATCATTCCACCCGCTTTCTATATTAAAAAGAAATCTTTTTTCCCATTCTTCTCTTTGTCGATCTTGTTGCTTGTCGTGTTCGTTTATAAATGCGATAGCTTCTTTTGGAAGGTTTTGTTTGTCGTCTAAGTTGTCTTTTATATTTCTTAATAACCAATATATATCTTCTGTTTGGTTGTCCTCATTTGATAATATTGTTAATGCTATTTTGTTGATTTGTTGTTTAGTAAGTTTATGACTCCTTTTTTCTAATATGTTATAGGTTTCGCACTTTGCTTCGTTGTTGAACAGCCATTGACCGTCATTTTCTAACAAATAGTCGAGGGTTTCTTTGTTTGAGGAGATGTTAGAGTCAGTAGTCATGGCATATAATGTTAGTCTTCTAAATATTACGTATTTTTGATTTTGCCAAATCACTATTAAAGATTTTGCTAGGCCCTCATTTTTTTTACTTAATGCGACCCATGCTTGTGCAGTTAAGCCTATAATTTCTCCCCATTTATCTTGATGGTCGTTATGTGTGTGTTCGTCTATTGATGGTCTATGTCTATGGCTATTATTAGCGTCATCATATAACTCAAGTATTTGGTATATTGTTATAAGGTTGTCTGTTAATTTAAATGCTAGGCTCGCAAGTTTTTCCTCTTTATCTTTGAGGTGGTTGATAGTTAACCATAGGTAATAATCGTTTATATATAGTTCAAATATATTTTTTAGGTTTATATTCTTTTTGTAGTTGTTTGTTGTCCCTTGTTTTTTAATTTGTAAGGATGGTTTGATGTTATTTATAATTTCATCGTCAGTTGTGTGCTCATTTAATGTATGACTTGTCGTTGGGTTGTTGCGTAGCTTCAAGCATAATTCCCAAGTCTTTTTTAGGTCTTCCGACATTTTGTTGTTGTCGTCTTTTAACGCTGATATTACTAGGTCTTTGAATTTGGGATGTAACTCTGTAATGCCTATTTTTATTAAGATAAAGAAAAGCTCTCGTGAATTAAGGTGCCTTTTTATCCAATTGCGTAACAGGATAGATTGTGTCGTATTTAGGTTATAGTGAGACCTTGGTTTTGTTGTTGTATACACGCAGTTAGTTTGTTCATTGGTTTCAGAAGATAATATCTTTTTTTCTGTAAATACCTCTAGCCATTCAATTGGTGGATCTAATTTTGTAAAATATTGTATTGTTTCTTTGTCCCCATTTTCGATTGCCCAACATACCCAGTCTACGTGATGTTCGGTTTCTGGGCTGTTTCTCATCGTCGCGGGATCAGTTTGTGCGTGCTCTAATAGAATTCCTTTTTTTCCTGACTTGGCAAATGCGCTCCATTTTATGAGTGATTCATGTAGTGAGCAGTGGTTGTTATTATCATCATATGTAATAGGTGTTACGCCTTTGTAGAGCCATTCTTGTTCATCGTTCTGAGGGGTAAGCGTAAAAATCTTATTTTGTAATTTATCTTCGTATGCTAGTTCATCTACTATATACCTGAGAATAGGATCGTTTAAGCTATATCCAATCAGTAATATTGTAAATTCTGCAGATAATAATTCTGTTATAAATTTGGTTGCTCTGCCATCTGTAAGGTATGCTTTGCCAAAATCTGAAGTGGTGAATATTAAGTTGTCACCATTAGGATCCTCTGTGTTTATAATTCCATGTAGATGAATAGGATTTTTTATGTCTTTCGGCGTTGCTGGTGGCAGGTATGGATAGGCATCAATTTGTAAGTTATCAGCTACATCTTTGAAGCCATGGTCGACATTTGTAGTGATGAGTCTATATTTGTCTTTGTGCTGAGATAGACTCAGTATGGCTTTATGCGTGCCATAATCTGCCTTGTTATTTTCTGGCTTTATAGTTAATTCTTCAATAATCGTTTTTTTTACTTTTTTGTGTCCATCTGGGCTGTTTGGACCTAAATGCCTTGCGATGTTGTTTAGTAATAAATCAGGTTGATAGTATTTTGTTTGTCCGTTGCTTTTAGAGGATTCTCCCGCTGGTATGGATATTTTATCTACTGCTAGTTTGTTACGCACTTTGTCTACTAACTGATTAAAATCAGGAAGTCCTAGCTTGATGGAAATACCTGCTCCGCAGAAAAATATCAGTTTGCCTTCTTCTTGCGCTTTTATTATATCGCTGGGTATGTCTGGCCCATTAGTTATGAATCTCATGCGTTTAATTATAGGTTCGATATGGTAAAAGCTCCAGTTATTATGGTGGTTGTTGTTATCACGTCACTGCGAGTTTGGCGCAGTGACGTGATGGAATTAAATTTTACAGCCCTTTATTTGCGCGGCTTGCAGAGACAATTTTTTCTATTTTCGCACGGGATCGGCAGGGGACGATTTCAAAATGGTCTTTTTCGTGATCTTTGAGTGGTCGCAATTTGCGACCGGTTCGTTGTTTTACGATACTTGTTGTTAACTGCTCACAGTTTGTGACCGGTCAGAATGTCCAGCGGTTAGGGTTATATGTGGTTATAGTGGTGTATGGTCGTTGACAGTGGTATGTTTTTGTTGCAACCTCACTGCAACCTCAAATCAATCTGGCGAGTTTTGATAACCGCTGGAAGGCTTGATTTTATTGGTAGCTACGGGTGGACTTGAACCACCGACCTCAGCATTATGAGTGCTGCGCTCTAACCAGCTGAGCTACGTAGCCACATAGGTCTTTGATTTAAGGAGTGCTATTGTGGCGATTTGAATGCTGCTTGTCAACTTTCTTATATTTGGCTAGAATTTGAATAATGAATCTTAGATTGTTTTTTCAAGAGCATTTGCCTCATCACCTTTTATCTAGGGCAATAGGTCGTTTGGCTGACTGTCGAATAGTATGGTTGAAGAACCTGTTCATTAGGTGCTTCGTCTATTTTTATAAAATAGACTTAGTGTTAGCAGTTGAGCCTGATATAGCAAAGTATCCAAGCTTTAATAGTTTTTTTACGCGGGCGATTAAATCCGAGTTGCGACCTATTGCCGATAGTGATGTTGTTTCTCCCGTTGATGGAAAAATTAGCCAAATTGGTAAAATTACAAAAGGTCAACTGATTCAAGCTAAAGGTCGAGAATATGGTCTTGAGCAATTATTAGCAGGCCAGTTCGTTGAGCATTATTCTGTGTGGCGCGATGGTAATTTTACTACTTTATATCTTTCGCCTCGTGATTATCACAGGGTGCACATGCCTTGTGACGGTAAATTGTTGGCGGCTTGTTATGTGCCAGGACATTTGTTTTCAGTCAGTGATTTTGCAGCTGAACATGTTGCTGATTTATACGCGAGGAATGAACGTTTGGTGCTTTTATTTGAAACCAAATTTGGTCCTGCTGTTGTAGTGCTTGTTGGCGCGATGTTGGTCGCCAGCATTGTAACATCTTGGGATGGTATAATTACGCCAAATAGAGATAAAAAAATCCGTAATTGGGATTATCGAGATAGCAATATTGAGTTTAAAAAAGGTGATGAGTTAGGTCGTTTTCAATTTGGTTCAACTGTAATAATGTTATTCCCAGAGAGACGTATTGAATGGTCGCGTGGATTTAGCGTTGGTGATGTTGTCAGGTTTGGAGAGCGGTTAGGCGAAGATTGTCTCTAAAATATTGCTAAGCTTTGGAAATTTAATGCCACAAACACCCATAGTCCGATTATTATGTGTGAAATACTTACCCCTATAAGAGAATTTTGTCGGTTATAGAGCCATCCCCAAAAGAAGCCGCCAATTAATGCCATAATTGTATAGTACTTACCTACGCTTTGATGAGCAAAGGCAAACATGATATTAGCAATAACGATAGCGCCCGCGGCGCTGTGTTTACCATAAAGTATTTTCTTTAAGGTGCCTTGTAAAATTCCACGAGCGATTAACTCTTGTACTGGAACTAATAACATATAAAGTATGGATAAGATTACGGTTAAGCGGATGCTGCCTCCGCGCTCTCGCCAGATGTTTATTAGTGGTTCATTATGTAGTGTTGGAATCGTTTTTATTATAATAAATTTAATAGCCAACAAGATTAAACATACTGTAGCAGTCCATAATAAGCTGTCTTTTATGGCCCATCGCCACGATTTTGAATGTAAGCCGAAGTCTCGAGGAGGAATGTGATGGTGTTTGATGAAGTATATGGAAACGGATAGCAATAGTATTATTTCTAGAGCAGAAATATAGTTTGTGTTGGTATGGGCGTTAACGCTAGAAATGTAAGATGCCGCGAAGCTTAGACAAAAAACAATCGACATCATTATAACTAACATGGTTGTTAACATATTGCGTTTTTTGAGGTTATCTGCTACTTCTTTATTAGTACGCAATAGTGTTTTTTCAATGGAATTAGCGTAGTTTATGCTGATTTTGCTCAACAAGCTGTGGCGCATTTTTTCTGGTAATGTATTTATATCCTGGATTGAAAAATAGTATATATCCACATCTGTTAATGCAATTGCATATGCTGTTCTTGCTTTTTGTTCACCAATAGCAGCTATGGTTCCGACGCTATCGCCTGCTGCTAATTCCGCTATCTTGTAATCTTTATTGCTTTTAAAAATACCGATTGTGCCGGATGCAATTAGAAAAATCTCATCAGCTATTGAGCCTTCTTGGATGATTTCCGCGCCAGATAGGTATTTTCTTTTTTTTACGATAGGTTCTAAGCCGCTGATCATTTCAGGGGTTAGGCCATATAGTAACTTGTTGTCTTTCCATTCAACAAATTGGCTTTTTTGTTCGCTATTATTTTCAGTTAAGTCTGTATCCGTATTCATTTTAGCGTTTTTCATCTGGTGTTATTATCCGTAGGAGCAATTGTAGAGTGTTCATAGTGTTTCGGCAAGTATTTCCACGCCTACAATAATGATGATGTCAAAATTGGAATTTCCGGCAAGGCAAGTATTAGAGATTTTCAGAAAAAGGTGCTAAAATCCCTCGCAATGAATACAGTTGATATCAATAGACAAGTACAGCTCTATACGCCAGCTTTGCCGATGGGTAGCCTGGAGGCTTATATCCATTGGGCGAATCGCATTCCTATGTTAACTTTGGAAGAGGAGCAACAGTATGCTTATGATCTTAGAGACCATAATGACGTAGAAGCGGCGCGCAAACTAGTTATGTCGCATCTGCGTTTTGTAGTTAAGATTGCTAGGGGTTATGCTGGATATGGTTTGAGTCAGGCTGATTTAATCCAAGAAGGTAATATTGGTTTGATGAAAGCCGTTAAAAGATTCGATCCGTCAATTGGTGTACGCTTGGTATCATTTGCTGTTCACTGGATTAAAGCAGAGATTCACGAGTTTGTATTACGCAATTGGCGAATAGTGAAAGTTGCAACTACTAAGGCTCAGAGAAAATTGTTTTTTAATTTAAGGAAAATGTCTAATCGTTTAGGTTGGTTTAGCAATGATGAAATAAGCGATGTTGCAAATACCTTAAATGTAAGTGAGCGAGAAGTGCGCACTATGGAAGAGCGGCTTAACAATTATGATGCTTCTTTTGATGCGCCAGCCGTATCTCAAGGTGAAGATTTGGATTGGACGGTGCCGGCGAATTATCTGGCTGATGAAAAATCCGACCCTGCTATATTGGTTGAAGAGCAGCAACTTGGTAGTAATCAAGCTGAGAAATTAGCCATAGCGCTTAAAACTCTTGATGATCGCAGTCAAGATATATTGTATCAACGTTGGTTGGGTGATAAGAAAGCAACGCTGCATGATTTGGCGGCAAAGTACAATGTTTCGGCAGAACGTGTACGCCAGCTAGAGCAGCAAGCAATGAAAAAAATTAAGGAACAGTTAATTGATGAAGATTAATAAATTGTTGGGCGTAATTTTTGTCCTATTTGCTATGCCTGTTATGGCCTCTCAGTTTAATCAAAAACAAGTGAAAGATATTCAAGTCATTGTTCATAACTATTTAGTTAAGCATCCGGAAGTATTGGTTGAGGCGTCTCATGCCTTGCAGCAACAGAAAAAAGCAGCGGAAATTAGTAATGCGCAAAAGTTAATGATTAAGTATCAAGATCGTTTATTTAATGCCAAAGGTTATCCTATGGCTGGTAATTTGAAAGGTAAAATTGTTTTGGTAGAGTTTTTTGATTATCAATGTCCGCATTGTCACGTAATGGGGCCTATGGTTGATGATCTAGTTAAAAACAATAAGAATCTGAAGGTTGTTTTTCGCTCTCTTCCGGCTTTTGGCCCGGATTCGTTGCACAGTGCGCAAGCAGCGTTGGCCGCTATCTCGCAGCAAAAGTACTTAACATTTCATCGCGCATTGTTAAAACATGGTTATCCATTAAGTGAAGGCACCATTTTTAGTATAGCTAAAAAATCAGATTTGAACTTGTCAGAATTAAAAAAAGATATGAACAGTAAGGTAGTAGCTAAGTTGTTAAAAGGTAGTGAAGATTTAGCTGGTGATTTACAGTTAGATGGTGTGCCGGTTTTTTATATTGTAAATCTTAGTAAGCATAAATACCAATACGTTTCCGGCCAGGTTGATGAACAAGCCTTGCTAGATGCGATCGATAAGGTTAGTTGATTTTTTTATAGCATCAGCTAGCGTTTCGAATATTGGGATGTTTTTAAGTTCAGATTTGTGTTCAGCTAAAGTCTTTTGACCTTTACCGGTTAAAACTAAAATTGCATTACAACCAAATTTTTTCGCAGCCTCAATATCACGCCAGGAGTCACCAATTAATACAGTTTCATTTTTCGGTATTTTATATTTTATATAAAGCTCATCAAGCATGCCGGTTTTTGGTTTGCGGCAATTACACTTATCATGCGGGTGATGTGGGCAGAATATTACCTCATCAATATGGCCATTTATTTTTGCAAGCTCAGTTATTAATTTTTGATGGATTTTCTGTAGAGTTTCTAAAGAAAAGAGTTTTCTGCCAATGCCAGATTGATTAGTTGCTACAACTACTTTAATGTTAGATTTATTTAGTTTGGCAATCGCTTCCAAGCTTCCTGGAATTGGTATAAATTCTTCTGGAGTTTTAATGAATTTCTCTGAGTCGAAATTAATTACACCGTCGCGGTCTAATATTACTAATTTGCACGTATTATTCATCATTACCAGATAGAAATGATATGTCGGCAACTAGTAAAAATAGTTGCTTGAATTTTGACAATAACGCTAGGCGATTATTTCTTATTTTTTCATCATCAGCCATTACCATTACATTATCAAAAAATGCGTCAATTACTGGTTTTAATCTGGCAAGCTCAGTGAGGATTTGTTGGTAATTTTTATTTGTAAAAAGTGGTTTTATGATTTTTTCGCATTCGTTTAAGGTGTCAGCTAAGCTTTTTTCTGCAGGTTCCACTAGTAACTTATAATCTAAGTCTTTTTGCTGTGCATGATTCTTTTTCAGAATATTGGTTACTCGTTTGTTAGCTGCTGCTAATGGTTCTGATTCAGGCAGTCTTTGAAATTCAGAAATAGCTTTAATGCGTTGATTAAAATCTATTAAGCTTTTTGGCTTGATAGCACGCACAGCATTGAAAATATTTTGATCTATGTTTTTCTCTAAATAGAAGAAGCGTAATCGCTCAAAAATGAAATCAGTTATTTCCGATAACAAATTGTTGTTGGGGAGTTTTACGTAATAATTGTTTATTGCACCAGTAATCAATTCTGACAGATTTAATTCTAGCCTGTTTTCAATGCAAATACGAATGATTGCTAAAGCAGCGCGTCTCAGTGCAAATGGGTCTTTGGTGCCAGTTGGTTGTTTGTTAATCCCAAAAATTCCAACAAGAGTGTCTATTCTATCAGTAATGGCAATAGCAGAACCAATTTCAGTTGTTGGTACTTTATCATTAGCAAATTTTGGTAGGTAATGTTCTAATATGGCGGTAGCGACCTCTTTGTCTTCTCCGCTTTCAATTGCGTAATAGTATCCCATGATGCCTTGTAATTCGGGGAATTCATAGACCATTTCAGTTGTTAAGTCAGCTTTTGCAAGCATAGCTGCTCTAGATGTTTTTTCAAAATCAGCATTAATTGTTGTTGCTATATTTTCAGCATTTTTTTGGATGCGCTGTGTCTTTTCATGCAAAGAACCAAGCTCTTTTTGAAATATTATTTGTTCTAAACTTGAAACAAAGTCAGCTAACGGTTTTTTCTTATCGCTGTTAAAGAAAAATTGCGCGTCGTGGAATCTAGCATTTAAAACTCTTTCATTACCTTTAACAACTTGGTTGCTATTTTTGCTATTGATATTGCTTATGATTATAAAATTTGAAAGTAGGTTTTGGTTAGAGTCCTCAATCGCAAAATAACGTTGGTGTTTTTGCATGGTTGTGATCAATAGCTCTTTTGGTAGATTTAGAAAATCTTTAGAAAATGATCCAATTAAAGCTATCGGCCATTCGTTGAGGCCTGTTACTTCATCTAATAATTCGTCAGTATATATGGCATTGCCGAATTGTTTTGATATGTTAGTTATTTGTTCAATAATTAAATTTTTTCTTTCTTTATAATCAGCAATAATGTAATTATTGCGCAAAATTTTTTGGTAGTTTTTAGGTTCGTCAATAACAATTGTTTTGTTGCTTAAAAAACGGTGACCGCGAGTTTTGTTGCAGGATTCTTGTCCTAGAATATTGCAAGGAATTATTGTTGAGCCATGCATGATTACCAGCCAATGCACAGGGCGCACAAAAGCAATATCGCCATCTGCCCAGCGCATTTGTTTGCCTACTGGTAATTTTTTAATAGCGATAGACAGTATTTCTGGCAAAGCTTCTGCAAGGCTTTTGGGGGCTAATGTTTCCTGATAGTAAAGCCATTCGCCTTTGTCAGTTTTTACGGTTTTTAGACTCGAAAATTCAGTATTGCAAGATTTAGCAAAACCCAAAGCGGCTTTAGTTGGGTTGCCGTCTTCATCGTAAGCGGCACTTATCGATGGACCACGCTTTTCTATTGTTTTGGCAGGAGGCACCGCGTTCAAGTCTTTTATTAAAACGGCAAGACGTCTTGGGGTTGCGTAAGTTTTAGTTTCACCATGTGCAAATTGTTGTTGATCCAAGGCAGATAGTAATTCGGAGGAGAGGCTGTCTGCTAGCTTCTCTATATCCATTGGTGGTAGTTCCTCGGTACCAATTTCAATCAGGAGGTCTTGGGTTGAAGTTATCATCCCAGGCGAAGGTAACGTCATTCCGGGCGAAGGTAACGTCATTCCGGGCTTGATCCGGGACCGCATTACCCCTGCACCTTCCACGTTAGCATCACCCATCGGAAAGCCCATTTCTTCACGAATTTTATAATAAGTTTCAGCAACAGCCTTAGCCAAGGTTCGTACTCGCAGAATATAATTTTGTCGTTCCATAACAGATATGGCTTGTCTGGCATCCAAAAGATTAAATGTGTGAGATGCTTTTAGCACCATTTCGTAAGCTGGAATTGGAAGATTATTTTTAATTAGTTTATTGGCGTCATTTTCAAATGCATCAAATTGTTTAAAGAGTTCAACGGTATTAGCCTCAACAAAGTTATAGGCGGACATTTCCTGTTCATTTTGCTTGAAGATGTCTCCATAAGTGACTTTGCCGTGTTGGTTTTCGGTCCAGATTAGGTCGAACATGCTATCGACATTTTGTAGATACATGGCGATACGTTCTAAACCATAGGTTATTTCACCTGTAATAGGTTTGCATTCTAGGCCGCCCACTTGTTGGAAGTAGGTGAATTGTGATATTTCCATGCCGTTTTGCCATACTTCCCAGCCAATGCCCCAAGCTCCCAATGTAGGGGATTTCCAATTATCTTCTACAAATCTAATATCATCTGTTAGCGGATCAATGCCGATGGTTTTGAGCGAATTTAAGTATAATTCTTGGATATTTTTTGGGGCAGGTTTTAGGATAACTTGAAATTGATAGTAGTGTTGGGTGCGGTTAGGGTTTTCGCCGTATCTGCCATCAGTTGGGCGACGACATGGTTGAGCATACGCTGCGCTCCATGGTTCAGGTCCTATGGCTCGTAAGAATGATGCAGGATGAAATGTTCCAGCCCCAACTTCCATATCAAGACCCTGCATAACAACACAACCCTGTTTGGCCCAATAATTTTGTAGAGA
This sequence comes from Gammaproteobacteria bacterium, assembly GCA_016936855.1. Classification (GTDB taxonomy): domain Bacteria; phylum Pseudomonadota; class Gammaproteobacteria; order UBA9339; family UBA9339; genus JAFGXA01. Next base: position 11,371 of record JAFGXA010000059.1, on the reverse strand, counting down.
ACTAATGAGTTCTTGAAATGAGATGACTTGTTTCGACATAGGTCATTATTCTACTTCTTTGTGTTCAATAACCCAAGAGGGTTTACGCATTGCAAACATAAGAAAACCCAGTCCTATGAAAAATAGTACGCCTGTAATTAGCATGATTTCATAGGTTGTGGTGTTACCGACTTTTAATTGGTTCGGTGGAAAGAAGGCTAGGGATGTCACAAAAATCGTACTAGCAAGTCCTAGGCCGGATACAATCCACATGCCAATATTTTTACCGGGGATTTTGTAGGTTCTTTCCACATCTGGATATTTATAGCGCGCTACTATGCCGCTTATAAATAACAGCACATACATTAATAGGTATAAGATTGATACCACAGACATGATTAGCCAGTATGAGCTACTAGCAGACGGCATATATAGGAATACTAATGATATCACACTGACTACTATAGCTTGGGCGATGAAAATATTATATGGCATGCCGTGTTTGTTTAGTTTGGCTAAAAATGGTGGAATATCACCACCACTTGCTGTACCAAACAAGCCTTTGCTTGGTCCTATAACGCTAGAATTTAAGCAACCAGTTAAACCTATTACAATGGCGGTAGCCAAAATTGGCACCATCCATGGAAGGTGATAATAGTCAAAGAATGCGCTAAATGCTTGCATGACACCGGCTACTAGACTTAGAGAGTGTTGCGGCACAACCATGGCTATAGATAGTGAGCCAAAGCCAACAATCAGCACTAAGACAACAGCTAAAAAGATGCCCTTCGGATAATTTTTATTGGCATCTTTAACGTCGAGTGCGTGAGCTCCAGATACCTCCATGCCAGTTAGTCCGTACATGAGTCCTGCCAAAAATACTAGGTCATTAAGGTGCATAGCATGTACATCTGGAATTAGAGTGCCCCATGACATAACGATTTGAGTTGGTTTTCCCATGATGAGCCATGCTGCTCCCATTATAATAACTATGGAGGCTGGGATGAGGGTTCCGATAGTGGCCCCGATAGAGTTGATCCAACCGGCAGTTTTCATGCCGAAAAAGCTGATAAAAGTTGAGCCCCAGAAGACGATCAGGATGAATCCGATTAGGAAGTATCTATTATGTGCCAGGCTTGGCATGAATATGTAAGCAGTAGTTGCCGCCAAGAAAGAAAGTAGTGCTGGTAGACCAACAATATTAGCCAGCAATTGTAACCAAATAGCCAAAAAGCCCCATCTTTGTCCTAAAGCATTTTTTACCCAAACGTAAATTCCACCTCTTTCAGGCCAGGCGGTTGCAAGTTCTGCGGAGACTAGTGCGGATGGAACCAAAAAAGTTAGAGCAGCTATTAAGTAGAAAAATAGGCAACTAAAACCGTATTCGGCGATGGTGGGCATGGAGCGTACGCTAGCTACATATGCGACTGTAATCATCGCTAGTTGGAAAGTGCCAATTTTAGGGCGATTGTTACTGTTCATGGACGTTCTCTTCTCTTAAATTAAGCCGCGCAGTATATCATGATAATGGAAAATGTGGAAATTGGGTTTTGATGTGATACATTATATCCTGCAAAGAGGCTTATGCCTCGTATAGATCACTTAAATTGGAGGGAACCATGCTTGATTTATTTTTAACGGAATTACCAAATGAAGAAAAATCATCATATGGAATTGCCTCAGAATATTTACCATTGTTGGAACAAGTTAAAAGGCTTCTAATTTTTGATAAAAAGGAGGCGCTATATTTAAAGGAGGCGCTATATTTATTAGATGGTATTCTTTGTTTTTATCCGCAAAACCCATTTTTATTGCGTAATCGCTTAATTTTTTACCTTGTTTGCAAATCAATTGATCCTCAGTTTTTAACTGATGATTTATTCATTAGGTTGCATATGGATTTTAAGAGTATCTTTAAAGCTAATCCTGTCTTTGTTGAGGAGAATCTTCAGTTTGCTTTTGAATATTTGGCATTATATGCAGAGATTTTATCTGGAAATGTTGAGAAGGAGCTAGAGCAGAGTGGATATATTTTATCTGCTATGGACAGATTGTTAGATGAGTATCTGGTAAACTACGATGATGCTGTGGATGTGTTGAATCAAATTATTGAAATTTGCCCTGAAACGCCATTATTGCGACTAAGTCGTTTGAGGCTTTGTTTGCGTGATATTGGCAAACAGCAAAGTTTATTTGACTCTATTATATTCACGATGCACATTGATTACGTCCATGTTTTTGAGAAACACCCGGAGTTTGTTGAGCAAAATGTATTGGCAATTACGAATATTTTATATGAGTACTTGATTTTTTTACTTAACAATTATCAGTATGCTTTATCAGACGCGTGCTTTGAGAACGCGTTGGAGAAGTATTCTAAATCAGCTGAACTTTTGCTGCTATATGGCAATATATATTTAAATGTCTTTTTGGGCATTTGTAAGGATAATGCTGCTTTTTTTAATACTGTAGGAAGGTTTTTTAGTGCTGCAATTAAGGTTGGTGGTGAGCGTGTTGTATATGATATTTATAGAGCATATGAGCGCACTCCGAGTGTTAATTTGTTATATGGAGAAGTTTTTCTTGATTCGTGTTGTTTTGGCTTTTTTAACGATGAAACTAGAGATAATTTGCTTGAATACGCACGGAAATGTTTTAAAAGAGCAATTAAGTTTGGTGATGAACAAACGATTTTAGATGTGCATGATGTTTGTATGCGATATGAATTTCCGGAATTGTCCTATGAATTGTGTAGTGAGAAACTTGAGGTTTGTAAGAGTATAGAAAGTGAGCGGTTTGGAGAGATTGTCTTTGCTGTTGCTGTGGGTTATGTTGGCTGTGCTGAAAAATATTGCAGCTTCTTTAGTGAAGAAGTGCGCAAGTATTTTCAGGAGAAAACATTGCAGTCTTATTTGCGTATTGTTATCGCTAGTGGTGTAGTTGCTGGTGAGGATGTTTTAGCAATACAAAAGGAACATCTTGCTTGTCGTAAGCAATATATGCTGGGAATATCCAAAAGTCGTTCTGATGAGCGAGTTTTTAGTACTATTCAAGGTTCGAGCGCTTTAATTGGGGGGATGTTTCGTCAACAACCAAAGCAACCCGAAGAGCTGCTTGATAAAGGCAGGGTTGATATTCCGGACAAATCCTCATCTGCGCCAGCATTGCCTTGGGGTTGCAACCCCTTTTAATTATGGGCAAAATGACGGCGATTTCAATTTATTGATGTGAGAAAAATATGTTTAGCAATTTATCTGAAAAGTTTGGGAATACTATTCGTAATTTAAGTGGGCGGGGACGACTCACTGAAGAGAATATTCAAGAGGCATTGCGCGAAATTAGAATGGCGTTAATTGATGCCGACGTTGCATTATCGGTTGTTAAACAATTTATTGAAGATATAAAAGAAGCAGTTGTTGGTCAGGAAATTGTAAAAAGTATTCGCCCGGGGGATATGTTGGTTAAGTTGGTTCAGGATGAACTGACTAAAATCATGGGCGATAGCGCGGCTGAAATTAATTTAAATTGCGAGCCGCCGGCTGTGATTTTGATGGCAGGGTTACAAGGTTCTGGTAAGACTACAACTGTTGCTAAATTAGCCAATTTATTAAAAATCAAAAAGAAAAAGTCTGTTTTAGTAGTAAGTGCTGATGTTTATAGGCCAGCTGCAATAAAACAGTTAGAAACTTTGGCTGGTCAAATTGATGTTAACTATTTTCCAAGTGATGCTAAACAAAAGCCGGTTAAAATTGCTGAAGATGCTGTTAAATATGCTAAACGTAAATTTATTGATATTGTGATTGTTGATACCGCTGGTCGTATGCATGTTGATTCAGATATGATGAACGAAATTTACGAAATTTTTTCAGCTGTTAATCCGGTAGAGACTTTGTTTGTTGTAGATAGTATGACAGGCCAAGATGCAGCTAATACTGCGAAAGCATTTAATGATGTTTTGCCGCTTACAGGTGTTGTTCTAACCAAAGTTGATGGTGATGCCAGGGGCGGGGCGGCCTTATCAGTTAAAATGATTACGGGTAAGCCTATTAAGTATGTTGGCCTTGGCGAGAAAATCGATGCTTTAGAAGTGTTCTATCCCGAAAGGATGGCCTCGCGAATTTTGGGTATGGGAGATATTGTAGGGCTGGTTGAAGAAGCCCAAGAGAATGTTGATCAAAAGAAAGCTAAAAAGTTGGCGAAAAAAATTTCTAAAGGTAAAGGCTTTGATTTGGAAGATTTTTTGGATCAATTGCAGCAGCTAAGAAATATGGGCGGTATTCAAAATATGCTTGGTAAGTTGCCTGGGATGGGAGTGTTACCTAAGGCGGCCAAAAGCATGGTGAACGATAAGCTTTTTCATCAGATGGAAGCGATGATTAATTCTATGACTAAAAAGGAGCGTCGCTATCCAGCTTTAATAAAGGGTTCACGTAAACGCCGTATTGCTATGGGTTCTGGCACAGAAGTGCAAGATGTGAACAGACTACTCAAACAATTCACCCAGATGCAGAAGATGATGAAGCGCATGAAGGGTGGTGGCATGATGCGTATGATGAAGAATTTGCAACACATGCAGTAATGGCGTAGAATCCATCGCCTGTATGAGGTCGCTGTTAGCATGTGAAGCGTGCTGTTTATTGATATGGTGCAGCAACTGAATAATAATGAACAAGTTGATTTTATGAGGTAAAAGTTTATGGTAGTAATTCGTTTAGCTAGAGCTGGAGCTAAAAAACGTCCGTTTTATCACGTAGTTGTTACAAATAGTCGTAATGCGCGCGATGGTCGCTTTATTGAAAGAGTTGGGTTCTATAATCCAGTTGCTCGTGGCAATGAAGTTAAATTGCAGCTTAATAAAGATCGGATTGACTACTGGGTTAGCAAAGGCGCACAACTTTCTGATAGAGCTGCTAGTTTGGTGAAAAATTTTGCTGAGATTGCGATGCAAGAAACCAAAGAGGAGAAAAAGCCAGCGAAATCAGCAGCCAAAGCCAAAGTAGAAAAAGCTGAAGCCAAAGCAGAAGATAAGGCAGAGAAGGAAAAGGTTGAAGAATAGTCCCGATTCGCAGCGCGTTATTATTGGTAAATTTGGCAAAACTTACGGAATTCACGGTTGGTTATACGTTAATTCTTTTACCGAGCCCTATACGTCTATTTTGGAATATAATTCCTGGTTATTGCAGTGCAATGATGGCCTTTGGCGTGAAGTGCATATAGAAGGTCATCGTCTGCATAAAGGCTCTATAGTAGTTAAGTTACCTGATATCAATACTCCAGAAGAAGCTAAAAAACTTACAAATTGTCAAATTGCCATTGCACCAGAACAGTTACCAAAACTGCCAAAAGGTGAATATTATTGGTTTGACTTGGTTGGTCTCACGGTTGTAAATCAAGTTGGCAAAGAGTTGGGGGTAATTGATCATCTATTTGCTACAGGCTCGAATGACGTATTAGTTGTAAAGCGCAATGGCGAAGAACGTTTGTTGCCATACATATCTGGCGTAGTATTGAAAGTTGATTTAGATGTAGGACAGATGTTTGTTGAGTGGGATGAAGATGAACTTTGAAGTGGTAACGCTTTTTCCCGAAATGTTTAAGGCTCTTAATTTTGGAATTACCGGGCGGGCTCAGCAAAACAATATCATTAATATAAATTACTGGAATCCTCGTGATTATGCGAGTGATAAATATCGTCGAGTTGATGATCGTCCTTATGGTGGTGGTCCTGGTATGGTGATGATGGTTGAGCCATTGCATAAAACCGTTGAGGCAATAAAATCTTCTTGTAAGAACAAAAGCAAAGTAATTCATTTAAGCCCTAGAGGAAGAGTTTTTAATCAAAAACTCGCTGATAAGTTGGCTAAAGAAGAGCATTTAATATTGATTGCTACTCGTTATGAAGGTGTTGATCAGCGTTTTATTGATATGGATGTTGATGAGGAAATATCAGTTGGTGATTATGTAGTATCAGGTGGAGACATACCAATTATGTTATTGATCGATGCTGTAACAAGGCTGTTGCCAGGAGCATTAGGTAATGAAGATTCAGCATTACAAGATTCTTTTAGTGGGGGCTTATTAGATTGTCCGCACTACACGCGCCCTGAAAAATTTTTAGATCATAAGGTGCCAGATGTATTGTTAAGTGGAGATCATGCAGCTATCGCCAAGTGGCGCGCTAAGGCAGCTCATGATGCAACCGCAAAGATGCGGCCTGATCTTTTGGAGAAAAAAACGTGATTCCTACAATTGCTATAGTTGGTCGTCCTAATGTTGGTAAATCGACACTTTTTAATGTGTTAACTAAAACGCGCTCTGCGTTAGTTGCAAATTTTCCAGGGTTAACTCGAGATCGACACTACGGAGAAGTTGTAGTTGATGATAGGCGCTTGGTGTTGATCGATACCGGCGGTCTTGGTGTAGAGGATGAATATGTTGATAGCCTTATGGCTGCGCAGGTAGTGGCAGCAATCAAAGAAGCTGATTTATTACTTTTTGTGGTTGATGCAAGGGATGGTGTAACACCTCTGGATGAATCTTTGGCGCAAGATCTACGTAAATATAACAAACCTATTTATTTGGTAATTAATAAGGTCGATGGTGTTAATCAGGATTTAGTGCATGCTGATTTTGTGTCTTTAGGTTTGCAGGGTAACTACCTGGTGGCAGCAAGTCATAATCGTGGGGTAAGACAACTTCTACAGGAGATTTTTGTAATGTTTCCTGAAGCACAACTAGAAGAGGTGTCTCAAGGTGAGGATGCAGTTAAAATCGCTTTTTTGGGTCGCCCCAATGCTGGCAAATCAACTTTAGTAAATCGCATTTTAGGGGAAGATCGCGTAGTTGTTAATGATAAAGCGGGTACTACGCGGGATGCAATTTCTGTGCCATTTAAACGTGCTGGTAAAGATTATGTGTTAATTGATACAGCGGGTATTAGACGACGTGGCAAGGTAAAGGAAACAGTAGAAAAGTTTTCCGTAATTAAGGCATTGCAAGCCATAGCAGAGGCTAATGTTGTAGTTCTTCTGATTGATGCTAAGCGTAATATCGCTGAGCAAGATTTGCGTATTTTAAGTTTTGTGTTGCAAGCAGGACGTTCTTTGGTGATTGCAGTTAATAAATGGGACGATATGTCTCATGAAGAGCAGGATGAGGTTAAAAGTGAGCTGGATCGTAGACTGAATTTTATTAATTTTGCGGAGGTCCATTTCATTTCTGCTTTGCACGGAAAAGGTGTGAGCGGATTATTTCCTGCTATTACTCGCGCTTATTTATCAGCTACTCAAGAGCTAAATACTTCAACTCTGACCAAAATATTAGAAGGAGCTGTGACGAATCATCAACCACCATTGGTGCATGGTAGGCGTGTGAAGTTACGGATGGCGCATCCTGGAGGGAGTAATCCGCCGATTATTGTGATTCATGGCAATCAGGTTGAAAAATTGCCAGACAGTTATAAGCGTTATTTAGAAAATTATTTTCGCAAAGCCTTAAAGATTGTTGGTACACCTATCAGTTTAGAGTTTAAGCAGGGTGAAAATCCATATGCCGGTCGGCGTAATAAATTAACGCCTCGCCAGCAGCACAAAAAACGCCGCCTGATACGCTTTGTTAAGCGTAGTAAGTAGCGAGATCCCTGTCATCCCGAGCTTGATCCGGGACCCAGCGTCAATTTACTTCTTATGATTTCGTGATTTTAGTCACGTTTTTCTAGGATAAAGTAATTAACCCGATGGGCGTACACAGTGGTCCGCCCTTACATCTGCAATATAATAGCACCGTGCCAATCCAAATAAGAGCTATTGATTTTGCTTGTTATGTTGTAGACTCATGAAATCAGGAGGGTGTTATTATGTTGAAGAAATTACTAGTGCTGTTTATTTGTGGTTTTTTTGCTATAACGGTTTTTGCGGCAAATGTTACTGATCCTGCTAAGGTTATAATGGTAAATAAGAATAAGCCGACAATTACTATTGTTTTAAAATCTAACCGTACTACTGGGTTTATGTGGATTTTAAAAAGAAAGGGCTTAAGCTTCGTAGTTCCAATTTCCCATGAATATGTCGCACCACGTTCTCCTAAGACAGTGGGTGCGGGCGGCTATGAAGTTTGGCATTTTAGAGTAAAACCATGTGGTTTTTTAGTGCCGCAGTTAGCTACGATCGATATGGTATATGCAAGGCCTTGGGCTTTACATGATAAAGATATCCGTGAACTAAATTTTGAGGTAGTAACCCAATGACATTACGACAGCATAAAAAATTTAAAAATTTTTATACAGTCACGCATCCTTTGTTGCAGCATAAATTATCAACTTTGCGTGATGTAAAAACAGTAACCAAAGAATTTAAAGAATTAGTATCAGAGCTTACGATGTTATTAGCTTATGAAGCAACTAAAGATTTGCCGATGACTAAAGCTAGAGTAACAACGCCGTTGGAGACTTTTGATGCGCCAGTGTTGGCGGGTCGTAAGCCTGTGATTGTGCCAATTTTGCGAGCAGGTCTTGGTATGGTTGAAGGGCTTTTAGCTTTAATGCCGGGTGCTAGAGTCGGGCATATTGGCTTGTTTCGTGATGAAGATACTTTAGAGCCGCAGAGTTACTATTTTAAGATTCCGCCTAATAGTCAAGAGCGTCAGTTCTATGTTTGTGATCCAATGTTGGCAACAGGTGGATCGGCCGTTGCTGCGGTTGATCAACTGAAAAGCGAAGGAATTAGAAAAATAGCTTTTTTATGTATTATTGCAGCTCCAGAAGGTATGGAAAAATTTTGTACTGCTCATCCTGATGTGCAGGTTTATTGCGCAGGATTAGATCGCAAACTTAATGAGCATGGCTATATTTTGCCAGGTTTAGGCGATGCCGGAGACCGCATTTTCGGCACGAAGTAAGCGGGAGAAGATATAAGATAACTGACAGTTGGCTGAAAACTGTCAGTTAAAGTTTGTAGCTACTGTAACTAATGTTTAGTTATAAACTATAGTGTTTTCTGTGAGAACTTCTTTCTTTAAAGCAAAGACAGATAATGTTTCACTTGCTTTGTTTATCATTTGGCGCAAAGTTTCTAGTGCAGCGTTAGGATTTTTACATGTTTGATTAAACAACGATTCGAATTGATCATGATATTCTTGTACATCAATGTTTAGTTGTTTCATGCATCCGATTGCTGATCCAAAACGATATAATACGTGTTGTGCCGCAAAGATTATTTCCCTGCCATCTGTTTTTTTTGCTGCAACATTCAATCCTTCTTTTGCGGTATCAAGCTCTCTATTTGCTTCTGCCAAAAAAGCTTTTCCTGCGAATTCAAATCTACTTTTTCCCATTTGTCACCTCTTTAATTTTTTCAAAATTTACGCAAAAAGCGATTTGCTTTGATTTAAACGCTTCGAGGCCATCTATGGCATGAATTCAATCAGTATTGAAACTAGCTATCCCCAATCTATCTGCATTATCGCCGGTTAAAATTAATCCGTTACGACAATCCTTCGTTAAAGTAATACAATCTCATCTATGTTGTAATTTCTATCCTGTTGAGAGGGATTATATTGATTTTATGGGCATAGTCAAAATATTTTTTTGTTTTGCGTGGTGTAATATAACAGAATCTTGCCAATCCAAATGAGGGCTAATTGAGAGCATCGTCATATGGTTTAGCTGTTTGTTATTTATGTTGCAGGTAATGGGCTTTGCCTTTTATGTTGATGCCTTGCTTTGATTCGATCTTTAGTTCATCGCCAAATAGTTCTACTGTGCCATCTGGTGTAATTTTAATGCCGCTATTTTGTTGCTTTATCAGTATGGTTTTGGTTCCGTTGCTTTTAATGATTATGCCGCCTTTTGCTTGCATTATTATATTGCTTTCTTTGCTAATAATTTTGGTAATGCCGTTATTTGTTTTAAAAGAACTATTACCATGTCTATTAATCAGCTTGAAGTTTTTTTGAGCATTTATAGCTAAATTTTTGTTAGATTTTAAAGTGATATTGTTTTTGGATTTTATAGTTAATTTATTAGCGCTTATTACATTAATATTTCCTTTAACTGCTTGATAAAAAGCATGTTTGCTAGTTATTTTATAGCCATTTGCTGCGTGAAATTTTACGTTTGATTTTGATTTCAATTTTATTCGTTGTTGAGCAAAAATATTTATTGCCCCATAGTTGCTTGATATGTCGATTGATTTTTGATTTGCTTTGTTGTTTAGGGTAATTGAGTTGTGATAAGAATCATTTGAAATTTTGATCTGTTGATTATCTTTACTGTCATCTATTAGGATTTCATTGCCAGATTTGGTGCGTAAAATATTTTGTTGTGGATTGTATGATGTGATGATGGCTTGGTTAGTTGAATTGTGAATGGTGCCGATTATTAGTGGTTTTGTTAAATCGTTATATAGGAAACTTATTAGAACTTCAGCGCCATCTGCCAAAGGCGTGTGCCAATTTAAAGCAGGCTGTATTCTGCCTATGGCAGGAGATGCTTCGGCAATTGGTTGCTCGGAGAGATCGAAAGCGAAACGAAGTTGATAGTATCCTTGATTGTTTAAAAAAGGGTATTGATGTTGGCTTTCAATGTGTGCGGTGAGAAATATGGGTATTGATGTGGGTTTGATTTGGTAATAGGTAAATAAATCTTTTATGCAGGCAAAGCGAACTTTGTTTTTGTAGTTTGTGTATATTGTGTGGTGTTCTATGTTTTGTTCAGCATGGTGTTCTACGCTGTAAATGTAATCATTGTTGTGTTTTTTATCAAAGATAGTTAGCTTGCTATTATTAGTTGTTAAGCTTTTTCTAATTGGGTTATTTTCGATTGGTATATTGTCTTTAAAAACTATTCTATTTTCTGTGCAATAAAAAAATATTTTATATGTATCACATAATCTCAATAAAAACTGATAATCATTTTCATTTGGCAGTTGAATTATCATTGGCTCTTGTTGATAAGTTCTATTAAGGATTAATGTAATATTGTTTTTTTGGTAATTGTGTCGAATTAATACTGTTTCAATAATTTGTGGAATTGTACTGTTAAGAATGACGCGTGGTTGCATGCTAAGTTTAGCAAGCGCTAAATATGGTTCTATAGTAAATGTGATTAATAGTTGCAGATCTTCATCTAAGTTTTGACTTGCAATTGCGCTAGATGTGCTAGTTATTGTGCCGGAGATAGTGCGTTTGCCAATATGCAATTTAATATCATGCAGTAAGAATTGCTCGAATGTTTTTGCGGAATTGCTGATAAATGTTACTTTGAAATAAAAAGACTGATTGATGCTCTCAAAGCCATATAGTTTTAGCAGATCAGGACTTACGCGAAAAACATTTTTCTGAAGTTATTTTCAGATAATTTTCATTTTTCCGCATAAAGTTCTTGACAGGGTTTTTT